>JBEPVS010000040.1:0-15058 GCA_041690875.1 Gammaproteobacteria bacterium
ATCCGGTGCCCCTAGACGAGGTGTATCGGCTGGTCGGCGAGCGAATCGTCGAGGGGCGCGAGCTCATCGCTGGCTCCCTGGTGCCGTAACGCGCGGCGCAACAAGTCGTCGGCGACCAGCTTGTAATCGAGCACCAAAGGCGTGCCGCTGCGTGCGCGGCCGAGCAGATCGTCTCGCACGATGACAACGCACAAGCCGGCCGGGCCGATGTTCTTCTGCGCGCCGGCGTAGATCAGCCCGAAGCGGCTGACGTCAATGGGTCGCGACAGGATCGTTGAAGACATGTCGGCGACCAGCGGCGCGGGTGCCTCCGGCACGAACGGGAACTCAACGCCCCCAATCGTTTCGTTTGGGGTGTAGTGCAGATACGCCGCGTTCGGCGTGAGCCGCCAACCCGATTGCGCTGGGATATCGCAGTACTGGGTCGCGGCGCCATCCGCTGCGATGTTCACCCCGCAGAACCGCGGCGCCTCGGTGCTCGCCTTCTTCGACCAATGGCCGGTGACGACGTAGTCCGCGATGCTGTCGGGAGTGGTGAGGTTCAGTGCAAGCGCAGCGAACTGCAGCGTCGCTCCGCCCTGCATGAACAAGACCTTGTAGCCGGCCGGGATCGAGAGCAGCTCGCGCAGGTCCGCCTCGGCCTGCGCAGCGCAGGCCACGAAGGCCTTGCCGCGGTGGCTGACTTCCATGACGGACATGCCACCGCCGTTCCAATCCAGCAGTTCATCGCGCGCCTGCTCGAGCACTTCGCGAGGCAGCACGGCGGGGCCGGGTGAAAAATTGTAGACGCCCACGGTCCGGCCGAAACTAGTCGGAGGCGCCGGTCGGGCTGCTGCCCTCGCCGGCCGGCGCGGCGTCGGCTCCGGCGGCATCATTGCCTTCCTCGCCCTCGCCGTTCTCGAGACCCTCGACGCGCTCGATGCCGGTCAGGCGCTCGCCTTCGGCCAGGCGGATCAGGCGCACGCCCTGCGTGTTGCGGCCAACAATGGAGATGTCAGTGACCGGTGTTCGCACGAGTGTCCCGGTGGAGCTGACCAGCATCAGTTCATGGGCCGGCGCCACCTGGAGTGCCGCGACCGTGTTGCCGTTGCGCTCAGTGGTCTGCAAGGCAATAACACCCTGGCCGCCACGATTGTGTGCGGGGAAATCATCGAGCGGCGTCAACTTGCCGTAGCCGAACTCCGAGGCTGTCAGGATGTGGCCTTCACCGAGCGCAATCAGCGCGATCAGGCGCTGGCCGCCACCCAGGCGCACACCACGCACACCGGCGGCATCGCGGCCCATCGGCCGCACTTCGCCTTCGTGGAAGCGAATTGCCTTGCCGCCGCTGGTGCACAGCAGGATCTCGCGCGTGCCGTCGGTCAGCGCGACGCCGACCAGACGATCGTCGTCGTTCAAATCGACCGCGATGATGCCGG
This sequence comes from Gammaproteobacteria bacterium, assembly GCA_041690875.1. Taxonomy (GTDB): domain Bacteria; phylum Pseudomonadota; class Gammaproteobacteria; order Steroidobacterales; family Steroidobacteraceae; genus FEN-1191. The sequence continues at coordinate 1,419 of JBEPVS010000040.1, forward strand.
ATGCGCGCGGCCGAGAAAATGCCGCAAGCGGCGTCTTCTTGACGGTGCCGAGGCTGGTGGCCATGAACACGTAGTGCTGCTCGTCGAACTGCTTGACCGGCAGCAGCGCGTTGATCTTCTCGCCCTCTTCGAGCGGCAAAAGGTTGACGATCGGCTTGCCGCGCGAACCGCGTCCGGCCTGCGGCAATTCGAACACGCGCAGCCAGTACACCTTGCCGCGGTTCGAAAAGCACAGCAACGTGTCGTGCGTGTGCGCAATGAAGAATTTTTCGATGAAGTCTTCATCACGCACTGCCGTCGCCGATTTGCCGCGCCCGCCGCGGCGTTGCGCCTGGTAGTCGGAGACCGGTTGCGCCTTCGCGTAGCCCGTGTGCGAGAGTGTGACGACGACATCCTGCGGTTCGATCAGGTCTTCGGTCGACAGGTTCAGGTGATCGCGGCTGATCTCGGTGCGACGCGCGTCCCCGTAATTGTCGCGGATCTCGACCAGCTCGGCGCGCACGACAATCGTCAACCGCGCCGGCACAGCCAGGATCTCCGACAGGTCGATTACGCGATCAAGCAGCTCGCGATACTCGGCGACGATCTTGTCCTGCTCCAGCCCCGTGAGCCGGTGCAGCCGCATGTCGAGAATCGCCTGCGCCTGCACCTCGCTCAGTCGGTATCCGCCGGGATGCAAGCCGAATCCATCCGCAAGGTCATCAGGCCGTGTCGCGGTCGGACCCGCCCGCTCGAGCATTGCGGCCACCGCACCCGGCTTCCAGTCGCGCGCCATCAGCGCCATGCGCGCTTCGGCCGGTGTCGGCGAGGCCTTGATCAGCGCGATGATCTCATCGATGTTGGCGAGCGCGACCGCAAGCCCTTCCAGCACATGCGCACGTTCGCGCGCCTTGCGCAGCTCGAACACGGTGCGGCGCGTGACGACCTCGCGCCGATGACGCAGGAACGCCTCGAGCAGGTCGCGCAGGCCCATGAGCCGCGGTTGCCCATCCTGCAGCGCCACCATGTTGATGCCGAACACCGTTTCCATCGGCGTCTGCGCGTACAGATTGTTGAGTACAATCTCGGCGACTTCGCCGCGCTTGAGCTCGACGACGATGCGCATGCCGTCCTTGTCCGACTCGTCGCGCAGGCCATCCTGCGCGATGCCGTCGAGCAATTTCTCGCGCACCAGGTCGGCGATGCGTTCGATGAGGCGCGCCTTGTTGACCTGGTACGGCAGTTCGGTGACGACGATGGCCTGGCGGCCGTTCTTGCCGTCGATGTCCTCGATGCCGGCGCGCGCGCGAATCGACAATCGCCCACGGCCGGTCTTGTAGGCAGTCGCGATTTCCTGCGCGCCGTTGATGATGCCTCCGGTCGGAAAATCGGGTCCCGGCACGATCTGCATCAATCCGGCCAGCGAAATCGACGGATCATCGAGCAGCGCGAGGCAGGCGGTGACGATCTCATTGAGATTGTGTGGCGGAATATTGGTCGCCATGCCGACGGCGATGCCGGATGAGCCGTTGACCAGCAGGTTCGGGACGCGTGTCGGCATGACCGAGGGTTCGGTTTCCGACTCGTCGTAGTTCGGGACGAAATCGACTGTTTCCTTGTCGATGTCGGCCAACAGCTCGTGCGCGAGCTTCGACATGCGCACTTCGGTATAGCGCATAGCGGCCGGCGCATCGCCGTCGACCGAGCCGAAATTGCCCTGGCCGTCGACCAGGATGTAGCGCATCGAGAAGTGCTGCGCCATGCGCACGATCGTGTCGTACACGGCCGTGTCGCCGTGCGGATGGTACTTGCCGATTACGTCGCCGACGACGCGCGCCGATTTCTTGTAGGGCTTGTTGTGGTCGTTGCCGAGCTCGCGCATCGCGTGCAGCACGCGCCGGTGTACCGGCTTCAAACCGTCGCGCACGTCGGGCAGCGCGCGGCCGACGATAACGCTCATCGCGTAGTCGAGATACGACTGGCGCATCTCGTCTTCGAGGTTGACCGGCAGGATTTCGCGAGCGATGTCCGTCATGAGTAACCCGATGTTTTTAGCCGTGAAAGTCTAACACACCGAGCACCCCCGGCGAGCCCGGAACGGCACCTTCACAGGGCAGTCGCTATACTGCGAACGATGGGCGCGGCAACAAACCTGGACTTAAGCGAACTGGCTAAATTTGAGGGGCTGGCGCACCAATATTGGGACAGTGCGGGCCCGCTCCACACGCTGCACAGCCTCAATCCGGTACGCGCCGCGTTCGTGTCGGCGCGCGTGACTTTGAGTGGCGCCCGCGTCGCGGATGTCGGATGCGGTGGCGGACTGCTGTGCGAGTCACTGGCCGCGGAAGGCGCGCGCGTGACCGGCATTGACCTCGCGCCCGCAATGATCTCGGTGGCGCATCTCCATTCCATCGAAATGAAGCTGCCCATTGACTATCGCGAACAATCCGCTGCGGCGCTGGCCGCGGAGAGCCCGGCGGCTTTCGCTGCGGTTTGCTGCATGGAGCTTGTGGAACACGTGCCCGACCCACCCGCGCTCGTGGCCGATCTCGCCCGGCTGCTGCTTCCGGGAGGGTCGTTGTTCATCTCGACGATCAATCGAACACCGCAATCGTTCTTCGGCGCGATCGTCGCGGCCGAGTACGTGCTGGGCCTCGTGCCGCGCGGCACGCATGAGTACGCGAGGTTGATTCGTCCCGCCGAGCTTGCGCGTGCGGCGCGCGCGGCCGGCTTGGAGCTGCGCGAACTCGCCGGACTCGACTACAACCCGTTCACGCGCCGCGCTCACCTGGGATCGCGCGTCAACATGAATTACCTGGCGCATTTTTCCTTGCCCGCGGAGCGCGCTTGAGCTCGCCGGTGCGGGCGCGTGCGGCGCTGTTCGATCTCGATGGCACGCTCCTCGATACCGCACCTGATCTGGCCGCGGCGCTCAACGTGCTGCTGGTGGAGGAAGGACGCGAGCCGCTGCCGCTGGCAACCCTTCGCCCGCATGTCTCCACGGGCGCGATCGCCGTCGTGCATACCGGCTTTCCCGAGATCGAACGCAGTAGCGCCGAGTTCGAAGCGCTGCGGCAGCGCTTTCTCGTGCACTACGGCGCAGCGTTGGCGGTGCACACGAAACTGTTTCCGGGGTTCGATGCCGTGCTGGCGACACTGGAATCCCAGTCGATTCCCTGGGGCATCATCACGAACAAGGCTGCGTGGCTCACCGAACCGCTGCTCGATGAACTGGGATTGCTAGCCCGCGCCGCCTGCGTCGTGAGCGGCGACACGCTCGCGGTGCGCAAACCCCATCCTGATCCGCTGCTGCTGGCCGCAAAACGCATCGGCATGCCGGCCGCCGATTGCGTCTACGTCGGTGATGCATTGCGCGATGTACAGGCCGCGCGCGCGGCGGGCATGGTGCCGCTCGGCGCGCGTTACGGATACCTCAATGCAAGCGAAGAACCCGATACATGGCCGGTTGCCGGGTGGCTCGAACATCCGCGCGATCTGCTGCCGTGGATGCGTCTCGAACAGGAGACGGTGAACGGATGACCGCCAACTGGATCCTGCTGACGCTGGGCCTGCTCATCGGTGCCGCCATGGCGCTGCTGCTCGTGTGGTGGCTTTCGCGCCGGCAACAACCGATGGCCGCCGACACGGAAGCGCGCTTGCGCGCGAGCTTTGCCGAACTGGCCAGCGGCGCGCTGCGCGACAACTCCGACATGTTCCTGAAGCTGGCGCGCGAATCGTTCGCGCGCGAACAGGCCAGCGCGCAGGCCGCCTTGAAGGAGCGCGAGACCGCGCTTGCGCACCTGGTCGAGCCGATTTCCAAGGCGCTCGAGAAGACCGAGCAGCAACTCGCCGGAATCGAGCGCGAGCGCCGCGATGCTTTCACTACTCTGCGCACGCAGATCGAACAGCTCACGTTGGGCCAGGGCGCATTGCAGCGCGAAACGCGCAACCTCGTCGGCGCGCTGCGCCGTCCCGAAGTGCGCGGCCGCTGGGGTGAGTTGACGCTGCGCCGCGTCGTCGAAGTCGCGGGCATGTCGGGACATTGCGATTTTACCGAACAGGCCAGCGTTTCCGGCGCCGAAGGGCTGCTGCGACCTGACCTCATCGTGCGCATGCCGGAAGGACGCGATCTCGTGGTCGATGCGAAGACCCCGCTCGACGCTTACCTCGATGCGATCGAGGCGCCGACCGATGAAGCGCGCGCGGCGGCGCTGGCGCGGCACGCGCAGCAACTCGAGGCACGCGTGCGCGAGCTTGCAAGCAAGGCCTACTGGAACCAGTTCAAGAAAAGCCCGGAATTCGCCGTGCTGTTCCTGCCCGGCGACCAGTTTCTCAGCGCCGCGCTGACCGAGCGACCGGATCTGCTGGAAAACGCATTGCGCCAGGGCATCGTGCTCGCAACTCCGTCCACGCTCATCGCATTGTTCAAGGCCGTGGCCTATGGCTGGCGGCAGGCCGTTGTCACGGAACATGCAGAGCGCATCCTCGAGCTCGGGCAGGATTTGCACCGTCGCCTCGGCGTTTTCGTCGGTCACGTCGACCGCGCCGGGCAGCGTCTCAGCAGCGCGGTGGACGCGTACAACAGTGCAATCGGCTCGCTTGAACGCCAGGTGCTGCCGCAGGCGCGCAAATTCACGGAGCTCGGCGCAGTCAGCGGCGAAGCATTGCCCGCGGTCGAACCGCTCGATCGCCTCGTACGCGTGGTCAACCTGCATCCGGATGACCAGCCTCCTGGGGAAGCGCGGGCCGACGCACGCGCCGAGCCGCCCACTGAACCGCCGATGCCGCAGTAACCCGCCTGGACGATCGATGCTCGAGGAAACCGCCTTACGCCAATACTTGCCGCCGCCCGAGCTGCTTCGCGGCCGCGTCATCGCGATCACCGGCGCCAGCGACGGCATCGGCCGCGCGCTGTCCCTCGCGTCGGCGACGCTGGGCGCGGAGGTCGTGCTGATCGGCCGCAACCTCAAGCGGCTCGAAGCGGTGCACGCGGAAATTGCCGCGCTGGGTGCGAGCGGCGCCGCGGACGCCGAAGGCGCGGGCGATCGCGCCTGCATCGCCCAGCTCGACCTTGAAAATTCGTTGGCTCCCGACTATGAACGCGTGGCAACTGCGTTGCAGCAGCGGTTCGGGCGTCTCGATGGGTTGGTGCATAACGCAGCGATCCTTGGCACGCTGTCGCCGCTGGAACATGCGGACATGCGCAGCTGGGTTCGAGTGCTGCACGTGAACCTGACCGCGGCATTTGCGCTGACGCAAGTGCTCTTGCCCGCATTGCGCGCCTCAGCGGATGCGTCGGTGATCTTTACATCCAGCAGCGTCGGGCGGCGCGGCCGCGCCAACTGGGGCGCCTACGCCGTGTCGAAATTTGGGGTCGAGGGACTGAGCCAGGTGCTGAGCGATGAGCTCAGCGGCAATTCGAACGTGCGCGTCAACGCCGTCAATCCCGGACCGACGCGCACTCGCATGCGGCGGCAGGCGTATCCAGGCGAAGACCCCGCCGCGCCGACGGAGCCCGAGTCGATCTTGCCGCCCTACCTTTGGCTGCTGGGCCCGGACAGCCGCGGCGTCACCGGGGCCAGCATCAACTGCCAGGCGCCGCGGCCGGTGTTTCCGCCGGCGCCGCAGGGTTGAGCAACCCGTTCAACTCTTCCGCCGTGAGCTCGCGCGATCGCCCGCGCGCCAGCGAGCGCTCGAGTTTGAGCGAACCGACGCGGATGCGCATCAGCCGGCTGACCGTGACGCCCTGTCGCTCGAGCAGCTGGCGCAGATCGTTGCCGCTCGCACCCAGTGTATCGATCTGGTACCAGCGATTGCTGCCGGCGCCGCCGGCTTCGCGGATCGAAATAATTTTCAGTGCGCTGCCGCGATCGAGCAGCCCGAGTCTGATCGCCTGCTGCTGTTCATCGCTCAGCTCGCCGCGCACGCGCAGGCTGTAATCCATCGCCTGCGAACGCATCGCGCGCTGTAGGCGCGCAGCCACGTCACCATCGGCGCACAGCAACTCGAGTCCGCCATCCACTTGCGGCAGCGGGCTGATGCTCATGAAGCGCTGGCCTTTTCGTTTCGGCAGGCGGCTCGCGACCGATTCCGATCCATCGGCCTTCGGCAGCAGCGCGATACCGGGCGAACGATGGCACAGCAGTACCGGTTTGGCGCTACCGGCATGCGCCTGTCGGATCAGCCGGCCGTCGAGCCGCAGCTGGTCTTCGTGGCTGACCTTGTCGCCGAGAATGGCGGCGCGACCGTTGATTGACAGGCGGCCGGCGCGGATCCATTGCTCGGCTTCCCGACGTGACGCCACGCCGAGTCGCGACAGCACCTTTTGCAGGCGCTCAGCCTCGCTCGCGTGCGCCATCGGATTCTAGTCTTCGAAGGCGGGGCCGGCCGCGACCAGCCCCGGCGCAGCAGTCAAAAGCGGCTGTTCGTGCTGCAGATCGTCGTCCGCGTCGAAGCCGTCATCGCCTGGCAACGCAGCGGCATCGATCACGGGGCCGGCGCTTTCCGCTGCCTCGGCATCCGGCCCAACCGGCAAGGCGAGTTGCGGATCGATTTCATCGAGCCCACGCAATTCGGCCAGCGGTGGCAGTTCACCGACGCTGCGCAAGCCGAAGTAGTCGAGGAATTCGCGCGTGGTACCGAGCAGTTCCGGACGGCCTGGCAGCTCGCGGTGGCCGACGACGCGGATCCAGTTGCGCTCGAACAGCGTGCGCGTGATGTCGGGGTTCACAGCCACGCCGCGCACCGCCTCGATTTCCGCGCGCGTGATCGGCTGGCGGTAGGCGATCAACGCGACCGTCTCGAGCAGTGCGCGCGAGTAACGGCGCGGCCGCTCGGGCCACAGGCGAGACACCTCGGTGGCGAAATCGCGCCGCACCTGGATGCGCACGCCGCTGGCGGTTTCCTTCAATTCGAGTGCGCGCGAGGCGTATTCCTGTTCGAGTTGCGCGAGACAGGCGCGGATTTCCGCGTGGCTCGGGCGGTCGTTTTCACCGAACAGCGCGGCAAGCTCATCGAGGTTAAGCGAACGGCCGCCGGCCAACAGCCCGGCTTCGACAACGTTGCGAAGGTATTGCTCGTTCATGTGCTGCTCGGGATCCCGGGTACGAGTTGTAGTGTATGCACTGGCGGCGCGCGCCGCACGTGCAGAGGCGCCAGCGCTTCGGTCTGCACGATTTCGATCAGCCCTTCGCGCAGCAATTCGAGGAGCGCGACGAAGGTTACCGTCACGCCCATGCGTCCTTCCTCGGGCGCGAACAGGCGCACGAAGTCGACGAAATCGCCCTGCTCCAGCGCCGCCAGCACATTGCTCATGCGCTCGCGCACCGACAGCGGTTCGCGCTGTACGTGATGATGCGCGAACATCTGTGAGCGTGTCGCCACGTCGCGAAACGCCAACAGCATTTCGCGCAGCGTCACCTGGGGCAGCACGCGAGTGGCCGGCCGGTCGCGCAAATCCGCGCTCGCCTGGAACACGTCGCGCTCGAGCCGCGTCAGCACATCGACGTCGGCCGCGGCGCGCTTGAAGCGCTCGTATTCCTGCAGGCGGCGCACCAGCTCGGCGCGCGGATCCTCCTCGCCGTCTCCCGCGCTCGCGGGCCTTGGCAGCAGCATGCGCGATTTGATCTCCGCCAGCGTCGCAGCCATGACCAGGTACTCGCCGGCCAGCTCGAGCTGGAGATCCTGCATGAGCTCGATGTAGCGCATGTACTGGCGCGTGATCTCCGCGATCGGGATGTCGAGCACATCGAGGTTCTGGCGCCGGATCAGGTACAGCAGCAGGTCGAGCGGTCCCTCGAAAGCTTCGAGGAAAACCTCCAGCGCCTGCGGCGGGATGTACAGGTCGCGCGGCATGTGCGTGATCGGCTCGCCGTTGACGATCGCGAACGGCATTTCGCCTTGCTCCGGCACAACTGGCATCACCACCGGGGGCGGCGGGTTCGAGACGACGACTTTCAGGTCAGGCTTGGTCATTCGTTTCTCAGGTGCATGGCTCGGCGCACGTCATCGAGCGTGTGCCGCGCGGACTCGCGCGCCTTCTCGGCGCCTTCCGCAACCAGATTCTTGACCAGATCGGGGTGATCCTGGAAGTCCTTTGCACGTTCCCGCATGCCGGTCACTTCGGCCACCACCTTCTCGATCAGCGGCTGCTTGCACTCGAGGCAGCCGATGCCGGCGCTGCGGCAGCCCGCGGCTGCCCATTGCTGCGTTTTCTCATCGGAGTAGATGCGATGCAAATCGAACACCGGGCACTTGTCCGGATCGCCCGGATCCGTGCGGCGCACGCGCGCCGGATCCGTCTGCATCGCCTTGAGCTTGCGCGTCACGCTGTCCGGATCTTCGCGCAGGCCGATCGTGTTGCCGTAGGACTTGGACATCTTGCGCCCATCGAGTCCTGGCACCTTTGGCGCAGCCGTCAGCAGCACCTGCGGCTCGGTCAGGATGCTGACGCTGGTCCCCTCGAGGTAACCGAGCAGCCGCTCGCGGTCGGCGACCGTGATGCGCGTGTTGCCCGTGACGAGCGTGCGCGCGCGTTCGAGCGCGGCCGGATCGCCCTTTTCCTGGAACTGCTTGCGCAGCTGCCGGTACAGCGTGATGTTGCGGCCGCCGAGCTCCTTGATAGCACGCTCCGCCTTGGCCTCGAAATCCGGTTCCTGGCCATACAGGTTGTTGAATCGACGCGCGACCTCGCGCGTGAACTCCACATGCGCAACCTGGTCCTCGCCCACCGGCACGAACGAAGGCCGGTAAATCAAAATGTCGGATGCCTGCAGCAACGGATAACCGAGGAAACCATAGGTCGCGAGGTCTTTCTCGCGCAGCTGATCCTGCTGGTCCTTGAAGCTGGGCACGCGCTCGAGCCAGCCCAGCGGCGTGATCATCGACAGCAGCAGGTGCAGTTCGGCGTGCTCGGGCACGTGCGATTGCACGAATAACGTGGCGACGCCCGGATTCAGTCCCGCCGCCAGCCAGTCGATGACCATCTCGTGGATCAAGTTCTGCAGGTCGGCCGTGTTGTCGTAATCGGTCGTCAGCGCATGCCAGTCGGCGACGAAGAAGTAGCACTCGTACTGGTATTGCAGGTCGACCCAGTTGCGCAGCGCGCCGTGGTAATTGCCCAGGTGCAACTGGCCGGTCGGGCGCATACCGGATAGCACGCGCCGGGCTTGCGGAGCAGAACTCATCCGCCGGCATTATACGGGCCGGCGCCGTGGCCGTCTCAGCCGCCGTGCGATGCAAATCCAGGCAATTGGCCGCGTCCCTGGCGCAGGATGACCGGGGGCGAAACCGCCAGGTCGACCACGGTGGTCGGGGTCAGGCCACAGCTGCCCGCATCGAGCACGGCGTCGATCTGGTGCTCGAGCCGGGCGCGGATTTCACGGCCGTCGTTCAGCGGAATGTCCTCGCCGGGCAGCAGCAGCGTCGAGCTCATCAACGGCTCACCGAGCTCGGCGAGCAGCGCATGTGCCACCGGATGGTCCGGCACCCGGATGCCGATCGTGCGACGCTGCGGATGCTGCAGCCGGCGCGGCGTTTCGCGCGTTGCCGGCAGCAGGAAGGTGAAGGGTCCCGGTGTTGCCGATTTCAGCAGCCGAAACTGCCAGGTATCGACGCGCGCGTAACGCGCGATTTCGGCGAGGTCGCGGCAAACCAGCGTGAAGTGATGGTGCTTGTCGGCCTGGCGCAGCCGGCGGATACGCTCGAGCGCAGCGGCGTCGCCGATGTGGCAACCGAGGGCGTAGCAGCTGTCGGTGGGATACGCGATCAGCCCGCCCTTGCGCAATATCTGCACGGCCTGCCGGATGAGGCGCAACTGCGGGTTCTGCGGATGCAATTCGAAATACTGGCTCAAGCGGCTAATATACGCGGCCCGATTGCACCATCGCCGCCAGGCCGCAAGGATTCGCGTTCCGCATGCAAGCCCTGCTCAATTTCCTGCCGCTGGCGGCATTCATGCTCTGCTACAAGCTGGGCGGTATCTACGTGGCGACCATCGCATTGATGGCCTCGATGTTGTTATTGGCGCTGGTCGACTACGTGCGCGTGCGCCGCGTATCCGGAATGCATGCGCTGAGCACCGTGCTGGTGCTGGTGTTCGGCGGCGCGACTCTGCTGTTCCACGATCCGCGTTTTCTCAAGGTGAAGCCGACGTTGCTGCTGTGGCTGCTCGCGCTCGCCTTCCTCGGCAGTCAGTGGATCGGCCGCATGCCACTCGCGCAGCGCATGCTCGAACAAGCGCTTCCCCCGGGCGTCAGCGTGTCGCGCGAGCGTTGGCTGCGCATCAATCTCGTGTGGGTGGTCGCGTACGCGTTGCTGGGCGCACTTAACCTTTACGTGGTGCGGGTCGCGAGCGAACAGGCCTGGGTGTACTTCAAGGGATTTGGACTGACGATCGCGCTGGCGTTGCTCGCGATGGGCCAGGCCCTGTGGCTCCACCGCGACCACGTCGCGAGCAAGGATTCAAGCTCATGAAGCATGTGTCACCGCCCAGCGACCGGGTTGAACGAATCCGTACGGTGGTGCAGGATGCGCTCCGCCCTGTGACGCTTACGATCCGCGATGACAGCGCCTCACATGTCGGCCATGCCGGCGGCGGCGGCAAGGGGCACTTTAAGATGCTGATCGTGTCTGAGCTTTTTTCCGGAAAGTCGCGGGTGCAGCGCCACCGGCTGGTACACGAAGCGTTGGCGTCGCTGCTGGATACCGACATCCACGCGCTAGTGCTCAATACGAAGGCGCCTGAAGAAGTTTCTTAATTTATCGTTGTAACTCTATGAGAAGTAATATGAAAGTTTTTACCCTCACGGCCATTGCCGGGCTCACGCTACTGGCGGCCTGCACGCCAAAGGCAAGTCAGCCACCGGGCAACGAAGCCGCTGGCAAGACCGTCGCGACCGTCAACGGCAAGCCCTTGCCGAGCGTGCAGTTTGATTTCTTTGCGCAGACCGTCGCGGGCAAGCAGCCGGCCGAGCTGACCGGCGAGCAGCGCTCGCAACTGCTCGATACGCTGATCCGCGCCGAAGTCGTGGCGCAGCAGGCCGAGAAGGAGGGACTCGATAAACAGGGCGACGCGCCGCAATCGTTGGCGATGATGCGCCTGCAGGTGCTCGAGCGCGCTTCGATGGCGAACTACCTGAAAGATCGCAAGCCGACCGATGCCGAGCTTAAGACCGAATATGACTCGCAGGTCGCGGCCATGCCGAAGACGCAGTACAAGGCGCGCCATATTCTCGTGAAGACGCGCGAAGAGGCGGAAGCGATCATTGCGGACCTGAAGAAAGGCGCGAAGTTCGAAAAGCTCGCCGCCGACAAGTCGCTCGATAACTCGCGCACCAACGGGGGCGACCTGGGCTGGTTCGGGCCGAACAACATGGTCAAGCCATTCGTCGATGCAGTCGCCTCGCTGAAGAAAGGCGAGACGACGAGCGCGCCGGTGCAGACTGAATTCGGCTGGCATGTCATCCGCCTCGATGACACGCGCGCGATTACGCCGCCGACCTTCGAAGCCGCGAAGGAAAAGATCGAGCAGATCGTCCAGGCGAAGAAATTCAAGGCGTACGAAGACAGCCTGATGGCGGCGGCCAAGGTCGAGAAGACGCCCTAGGCCAGAGCGAGGTGCGCGGCGAGCAATTGCCTGAAGGCCGCGACGGCCTCGGGCACGCTGCCGTACTGGTTCGCGCGATAGCCGGGCGCTGCCAATCCGCGCTGCGTCGACGAGGCGAGATCGATGTCCAGCCGCAAAGCCTGGGCGCGGCGGCCTGGAAGGCCGGAACCACGCTCCTCCATGCGTGCATCGGCATCGCGGTACCGGTATTCGAAGCATTGCCAGCGGCTGTGACCCGCCGCCAACGGTAGGATCTGGATCGCGCTGATCCCATCCGGACGCCACTCCAGCAGGATGTTGGGCCATAGGTAGGTTCGGCGCCACGGCTCAGCGGGCGCGCCGGCCGGCATCGCGTGCCATCGCAACTGCTGGCTCGACAGATCGACCTTCAGCTGGGGCGCGGCAAAATCCTGGAGGCCGCCGCGCGCGTCGTGCTCGGGCATGCGGTGCAGCAGCAGCTGCTCGACAGCGAGTTTCCAATCTGCGGGCACTTCATGCTCCGTGAAATCGGCCGATTCCTGGATGGCCCGCGCGCTCTCACTGCTGCTGATTCGCGGCGCTAGGGGCGTAACGTCGGCCGTCGTTGCACCCTCTGTGCCGGCGGCCGCGACGAACAGCAACCCGCCTGCGGTCGCCAGTTCGAGCGGCACAAGTTCGGAGCTCGACTGTGGATCGACGCTCGTGCCGTCGAGTGCGAACCCAAGCCGATGCAAAGGACAATTGATCGCACCGGCGAGCCGGCCGCGTCGAGCGAGCACCAACGCATGGGGCTGGTTGGGGCAACTGTTCGCGAACGCGCGCGAGCGAGCCGCATCGCGCACGACGAGCGCGCGCAACGTCGCCAGCTCGATGGTCAGGTAATCGCCGCGGGCGTTCAGCTCCTCCGCATGTCCTGCAAGCTGCCAGGCGGTCGCATGACAACGCGCGCGTTCCTCCGCAAAGCGTCGTTCCGGCGGCATGCCGTCGCTGTTGGCTGTGGCGCCGTGTGCAGGAAAATGACCGGGAAACACGGACGACAGGTACGCCATGCAGCGCTGCCGCGCGGTGGCGCGATCAATGTCTTCTTCCGCCTGGAATGCAAAGCCCTGCCACAGCACCTCCAGCACGCCGATCAGGCCGAGCGAGACGCCGTCGGCATCGAGCTGCGTCTGGCCGCTGCGTTCGATCATGCGCTCGACTAGTTCGAGCACGAGATCAGCGAAGCGGTCGTCCTTCTGGCCGCAGATATCCTGGTATTCCTGGCGAGCGGTGGCCTCGCCCCAAAATGCATACCAGACCGAAACCTTGCGCGTACTGGCCACCGCCGCATCGAGGTAGAGTTCGACCAGTTTCGTCAGTGCGTGCACCGGCGAGTGACGCAGGGTTCCCACCGGTTCGAGCACCAGCTGCTCGAATTCGGTGGCGAGGAATCGCAACGACGCCACCAGCATGGCGCCCTTGGACTTGAAGTAGAATCGCACGATGCCCGGCGATAACTTCGCGATGGCCACGACCCTGGCCACCGTCGTGCGCGACGGTCCGTAGATATGCAGCGCGGAAATGCAGGCGTCGATCAATCGCTGTCGCTGGCGCGTGGCCGACAGGCGATGGCGCGGCGCGGCGGTCGCTGCGCGGCGCGGTCGCTTGCGACGCGCGCTCAAGCGCTGGTACCGGGCATGGGGTGCGGCCCATGAATCAAGGCAGGCACCGACGCTGGCTGATCATCGCACCGCCGATGTTGTTCCTGCTGGTGTTGTTCCTGATTCCATTCGGCTTTGCGCTGACCATTAGTTTTGCGCAGACGGCTATTCGCGTGCCGCCGTACACCGACGTCGTGTCGATGGACGCGCACCATCACCTGCGCCTTGCGATGCACCTGGATAATTACCGCTACCTGCTGACGGACAAGGTGTATGCCCTCTCCTACTTATATTCCCTGAAAACCGCGTTCTTTTCCACGCTGATCTGCCTGCTCGTCGGGTATCCGATGGCCTATGGCATCTCCCGCACCTCACGCAGCACGCAGAGCATCCTGCTGCTGATCATCATCCTGCCGTTTTGGACTTCATTTCTGCTG
>JBEPVS010000041.1:0-15031 GCA_041690875.1 Gammaproteobacteria bacterium
AACGCCGTATGAAAGCATTTTGAGCGCAACCCCCGTCAGTACTGGCGTTGCAGTCCAATTACACGCTGGCGCATCTTTGCAGGCGGGCCGGCTCAAGTTTGTACAGGGCGGCGTTGCTCCTCCCTCGTGTACATCCAGTACATATCGGTCGTCGCGCCTTGCCCTGTACAAACTTGAGCGCGGCCGCATCGATGTCCTAAGCGTAAACAGGCCCTAGCAGCCTCATGCTGCAGGTCAGCGGACTCCGCAAATCCTATTCGGGAACAGAAGTCGTACGAGGCGTCAGCTTTAGCGTCGCCGCCGGTGAATGCTTTGGCCTGCTGGGACCCAATGGCGCGGGCAAGACGACGACCCTCCGCTGCTGCCTCGGCCTGACACGGAGCGAAGGCGGCACGATCTCGCTCGCCGGCATGCCGGTACCCGCCGCCGCGCGCAAGGCGCGCGCACGCACCGGTGTTTGCCCGCAGTTTGACAATCTCGACCCGGATTTCACGGTGTCCGAGAACCTCGTCGTTTACGGCCGATACTTCGGCATCGACCGCCGCGTGATGCTTGAGCGCGTGCCGCGGCTGCTGGAGTTCGCCGGGCTCGAAGACAAGGCCGGCGCGCGCCTCGACACATTGTCCGGTGGCATGAAGCGGCGCCTGACGCTGGCGCGCGCGCTGGTGAACGATCCGCAGATCATTTTTCTAGATGAACCGACCACCGGGCTCGACCCGCAGGCACGGCACCTGATCTGGGATCGGCTCAAGAGCCTGACTGCCTCGGGGCGCACGCTGATCCTGACCACTCATTTCATGGACGAAGCCGAGCGGCTTTGCGATCGCGTCGCGATCATGGATCGCGGCTCGCTGATCGCCGAAGATGCGCCGCGCAGGCTCATCAGTACCCAGATCGAACCGCACGTCGTCGAGATCTACGGCGACGGCGTGCGCGACTTCGCGCGTGACATCGCCCCGCGCCATGCGCAGCGCGTGGAACTCACCGGCGAGACCGCGTTCTGCTACTGCCGCGAGGCCGCACCGTTGCTCGAATCGCTCCGGGGCTACGAATCATTGCGCGCGCTGTCGCGCGCCGCGAACCTCGAGGACGTGTTCATCAAGCTCACGGGGCGCGACATCCGTGACTGAGCCGCTGATCGAACGCTTCCACTTGCGCTTCCTGCACGTCGTGGGCCGCAACTTCCTCGTGTGGCGCAAGCTCATGTACGCCTCGATGCTCGGCAACATGGCTGACCCGATGATCTACCTGGTGGGATTAGGCTTCGGTTTGGGCGCCTTCATGCCGACGATCAACGGCATGCGCTACATCAGCTTCCTCGCCGGCGGCATGCTCTGCTATAGCGCGATGAACAGCGCCACGTTCGAGGCACTGTACTCAGCATTCTCGCGCCTGAAGGTGCAGCGCACCTGGGAGGGCATCATCCACGCGCCGATGACCGCTGCCGATGTCGTCATCGGCGAATGGATCTGGGCCGCACTGAAGGCCACGTTGTCGGGCACCGCGATGCTGATCGCGATGTACCTGCTCGGGCTCGTGCACGGGTTGCGCCCCTTAAGCGTCATGCCGGTCGTGCTGCTGATAGGGCTGGCGTTTTCCGGCCTCGGATTGATCATGACTTCGCTGGCGAAGTCCTATGAGTTCTTCATTTTCTATTTCACGCTGGTCATCACGCCGATGATGTTCCTGTCGGGCGTGTTCTACCCGCGCTCGGCGCTCCCACCGGTAATCCAGGCGATCGGCGCCGTGTTGCCGCTGACGCATGGCACCGACCTGGCGCGCGGACTTACATTGGGCATGCCGATGGCGCACCCCTGGCTCGACGTGCTGGTGCTCGCGCTCTACGCGACCTGCGGCGTTTCGCTCTCGGTGCGATTGATCAACCGGCGGCTGTTGAAGTAGGCCTCGCCGGCGCCCTCCGGATTGAGCAGCTTCGCCAGCCGCACGGCGCCTTCCGCCACCCCACGACGATCAACGGCTTCATGGCCGGGACGCGATTCGTGCGTGAACACCACCAGCACGCCGAACACTGTTGCGCCGCGACGGAGCGGTACGCTGATGAAGCGGAACGCGTCCTCCTTCGGATCGACGCGAGTCTTGTTCACATACAGCGTGTCGCCGACGCTTTCGGCGCGCCACGCGAGTTCGCCGGTCGCGATGCTGCGCAGTGTCGCGACCTTGTGCAGGCGCGAACCCGCCGCCGAATGGCAATGGAAGAAATCGTGGCGCGGCACGCACACGACTGCGGCATCGCAGCGCACTTTTGCGGCCAGCTTGGCCAGCGCGCGCTCGATTGGGTCGGCGATGGCGCGCGCTCCGGCCACAAGCAACGGCCCGAGCCGTTGTTCCAGCACGCGCGGCAGCAACAATTCATCGCGACGAAATGGCCCCTTGATCGCGAGCGCGAGTGCGCCAAGCAGTTCGCCCTGCGGATTGCGCATGGTGAACGCATAGCTCGCCGCCGCGTTCAGCGCGCAACGCAACGCATACGAAGAACCGCCTTCATCGGCGCTCGCCAGCAGGTCGGCGACCAGAATGTGCAGGTCGTCGGGCACGGCACTGCCCGACACCCACTGGGCCTGGCCCTGCCGGTCGAACAGCGCGGCGCAGTCGGTGCGCGGTACGACCGTCTTGATGAGCCGCCCAAATGTTGAAAGCGTCACTGGCAAGGGCCAGCTCCTGTCCGAAGGCCGTGCATAGCTGCATGCACCATGCCCCGGGGAGGCACTCCGGCACTGCCGAAGCGGTCACATCACTGCGGTTTTAGCGCTGTTTGCGCGCAAAGCGGAACTGCGTCACGGAGCGCGTTCAGCGCTTGCCGATCCCCGTCGCGGCGCGATTTCCAACGGCGTTGTACGGATCGCGCCCTTCTTTCGCAGCGCTGCCCCACGGCGACGCCACATCGAAAGTATCCAGCGCGTCGAGCCGAAAGTTTTGCGGTGGCACGTTGCGCGTGCGTGTCTGTCCGGCGTGGTTCAACACCGCCGTACGATGAAATGCATGGTTGTCGCGCTTGGCTTCCGACATGGCTGCTCCTGTGCAACCATGCTAAATGCGCACGCATTGCGAACAGAAGGCTGTTCGTCGGAACAAGCGCGCCGTTTGTCGGCGCCGATGCCGTTCGTCAGGCGCGGGCTGCCGTTTGTCGGCCGGCCTCATCGGCGCAGTCGCGATCAGCACACTGCGAAGAAATCCGCACCCGGTTTTGGCGCGATGTCCTGAGCCTCGCTCGTAGCAGTGGCGGCCGCGGGCGCTTCGGGCGTCGGCGTCTCGCGTTCGGCAACTGTATAGCGCGGCTCCCTGGCGTCATCACCGAGCGCCTCGTGCGGCAGATTGGCCCGCTTGGTCACGGTCTCCGGACTGACGACCAGGCCGGGCCACACGCGCGACATGAGTGCGTCGTAGCTGAGCACATTGGGTGCGCCGCGTATAAGTGCCACGAGTAACTGAAACGACAAGTTGGGCAGGATGACCTCGGTGCCCGCGCGCATGACGCGCTGCTGCCCGAGCGCCTTGGCCTCCTCCGAAGGGTAACCGTATCAGCCCGCAGAAGTGGGAACGGGCCGCCGCCCGGAAAAGGACTCGGCAACAGGTGACCTGGTGCCGCAGGAGAGGCTCGAACTCCCGACCCCCTGATTACAAATCAGGTGCTCTACCAACTGAGCTACTGCGGCGAATCGCGGACCAGCGCACTTAAAATGGTAATGGCGCCAACGGCACGTCTAAGCCGATTTTGCCTGAGCGCGCGCGACCGCGCACCTGCGCAGTTCCGGTTATCTCTTGTCGAGGGTTGCGCTCAGGGCGCAGGCGACGAAAGCGGCTTGCCTCTTTCGACGGTAAACACCGCCAGTATTTTGGCCGGTCTCGTCCCGGTATGCTCCTCGTGCACGACGCCCGGCGGAACCTCGAATACCTCGCCCGTGCGCAAATTTCGCGGAGGCTGGCCGTTGATCAGCACCGTGTAGTCACCTTCGAGCAGGTAGCCCATCACCGAACCCGGGTGAGTGTGCCTGGGCACGATTGAATCGGCATCAATCTCGACCAGCACGTACACCACTTCATACGATGAACCGGGCACATCGATGCGATTGAGAATCGTGCGGTGGATGACGGACGCAGGAGCTGCCTGTGGCGTCGGATCCGCCGCAAGCGCTGGACATGAGCCGGCAGCAAGCACGACCAGAACGGCCATCACGCGGTACATCCGGCGAATCATGTCGCCGCCGGAGCGTTGTAGTCATTCATCCTGGCCGTCCACTCGATGAATGCATCGGTGGGCGTTCCAAGCGGCGTATGCGCCAGCTCGGCGTTGACGAACTCAACGAACTCGCCGCTAAACTGGCGGGACGACACCTGCCAGGCGGCGCGCAATCCGGGTGTCGACATGTAGTAGCGGACTCCAGCCACGTAACTCGCGAACGCGTTTTCGGACAGCAGGCCAGCCTTGTGCTGCATGTACGAATCTTCGCCACTGAGGAATGCCGCGCGGCATAACAGCATCCACTGGTTGAATTCCTCGCGCGACAAACTCTGGTCTCCAACGGCGCCGCGATGCCAGATGGATGAAAGCCCGCCCTGCGCCAGCGTCAACGCGGCCTGTGAAGTTCGATCGGCACGCCCCTGCTGCATGATTCCGCGTTGGGCGCGCTCGGCGTAACGAACCTGCACTCCAAGGTAAATAAGCGTACCCACCACCGCAACCGACGCGATCGTCTGGCTCAGATAGAAGGTCTCTTCCAACGTCATGCGTTGTTCTGCGCGGGTTTATTTGGACGCATGCGGTGACGCCGGCGCGGTGCTGCCGCTCGCGGGACATGGATTCCATGCGGGTGGCGTGGCGAGGTTGAGACCCTGCACCAACGTGTTCACCGGCGGTGGCGGCGTGTCGCTGGTGGTGTCGATGTCGAACCAGTATTCCTTGGCCTGGTGCGTGCGTGCTTCGATGACCGGTTCGAGGCCGGCCGCGCGCACTGCGGCGGCGCGCAAGTTCGCGCCGGCCTGCGCGCTGAACAATCCCACCGATACCTGACCGCTGTTGTTCAGCGCTGCCGCGTCGCGTACACCCGCACGCGCCAACTTCTTCAGCGCCAGCTCGCGCGTACTGGGATCGCGCAGGTTATCGATGTATACCCAGTAGCCGTCGGCCTGTTGGGTCTGCACATCGCGTTCGCGTGGCGCGAAATTGCGCGCGCGCAGTGCAGTGCCGACCACCGAAGCCACGACTTCATCCGGCAGCGGACCGAAGCTCGTGCAGCGCGCGGCGCTGGCAGCGGGTGCCGCGACGGCCACAGTCGGCGCCGCGCCCTCTGCCACGATCCGGATTGCCGGCACACCGGCGATTGGGCCTTGGCCAGCGATCGGCTTGTCGATCCAGCGCGACCAGCCGAAGAACAGCAGGTTCGCCAGGGCCAGGGCAATGAGCAGCGCGCGCACGTGGCTAAGTCTAGCGGGATTCCAGCCGCGCGAGCAGTGCCAATCCGTGCAGCACCAGCCCGTCCACGCGCCGGTGCGGCACGGACAGGAGCGATGCGACTTGCGCCGCCCCGCCTCCGGACAGCAGCAGCAGCGGCCGCGCCGTCAGTTCCCGTCGCGCCTCGGTGAGTGCGCGTTCGATCAGCGCCGCGCAGGCCATCGTGCTGCCACCGAGCAGGCCCGCGCGCGTGCTGCGCCCGAACAGCGCGCCGGCGCGGCGCGAGGCGCGCACATTGCGCCCCGCGCGTACGCGGATGCCGGCCGTGTCGTTGAGCAGCGAATCGACCATCAACGACGGACCGGGCACGATCAGGCCACCGCGATGCCGGCCGTGTGAGTCCATCAGGTCGATCGTCAGCGCGGTGCCTACGTCGACGACGCACAGCGGCCGCTTAGGGATCAGCGCGCGGGCACCGAGCATCGCAACCCAACGGTCCGCGCCGAGCCGCCAGGTTTCGAGATACCCGTTGCGCACGCCGGCGGCGCGGCGCGTGCTGCGCACGAATTGCGGCACGTGCTTGCCGGCGATTTGCGCCGCACGGCGCAGCGAGCGTTCGAATGCCGCGCCCGCAACGCTGCAGACCAGCACGCGTTCCGCGTTAGCGCGCATCACGGCGCGCGCCACGCGATCCATGCTGCGCGCGTTCCAGTCGAGTGCCTGCGCACGGCCGAGCCGCGCCCCGCGCAGCGTGGCCCACTTCAGCCGCGTGTTGCCGGCATCGATCAGCAGTACATTCAAGCGTTCGCCCTCACACTGACTTCCCCGGTGTGGAAGCGCCTAAGTGTGCCATTGCCGTGCACGCAGAGCGCGCCGTCGGCATCGATGCCGCGCGCGTGCCCGATGAATTCTCCATCGGGCAGCGCCACGGTGACGACGCGGCCGACCAATGCATCCGCCGCGGCCCAGTCGGCGGCGAATGGCGCCAACCCGGAGCGCTCGAATTCCAGCAGGCCCTGCACGATCTCGCGGATCAGCGCAGCCGCAAGCTGGTTGCGATCGCACTGCTTCGCGCCGAGCGTAGCGAGGTCGATC
Organism: Gammaproteobacteria bacterium; assembly: GCA_041690875.1. Classification (GTDB taxonomy): domain Bacteria; phylum Pseudomonadota; class Gammaproteobacteria; order Steroidobacterales; family Steroidobacteraceae; genus FEN-1191. The sequence goes on from JBEPVS010000041.1 coordinate 6,506, forward strand.
GGATCCGCTCCGCTGTCGCGCACCTGCCCGGACACGCGCTCGCCGAGCGCGCAGTTGATGCCGATACCGATGACGACATAGGCCGGGCCGCCACTTTCGGCACGCAATTCGATGAGGATGCCGCCGAGTTTGCGCTCGAGCGCGAACAGATCGTTGGGCCACTTCAATCGCACATCGGGCGGCGCGATTCCCGCCAGTGCGCGCAGTGCGCATACGCCGACCGCGAGGCTCAGCGCGGCGGCGCCCTTCGGGAGTGCGGCAAAACTCCACGCAAGCGAAAGGCACAGCGCGCCGCCGGGTGGCGCGAACCATTGGCGCGTACTGCGTCCACGCCCAGCGCTCTGGTATTCAGCCGCGAGAAAATCGAACTGGCCCGGCTGCAGATGCGCTGCAGCCGGCATGCGCGGCGCGAGCAGCGCGCTATTCGTCGAGGCGAGCGACCAGTCCACATCACCATGGCGCAACCGCGCCCGCAGCTCGGGCGGAAGCGCCGCGCCAATGCGGGCGGCATCAAGTGGTGTCACGGCGTTCGCGAGCCGATATCCACGGTGCGTCGTCGCTTCGATCTCGACGCCCAATTCCTGCAGCGCGCCGACGGCCTTCCAGATCGCAGCACGCGTGACGCCTTGTATTTCTGCAAGCCGCTCGCCCGAATGCACGGTGCCGTCGGCGAGCGCATTGAACACCCGTTGCACCAGCGTTGCACTCATGATGCGGTGTCCGGCACTTCGGTGAGCATGCAGCGCACGCTCCCGCCACCGACGCGCTCGATTGTCGGCACCGGCACGGCCAGGATCGTATCCACGCAACCGCGCAGCCGATTGATCACGGCATCGGGTAGCGCCGCGCGCGCGGTCGAGGACATGACCAGCACCGATGAATCGCCCAGCGCCTCGTCCCAGGTGGCGATTTCGAGCATGTTGCCCGCGAAAGCCTGCACCGCTGAGCGATCGATCTCGATGAGCTCGCGCTCGCCAGCGTTTAAGGCTGCCAGGACGCGTTCGCGATCAGCTGGTGCGATCGATTCCGTGCACACCATCGCGCTGCGCGAGCCGATCCACATCATCACATTGGTGTGGTAGTACGGTTGCCCGTTGGCGTCGGCGGCATCGAACACCACGGCATCGAACTGCATGGCCTTCGCCCACTCGAGCACCAGTTCGGCGTCAGTGCGCGGCGAGCGGCAAGCGTAGACCACGCGCGCGACGTGATCGAGCACCATGCTGCCCGTACCCTCGAGGAATCGGCGTTGCTGTTCGTGTACGGCCAGGTCGAGCGTGCGTCGCGGCTGGAAGTCGCAGGCGCGGCAGACTTGCTCGACGAGTTCCGAGCGCCGCTCGAGCCGGCGGTTCGGCGCCAGCATCGGATACAGCACGACCGTTCCATCCGCATGAAAACTGACCCAGTTGTTCGGGAAGATCGCGTCGGGTTTCGCCGGCTCCGACGTGTCGGCGCCGATGACGGTACGTATGCCCTCGGACTGCAGCGCCTGCGCGAGGCCAGTGAACTCATCGTTGGCCGCCCGCGCCGCAGCCGCGTCGATCGAACCGGCGACCTGCAGCGGGTTGCTGGCGGCAGTCTGCGCGTTGAACCCGAACCGGGCGGGACGCACCATGAACACGGTGCCCGCGCATTGCCGCCCCCGCTGACTCACGTTGCCCCGCCCTCCCATGGTGTGCGCTGCATTATGGAATACCACGTGTACACGCGCCGCGCCGGCAGGCGCGTTGCCGAGGCAACACGCTGAAAACCATGTCGTTTATTTTTATGCTGGCTCACAATGACGGGTGTGTGCGGCGCTCAATTGTGCAATGCATAGCGGCTGGGTTAGCATGCGCGCGCGTCTGCAAAACACCCTCCTTTTATAGAGCCGCCACCGGACCAAGCCGTGATTCCGCCCCGAGTCATCCGCAAGTACGCCAACCGCCGCCTGTATGACGCGACCGCCAGCCGGCACGTCACGCTCGAGGACATCCGCCGCCTGATCGCCGCCGGTGAGCGCGTGCAGGTGGTCGATGACCGATCCGGCGAAGACCTGACGCGCGCCGTGCTGCTGCAGATTATCTCCGAGCAGGAACAGTTCGGCTCGCCCGTTTTGAGCGTGCAGCTGCTCGAGGGCATCATCCGCTTCTACGGCAACCCGGTGCAGGACATGCTCTCGCACTACCTCGAGCAAAGCCTGGGCACCGTCATGCAGCAGCAGCGCTCGGTACAGGCGCAGATGGCCAAGGCGATGGAAGCGCCGCTGGCCCCGCTCGCCGAACTGACGCGGCAGAACATGGAAGTGTGGACTCGCATGCAGGCGCAGATGCTGGCCGCGCTGAATCCACAGGGCACTCCGCCCGCAAACGACCCGCCGCCCGACCCGCCGCCCGGCGCGCCGCCTCCGCCGGCCGACGATCCATCCCGAAAATAACCGAAGGACGCGCATGGACCTGAAGGGCAAGACCGTTGCGGTCACCGGCGCTGCGCGCGGGATTGGCTTTGCGCTTGCGGAAGGATTTGCCGCGGCGGGCGCGAACGTCGCACTGATCGACGTGCCCGAAGCCGATCTGTCGGCGGTGCTTTCCAGCTGTACGGCGCACGGCGTCGAGGCGCGCGGCTACGCCGCGAACGTGACGAGCGAAGAACAGGTCGGCGCCACCTTCGATGCCATCGTGCGCGATTTTCGCCGGCTCGATGGCGTGATCAACAACGCCGGTATCATCCGCGATGCCTTGCTCGTCAAGGCGAAGGATCGCGAAGTCACCGGCAAGATGAGCCTCGCTCAGTGGCAGGCGGTCATCGACGTAAACCTGACTGGCGTGTTCCTGTGCGGACGCGAAGCCGCCGAGCGCATGATCAAGCTCGGCAACGGCGGCGTGATCGTCAACATCTCGAGCATTTCGCGCCACGGCAACATTGGACAGTCGAACTACGCGGCGGCGAAGGCCGGCGTGGCCGCGCTCGCGGTTGTTTGGGCCCGCGAACTGGCGCGCTATGGCATTCGCGTCGGCGCGATTGCACCCGGGTTTACGCGCACGCCGATCCTCGATGCAATGAAGCCCGAGATCCTCGAGAAAATGGTGGCACCCGTCCCCGTGGGACGCCTGGGTGAACCGCAAGAAATCGCCCACGCGGCCCGCTTCCTGTTCGAGAACGAATTCTTCACCGGCCGTGTGATCGACCTGGACGGCGGCCTGCGATTGTAGGACGCGCTGCGTTAATACAGTCGTCTTTTGCCGACTTCTGCCCGTGTGTCGTTTTTGTTTTATTGTTATAAAACAATAAGATATACTTAAAAACTGACCAGGCGAAGCCGACCACAGGATTATCTTGCAGTGCATACAAACCTGCGCTACTATGGCCCCCACGTTGAGCCAACCCCTACCCGGAGCACTATCATGAACGAACGTACCTTCGACCCGAGCGCGCTGATCGAGTCTTATCGTGATGCGCTGGCCCCCGCCATCCGCGCCCAGCAGGAAGCCCTGAAGGCTTTCGAGCGTGTCGCCCGCTATCAGTACGCCGTTGCCGGCGACTACCTGGAGTGGACGCTGACCCAGGCGCAGGCCATGTTGGCCGCCAAGAGCCCCGCCGAGCTGGCTGCCCGCCAGACCGAACTGGGTTCGAAGATCAGCGAGCAGCTGCGTGGCCGCGTGCAGGAACTGAGCACGATCACCAGCGAGTCGCAGAACACGCTGAACCAGTTCTTCAACGAAGCGACCGCCAAGGTCGTCGAGCTGACGAAGAAAGCGGCCTAAGGCGCTTTTCCGTACGCTGACAGAGTAAAGGCCCCGGGGTGGATCAACCGCTCCGGGGCCTTCTGCCAATGGCCACCGGCAAACAACTCGCCGAATCGCAATTACCGGCCGCGGATGCGCAGTCCGGCACGCCGCAACAGCTCGTGCGCGGCGTGCGCGCGCAGCTGGCCACGCCGGTGCCGGGCGTCAACGATTATTTGCGTGCCTGGGCCGACTGGTCGCTGGGTCTCGCGCTCGCGCCCGAACGGCAACAGGCACTGTTTCAATCCGCGCTTGCCTATGGTGCCGACAGCGCGCGCTTCGCGTTGCAGGCGGCGAGCGGCAAATCTTCGGCGCAGGCCGACGGGGGAACGAGTTTCGCCAGCGCAGGCTGGGAGCAGTGGCCCTTCAACGTCTATGCGCACACACACGAGAACCTCAGGGCCTGGAGCCGCGAAGCGCTGAGCGCCGCGGATGGCGTGAGCGTGGAAAACGCGCAACGCCTGGAATTCCTGCAGCGCCAGTGGCTGAACTTTGCTTCGCCCGCGCACTACCTGCCGACGAATCCGGACTTGCTCGAACAGACACGCCGCGAGAACGGCGCGAACCTGATGCGCGGCGCGCAGCACTGGATCGAGGATGCGGCGCGCATGTTGACCCGGGGCGCGGCGCCCGGCGCCGAGAAATTCCGCGTGGGCGAGCAGGTCGCCGTCACCTCCGGCAAGGTGGTGATGCGCAACGAGCTCGCCGAGCTGATCCAGTACAGTCCGCAAACCGACAGCGTCTACGCCGAGCCGATCCTGATCACGCCGGCGTGGATCATGAAGTACTACGTCCTCGACTTGTCGCCGCACAACTCGCTGGTCAACTACCTCGTCGGCCAGGGCCATACGGTTTTCATGCTGTCGTGGAAGAACCCGACCGCGGCGGATCGCAATCTGGCCATGGATGACTACGTGCGACTGGGCGTTCTTGCCGCGCTCGATGCCGTGCAATCCATCGTGCCGGAGCAACGTGTGCATGCGGTCGGCTATTGCATCGGCGGCACGCTGCTGTCGATCGCCGCGGCAGCGCTCGCGCGCGATGCCGACACGCGCATCGCCTCGATTACGCTGTTTGCCGCGCAAACCGATTTCAGTGAACCGGGCGAGCTCTCGATGTTCATCTCGCCGGAGCAGCTTGGGGCGCTTGAGGCGCAGATGCAGCGCGACGGCGTGCTTAGCAGCGAAAGCATGGGCGCCGCGTTCGCGCTACTGCGCAGCAGCGAACTGATCTGGGCGCCGGCCGTGAACCAGTATTTGCGCGGGCAGCGCGCGCAGCTCAACGACCTGATGGCGTGGAATGCCGATGGCACGCGCATGCCTTGTCGCATGCACAGCGAATACCTCGAGCGGCTCTACCTGCACAATGAGCTCGCCGCCGGAACATTCACCATCGACGGCAAACGCGTTGACCTCAGCCACATCACCGTGCCGATGTTCGTCGTCGGCACCGAGACCGATCATGTTGCGCCGTGGCATTCAGCGTACAAGACGCGCTCACTGACTCGCTCCAACGACTACACATTCCTGCTGACCAGCGGCGGCCACAACGCGGGCATCATCAGCGGCCCGGTGAACCCGAAGCGGCGCCATCGCATCCATCAATGGAAGGAACCGGCCGAGCTCGCGTCCCCGGAGCAATTCATGGAGCGCGCGGAGCTGCGCGCGGGCTCGTGGTGGCCGACATGGCAGCAATGGCTCGTCGCGCATTCCGCTCCCGGCCTCGTTGCGCCGCCGCCACGCGGCAATGCCGCGGCGGGCTACGTGCCGCTCGCTGCTGCGCCTGGCGGCTACGTACTGGGTTGAGCCGCGCGGGAACCCAGCAACCGTTTCCTAAGGTGTCGGTTGCAGGGTGTCGACAGGCAGCGATCGACGGCAACGCCGAGAGCCCAACAACAGGTCGCAGCCACGGCATACCACAGCGGTATGAAGCGCGCATCGCTGCCACTGATGATGAAGAGCTGCACGATCGAAAAGACCACGAACATGTGGGTGAGGTAGATCTCGTAGCTCAAGCGGCCAAACGATGCGATCCAGCCGGTGAGCGGCCAGGGCCTGGTGTGACCGGCCTGCGCATGCCAATGAGCCGCGACAACGAGACTGGCCGCGGATCCCGTCAGGATCAGCATCTCGAAGTTCCGCATCGCGCGCCATAAAACATCGTCGGCAAAAATCACCGCGCCGACTCCCATCGTGCCCATCACTGCAAGCACTCGCGTCCATCCGCGTCCGGGTGACTGCATGCGCGCCACCAGCAGCGCGGCCAGCACGCCGGTGGCGATCGCCGCCATGCCGGGCAGGTAAGCCTTTTCCTGCCAGATTTCATTGCTGGCCAGCGCCGCGCGCGTCCAGGGCAACGACACCGCCAGCGCGAGCAACAACGGCGCCAGCATCCACGTGCGCCGCACGGTGAGGCACAGCAGCGGCAGCCCGATGTAGAAGACTTCTTCGATGGACAACGACCAGAGCACGTCCCAGTTTCCCGGCAGGTAGCCCGTCTTTCCTTCATACCAGTTCAAGTGCAATCCGAACGCCGCCAGCGCTGCGCGCGGCAGCGACTGGTTCGCGTGCGTGATGGTGTAGTGCTGCACACGCAGCAGGTCCAGCGCGCTGAGCACAACCACCAGCGCCAGCAGGCAGGGCACGATGCGCGCAAAGCGACGGGCGTAGAACTCACCGATGCCGATGCGGTCGAGCGCGCCCCAGCGCTGCAGCGCATTGGCGGTGATGAGGAATCCCGAAATGACAAAGAACAGGAACACCGATTCATACCCGTGCATTCCAATGCCGTGCAATACGCGCACTGGGACCCCGGAGAGCCAGGGGCTGTCCTCCAGCGGGATGCGCAGATACAAGTGGTGCACGATTACCAGCAGAATCGCCACCCCGCGAAGCAGGTCGATCTGCGGGTTGCGCGCAAGCGCAACAGCCATGCGCGGCACCTACCTGGCCAGCAGCGCGGCAGCCTCGGTCAGCGACTTGTCGAAGATCGCGACCAGCTGGTCGACCTCAGCGCGCGTGATGATCAGCGGCGGACAGATCACGATCGAGTCGCGCACCGCACGCACCATCAGCCCGTTGGCGATGCAGCGATCGCGCACGACTGGACCGGCCGTGCCCTCCTTGTCGCCGAAGCGCAGGTTTGTCCCGGCCTGCCGCACGATCTCGATCGCGCCAATGAGCCCAAGCGAACGGGTTTCGCCGACGATTGCGTGCGCGCGGAGCTTCTGCAATCCGGCGTTGAAGTATGGGCCGATGTCTTCGGCGCAGCGCTTGACCAACCCTTCGCGCTCGATGATCTCGATGTTGCGCAGCGCGACGGCCGCGCACGTGGGATGACCCGAATACGTGAAACCGTGGAAAAACTCGCTGTCCTTCTCGCGCAGCAGCTCGATGATCTCGTGCGAGACCACGGTCGCGGAGATCGGCAGGTAGCCCGATGACAATCCCTTCGCTATCGTGATCATGTCCGGATCGAGTCCGAAGTGCTGGAAACCGAACCACTTGCCGAGCCGCCCGAAACCGCAGATCACTTCGTCGCAGATCAGCAAGATCCCGTATTTCTTGCAGATCGCGCCGATGCGTTCCCAGTAGGCGCGCGGCGGAATGATGACGCCTCCCGCGCCCTGCACTGGTTCACCGATGAACGCGGCGACCTTGTCGGCGCCCAGTTTCAGGATCCGCTCTTCGAGCGCATTCGCGGCGCGCGCGACGAAGGCGTCCTCGGTTTCGGTGAACCCTTCGCCAAACTTGTACGGCTGCATGATGTGCTCGATGCCCGGAATCGGCAGGTCGCCCTGCGCGTGCATCAGCTTCATGCCCCCGAGACTGGTGCCTGCGACTGTCGAGCCGTGGTAGGCGTTCCAGCGGCTGATGAAGATCTTGCGCTGTGGCTGGCCGCGCAGGTCCCAGTAGTGGCGTGCCAGGCGGAACGCCGTGTCGTTCGCCTCCGAGCCGGAGCTGCTGAAGAACACGTGCTGTAGCCTGCCGCCGGTGATGCTGGCGATCTTCGTGGCGAGCTCCACGGTCGGGGCGGTCGCCGTGCGGAAGAAGGTGTTGTAGAACGGCAGCTGCAGCAGCTGCTCGCGCGCGACATCGGCAAGCTCAGCGCGCCCGTAACCGACATTGACACACCACAATCCGGCCATGCCATCGAGGATCGTATTGCCGTCGGCGTCATGGATGAAGCAACCGTCCGCATGCGTGATGATGCGGCTCCCGCCGAGCTGCTGCATCAGCCGGTAATTTTGCTGCGCCGGCAAGTGGTGAGCGAGATCGAGTTCGCGCAGGCGGGCGGTCGTCGTCGGAACCTTGGCCGATGTCTTGTTCGCTTGCATTACGGTAGTCATGATGAAGGCCTTTCGTTGTTGACGCGGTCAGCGTCGGTGCAGCCAGTAAGCGATTGCCTGCGGCAGCTCGCGTTGCGAGCGGCCACTGACATACATGCCGATGTGCCCGACATCCATGCCGAGTGCCATGTAATCGGTCGTGCCCAGCAGCGGCTCGAGCGCAATCGAGGCGGCCGGGGGAACCAGGTGATCCTGCTTGCCGTAGATGTTCAGCACCGCCTGGCGGATATTCTTCAGGTCGACCTTGCGGCCGCCGATCTCGAGCGTGCCTTTCAGCAGCCGGTTCTCCTGGAAAAACCAACGCGTGAACTCGCGGAATGCGGCGCCGGCCTGCGCCGGGCTGTCAAAGATCCATTTCTCCATGCGCATGAAATTGTCCATCTGCGCCTGGTCGCCTTCTAAATCGAGCAGGTT
>JBEPVS010000042.1:0-14928 GCA_041690875.1 Gammaproteobacteria bacterium
CCCCCGGCCCCCCCACTTTTTGTTTATACTGCATTCTGGGCCGCCCGCAACGTCGCCCTGTACAATCTCAAGCCGGCCCTGGAAGGTTGCGCTCATCGATGTCCTAAGTGTGAACAGGCCCTTGCACATCGTGCGGCAACTTGTTCAACGCCGCAAGGCGGGCAGCCGTGCCGACGTCGGTCCACGCCCCGTCATAGCGTGCGCCTCCCAGCCGGCGCGCGGCGATCGCCAGCTGCAGCAGCGGCAGCAGCGGAAAGCGGCCCGGGCTGCATCCGGCGAACAGTTCAGGGCGAAACACGCCGATGCCGGCGTATGTCACGCGCGGAACGCCGGTCGTTTCGACCATGCCATCGCGCAGCGCAAAGTCGCCATTCGGATGATGGTCGGGATTTGGCACCAGCACGAGCCTGGCCAGTTCGTTCGTGCCGATATCGAGCATTCCGAAGTCGACGTCGGTGAACGTGTCGCCGTTGACGACCAGGAACGGCGCCGGGCCCAGCAGCGGCAGCGCATTGAAGATGCCGCCGCCGACCTCGAGTGCGCCCGCGCTCTCATCGCTGTAATGGATGTGCAGACCAAACTGGTGTCCATCGCCGAGCGCGCTGCGCAGCTGCGCACCGCGCCACGATACGTTGATGACTGCATCGCGTACGCCGGCACGCGCCAGCGCTTCCAGGTGCCAGGCAATCAGCGGCTTGCCGCGCACCACCAGCAGGGGTTTCGGCGTGTCATCTGTGAGCGGACGCAGGCGCTCGCCACGCCCGGCCGCCAGGACCATCGCCTTCAAGCGCTCACCGCGACAGCCAAGGCGCGCGCATTCGCGGCGGCGAGACGCGGCGCGAGGTTGAGCTCCACCCACGCGCTGAAGTCGGCGAGTTCGCCGTAACGCGCCGCGGCGTCACGCACGTATTCCAGCGTGAGCGGCAGGTCGGATAAATACGCGCTCTTGCCATCGCGATACCACAGTCGCGCAAAGATGCCGAGCACCTTGATGTGCCGCTGGAGACCAGCGAGATCGAACCAGCGCACGAACTCGGCGCTGTCGGCGCCGAAGCCTGCGCCGGCGGACTGCAGCTGCAGGCGATGATGTTCAAGCCAATTGAGCACGCGCGCGCGCGGCCAGCTGACGTAGCAATCCTCGAGGAGCGAGACCAGGTCGTAGCCGACCGGCCCGGCGATCGCATCCTGGAAATCGATGATGCCGGGGTTGCGCGCGCCGCCGATCATCAGGTTGCGCGAATGGTAGTCGCGATGGACGAGCACCGTGGGCTGCAGGAGCAACTCGCGCACCAGGAAATCGAATGTCTGCTGCAGCAGCGCCGCGCTGGCCGCGTCAATCGGAAGCTGAACGTGACGCGCGCAGAACCAGTCGGGGAGCAATCGCATCTCGCGCTCGAGCGCCTCGGCATTGTAAACGCCCAGCTCGCGCGCCCCGGCGCCGCCGCGCAACTGGATCTGCGCGAGCGCGGCGAGCGCCTCGCCGTAGAGCTGCCCAGCGTCGCCGCCATTGCGCAAGCGCGCGAGCATGTGCGTCGAGCCCAGGTCTTCGAGCAACAGCAGGCCGCGCGCCTTGTCGGCGGCTTCGACCTCGGGCACGTGTACGCCGCAGGCCGCCAGCAGGCGCGCGACGTGCAGGTAGGGTCCGACATCCTCCTGGCCCGGCGGCGCATCCATGACAATGCGCGTCGCACCGGATGGCTGCCAAACGCGAAAGTAGCGACGAAAACTGGCATCCGCGGAAGCGGGCTCGAGCCGGCAGTCGCGCGGCCAGCCCAGATCGCTTGCGAGCCAGTCGCGTATCAACGCAATCCTTGCGTCAGCCATCCATGATTGCCTTACGTCCTGTGCATACCGCGGCCATTATAATGGCCGCGCCCATGATTGCCCCCTTGCATCACCCCTTGCGCCGGATATTGCTGCTGCTGTGGCTGGCTTGCGCGGCGGCGGCGCAAGCGCAGGAGCCGGCCTGCCCGCCGGTCGCGGCATCAGACATATCACCGCCCCCGCTCCCTTCGATTGCCGACGGCGCCGTCCAAACGTCGAGCTGTAACATCAACGTCGCGGCCAACGGCGACACCGAACTCAGCGGCGATGTCAGCGTCAGCATCGCGGGGCGCCAGATGCATTGCGATCGGCTGACATACAACGCGCTGACGGGGGAGATCAAACTCAGCGGCGCCGTGCGTTACGAGGATCCTTCGTTGCGCGTCACCGGCAAGACCGGCGATTACAGCGACGCCGGTGCTTCGTTCACCGACGCACAGTTCGAATTACTCAAGGGTTCAGGGCGCGGCGAAGCGAGCCGTATCTCGACGACGCAACCCGATGTCATCGTTCTCGATCGCGTCACGTACACGACCTGCCCGAAAGGCCAGGCCGATTGGGAACTGCGTGCGCGGCGCCTCACGCTCAACACGCACACGAAACGCGGCATCGGCCAGAGCACGCGCGTCGTGTTCAAGGGTGTGCCGATCCTGTATTTGCCGTGGATTTCCTTTCCGCTAAGCAGCGATCGGCAGACAGGACTGCTGTTTCCGACACTCGGCAGTTCCTCGCGCAGTGGCGCGATGCTGGCGGTGCCCTGGTACTGGAACATCGCGCCAAACCAGGATGCGACGCTGACGCCAACGTTCTATTCACGGCGCGGCCTCGGACTCGACAGCGAATATCGACTGCTGACGAACTCCGGCAGCGCGCTGCTGCGCGATGACTACCTGCAGAGCGATCGCATCACCGACAGGAACCGCAACTGGATACGCCTCAATGCGACCAGTTACTTCGGCAACAATTGGCGCGCGCAGGTCGACGCGCAGGATGTCAGCGACATCCACTACTTCGAGGATTTCGGCGACGGCCCGCAGGCCACCAGCACGACATTCCTGCCGCGCGATCTGTTGATCAGCACGCGCGGCGATGCCTGGCAACTCGGCGCGCAACTGCTGAAATTCCAGACACTCGACGACCAGCTCGCTGCGCTCGACCAGCCCTACGCCGAACTGCCGCGCATAACGGCCAACGGCCGCTGGCAGGACAGCGGCGGGTTTGGCAGCGGCTTTGAAGCCGAGCTCAGCGATTTCCGGCGCGAGGCCGGCACGACCGGCTGGCGTGGCCGCGTACGACCGGGCGTCAGCTTCGACTACACGCGCCCGGGTTTCTACATTCGGCCGCGCGCGAGCTGGGATTTCACCGCGTACCGGCTCGACGATGCACCGGCCGCGGATGCGACGCCGAGCCGCAGCCTCCCGATCCTCACATTCGACAGCGCCGTGCAGCTCGAGCGCGCAACGGGGCGCGATGGCTCGCACCTGGTGACGCTCGAGCCGCGCATCAACTACGTGTACATCCCGTATCGCGACCAGAGCATGCTGCCGGTCTTCGATTCGGGCATTCCCGATCCGAACTTCGTGTGGCTGTTTCGCGCGAACCGCTACTCGGGTTTCGATCGCATCGGCGATGCCAACAACCTGACGCTCGGCGTTACCACGCGCATGCTGCAGGCGAGCACCGGCCAGCAATTCCTCAGCGCCACAATCGGCCAGACGCTGCATTTCTCGCAGCCGCGCGTGACGCTGCCGGGAGAAACGATCGACACGCGGCGCCGTTCCGACCTGCTCGCGAACATCGACCTGACCGCCTACCGCAACTGGAACGTGCACTATGACCTCGCCTGGGATCCGTCCGCTGCGCACACCGAGAAATCGCTGCTCGAATTGCAATACCTGGCGGCCGGCAACCAGGTTGTCAATCTCGGCTACCGCTACACGCGCGGCACCGTAGAGCAAGGCGAAATCTCGGCCGCATGGCCGATCGGCCGGCACTGGGATCTGTATGGCCGGCGCGTCTACTCGTTCCTCGACCGTCCTCCGACCGAGACGCGGCACCCGATCGAAACGTTTGCCGGCCTGCAGTACCGGGCAAGCTGCTGGGGCGTGCGACTCGTGATCCGCGATTCCCTCAGCAGCCGCTCGGGGACGCGCGAAACAGGCTGGTACGTTCAATTGGAACTCAAAGGACTTTCCAGTGTCGGATCCGGGGCCGACTCTTTCCTGCAAGGGTCGATTCAGGGATACTCGCCACAATGAGATTGCGTATTTTGCCGGGCCTGCTGCTCGCGGCCCTGGCCGCCGGCACGCTGTGCGCGATGGCGGCCGACACCACTCCATCCACCTCATCCACCTCATCCACCTCATCCACCTCATCGACCACATCGACCTCATCGACCTCATCGACCTCATCGACCACATCGACCACATCGGCCACATCGGCCGCCAGCCCGCGTGCGCACACGACCCACGGCACGCCGCTTGATCGCGTCGTGGCGGTCATCAACGACGGCGTCGTGCTCGAGAGCGAGCTCAACGCACAGGTCGCCGAGGTGACGCAGAGGCTGCAGGCGCAGAACGTACCGCTGCCTGAAATGAAGGTCGTGCGCGAACAGGTGCTCGAGCGGCTCGTGCTCGAAGAAGTGCAGGCGCAGCACGCCGAGCGCGCCGGCATCGTCATTTCCGATGAACAGGTCAACGCCGCCCTGCAGGATATCGCCACGCGCAACAAGGTCAGTTTCGACCAGCTGCCGGAAAAACTGGCTACTGAAGGCCTGGTGTACGCCGATTATCGCAAGAACCTGCGCCGTGAGATCCAGCGACAGGTGCTGCGCAGCCGCGATGTCGTCCAGCGCATCAACATTTCGCCGCGCGAACTCGACCAGTACATGGAGCGGCAAAAGAACACCGGCAACGCAAGCAACGAATACAACGTCTCGCACATCCTCGTCGCGGTCGCGCAGGACGCCACGCCGAAGCAGCTGGCCGCGGCACGGCAGAAGGCCGACGACGTCGCCGCGCGGGCGGCGAAGGGCGAGCCGTTCAACCAGCTTGCGGTGACGTATTCCGATAGCCAGACGGCACTTGAAGGCGGCGCACTCGGCTGGCTCAAGGGCCCGGCGCTGCCGACCTTCCTCGCCGACGTCGTGCCGCGCATGAAGGCGGGCGAAGTGAGCGATGTAGTGCAGACAGGCAGCGGTTTCCATATCGTCAAGGTCAACGAGGTGCGCACCAACACGTCCGCGCAGATCGTCAAGCAGACGCACCTGCGCCACATCCTGCTCAAGACCAGCGAAGTGGAAGACGACGCGACCGTGCAGCAGAAGCTCGCGACGATGCGCGAGCAGATCCTCGCCGGCACCGCGGATTTCGCGGTGCTCGCGAAGACCAGTTCGGCCGACCCAGGCTCAGCCGTCGAAGGCGGCGACCTGGGCTGGACACCACTCACAACTTTCGTGCCGGAATTTGCGCGCCAGGCCGATGCGCTCAAGGACGGGGAAATCAGCGAGCCGTTCAAGTCGCAATACGGCTGGCACATCGTGCAGATGCTGGGGCGGCGCGACTTCGACAACACGGCAACCGCCGAACGCGAGCAAGCCTTTGGGCAGCTGCGCGAGAGCCGCGTCGATGAAGCCACCGAAATCTGGCTGCAGCAGCTGCGCGACGAGGCTTACGTCGAACTGCGGCTCTGACGCCGCAGCGGCCCTTGAGCGTCAGCCTTGAGCGCCGCGCCTGATCCAGCCGCGCCGATCGCGCTGACCTGCGGCGAGAGCGCCGGCATCGGTCCTGACCTGTGCCTCACGATCGCGCAACAGCCGCGTCACTTCCCCCTGGTGTGCCTGGCCGACCGCGCCTTGCTGCTGGAGCGCGCGCGCCAACTGCGCATTGCATGCTCCCTTCGCGACTACGAACCGGCGCAGGAGCCTACGCGTGCAGCCGGCGAGCTGACAGTGTTGCACGAGCCGCTGGCGCACGCAGCGGTGCCGGGTCGGCTCGATGTACGCAACGCGCCCTGGGTACTGCGGCTTATTGACCGCGCGGTCGAGGGTTGCCTGCGCGGTGAGTTCGCGGCGCTGGTCACCGCGCCCGTGCAGAAGAGCATCATTGCCGAGGCGGGGCTGCCCTTCATGGGCCACACCGAATACCTCGCCACGCTGTGCGGCGCGCCACTGCCGGTCATGCTGCTGGTCGCGGACAAGCTCCGCGTCGCGCTGGCGACGACACATCTGCCGTTGCGTGCCGTGCCCGATGCGATCACGCAGCAGGGGCTCCTCGCGACGCTGCAGGTGCTCGATCGCGGGTTGCGCGAACTTTTTGGCGTCGCGCATCCGCGTATCGCGGTCTGCGGACTCAATCCGCACGCGGGAGAGAGCGGACACCTCGGAAGCGAAGAGCAGCGGGTCATCGAACCGGCGCTGCAACAGGCCCGCTCGCAGGACCTCGATGTACACGGGCCCTATCCGGCGGATACGCTGTTCGTGGCGCACAATCTCGCGCCCTACGACGCCGTGCTGGCGATGTACCACGACCAGGGATTGCCCGTGCTCAAGCACGCGGGGTTCGGCGGCGCGGTCAACGTGACACTCGGACTGCCGATCATCCGCACTTCGGTCGATCACGGCACCGCACTCGACCTGGCCGGCACCGGCCGAGCCGACTCGGGTAGCCTCGCCGCTGCGATCGGACTCGCGGTGTCGCTGGCCACGAGCAAACGCGCGCGCTGATTTATTTGATGCGTCCGCGCAAGCGCTTCGGCCAGCATTTCCTGCATGATCCGGCGGTGATCGAGCGCATCGCGGCCGCCATTGCCCCGCGCAAGGGCGATGCGCTGGTTGAGATCGGGCCTGGGTGTGGTGCTTTGACGGACGCGCTGATGCGACAAGTCGATCGACTCGACATCATCGAGATCGACCGCGACCTCGCTGCCGCGCTGCGCGATCGTTATGCCGATCGTCGAGGTCTGCGTGTCCATGAAGGCGATGCGCTCGAGTTCGACTTCGCGGAGCTGGCCCGCGAGCGCGGCTGCAAGCTCCGTGTCGTCGGCAATCTCCCGTACAACATTTCAACGCCGCTGCTGTTCCATTTGCTCGAAGCGGGCGAAGCCATCGTCGACATGCATTTCATGCTGCAAAAGGAAGTCGTCGACCGCATCGTTGCCGTGCCCGGCAATCGCCAGTACGGCCGCCTCGGCGTCATGCTTGCGCCGCGGGCGCAAGCAACGAAGCTGATGGATATCGGGCCCGGCGCCTTTCGACCACCGCCGAAGGTCTGGTCGGCGATCGTGCGACTGGATATGCGCCCCGCCGCGCCGCCGTGGGCCACGCTGCCGCAGTTCGGCGCCGTCGTGGCCGCGGCGTTCGGCCAGCGCCGCAAGACGCTGCGCAACGCGCTCGGTGGCCTGCTGAGCGCCGCGCAGATTGCGGCAACGGGCATTGACCCGGGCGCGCGCGCTGAAACGCTGGCTGCGGCCGATTTCGGCCGCCTGGCGCTGGCAGTGGCGGCAGCCGCGCCGCTGTGATTCACTAGGGCGATGAGCGATTACCGTCAATTGCTGGTCGCCATCGACCTCAGCGACCAGAGCCGCGCCATTGCGACGAAGAGCGTCGAGCTGGCGCGCCTGTGGCAGGCGCAAATGCGCTTGCTGCACGTGATCGAATTCGTGCCGGTCGAGCCGATGAGCGATGCGCTCGTGCCGGTGGTGCAGATCGACGATCGTGTCATCACCCGCGCGCGTGAGCAGATGCAGGCGCTCGCCGCCGCGCTCGGGATACCGAACGACAGCTGTCGCGTCGCGACCGGAAACGTCAAGGGCGAGATCCTGCGCCAGGCGCGCGAACTCAACGCCGACCTGATCGTTCTCGGTTGCCGCGAGCGCCACGGATTGTCCATCCTCGTCAATTTCACCGAAGACACCGTGCTGCACGGCGCGCCCTGCGACGTGCTGGCGATGCGCGTGCGATAGGCACAACGCATGGACGACCGGCACCAGATCAATGTCGATGTCGAGAGCACCTATCTCGAGGAACAATCCGCACCGTCCGAACACCGTTATGTGTTCGCGTACACCGTGACGCTTCGCAATGCCGGCGAGGTGCCGGCCAAGCTCCTGACGCGCCATTGGATCATCACCGACGCGAACGGGCGCGTGCAGGAAGTGCGCGGCGAAGGCGTCGTGGGCGAGCAGCCGCACCTGCAGCCGGGCCAGGGCTTTCGGTACTCGAGCGGCGCGGTGCTTGAGACGCCGGTCGGCGCGATGCACGGCAGCTACCAGATGCTCGGCGACGACGGGCAACAGTTTGATGCGCCGATTCCGGCATTCCGGCTCGCCAAGCCGGGCCTGCTGCACTAGGCGCGGCGCGGCACCGCGACATGGCTCGCTGGGCAATCGGCGACGTGCAGGGCTGTTGCGCCGAGCTCGATGAGCTGCTGCAACGCATCCATTTCAACATCGACCGTGACCTGCTGTGGTTCACCGGTGATCTGGTCAATCGCGGACCGCAATCACTGGCGACATTGCGTCGCGTACGCTCGCTGGCCGCCAACGCGCTCGTCGTGCTCGGAAACCATGACTTGCACCTGCTGGCGGTCGCCTACGTGCCCGGCCAGCGCCTGCGGCGCGGCGACACGCTGGACGACGTGCTCGCGGCCAGCGATCGCGACGCGCTGCTCGGCTGGCTGCTCGAGCGTCCGCTTGCCAACTACGACAGCGCGCACAACGACCTGCTGGTGCACGCAGGACTCGTGCCGCAATGGCACGCGCAGCAGGCCTCGCAGCTCGCAAGCGAAGTCTCGGCCGCGCTGCAGCGCGATCCGCGCACGGTGCTGGGCTTGATGTACGGCGATGAGCCCGACCAATGGGATGAGCGCCTGCAAGGCGAGGAGCGCTTTCGCTTCATCATCAACGTGCTGACCCGCGTGCGGTTCTGCACCGCACAGGGACGTGTCGACATGTGCCAGAAAGGCCCGCCTGCCGAGGCGCGTCCACCGTGGATGCCCTGGTTCAAGGCGCCAGGGCGTGCCAGCGAATCGAGCCGCGTGATCTTCGGCCACTGGTCGGCGCTGGGCCTGCACCGGGGCGACGGCGTACTCGCACTCGATACCGGTTGCGTATGGGGCGGCGCGCTCACCGCCGTCAACCTCGACGACCCGGACGCGCCGCCCGTTGCGGTGCGCGCACGGGCGCGCGCTGCAACAGGCGGCGACTGACCGATACGGCGCCTAGAACTTCGCGCGCACCCCGATTGCATAGCGTGCTTCGAACTGCGTGGTGTTCAGCTTCATGTCGGGCCACACGAGGTAGTAGCGCTCTTTCTCGTGCGTCAGGTTCGAGCCGTTCAGGAACACCTGGAAATGGCGCGCGAAGCTGTAGCTGGCCGAAGCATCGACATAAGTTGTGGGTGCCTGGTATTCCTGGAAACCGGTAATGCCGCCGTAGTCCTTCTCGACGGCGCGCTGCGAGCGATGATTGCCGGCGACGCGGATCTCCAGGTTCTTGTCCTGGTACCACAGCACAAGGTTCGCTTGCTGCTTGGAATTCTCCGGAAATGGGATGGGCTTGCCCGCCACGTCGGTGCCGATGTTACTCGGTGAGTAAGTGTAGTTGGCGTCAATGCCGGTGTAGCGCAGCACGCCCGGCAGGAAATCGAAGGCCTGCTTCCAGCCCAGTTCCAGGCCGTGCAACGATTTCCCGCTTCCCTGACTCGGGCCGCTGATGCCGACGCAGCGGTTGCGAACCACGCCGTCCTGGTCGGGCAGATCGCAGCGCGTCACGCCCTCATCCGCGACGAAGCTCGCGACGTCGACGTAGAAGGCCGCAACGCTCAACATGCTGGAGCGACCCATGTAGTACTCCAGGGACAGGTCGTAGTTGGTGGAACGCCAGGGATCGAGATCCGGATTGCCGCCCTGCTGCCCGCCATAGACTGCGAACACGGCCGGCGGACCGGCAGTGAATGCGTAGTTCAGCGTCAGGCCTCCGCCCCACTGGTCGAGATTGAGCAGCTGCATGTTCTTGGCGAAGGCCGCGCGCACTTTCAGCTTGCTGCTCAGATCGACGAAGAAGTTGGCGACCGGCAGTACATCGGTGAAAGTACGGTCGGTGTGCACCAGGCCGCCGTCGTGAGGATTCACGTAGTAGGCAACCGCATCCGGGCTAACGCTATGCTGGTCGATGCCCAGGTTCGTGCGAATCAACTTGACGCCAACGTTGGCGCCATATGGATGATCGCTACCGCCATTGAAATTTGCCTGGACGTAGCCGGTGCTCTGGCGCACCTTGACCCGCCAGGTGCCTGCCGGATCATGGTCGCGGATCTCGCCCGGGTACAGCGCATTCTGGAACGCCAGCACGTCGTCCATGATCTTCGGATCGAGCGCGTTGACGCCGATGCCCTGCACGTCGGCGAGGTGATTGTACAGCCGCGTATTGTTGGCGATCATCGCGCCGAGCTGGCTCGGGTTCAGGCCGACGAGCGGATTGGCGCGGTAGAAACCGGTGGTCGGATCGCCCGCCTTGCACGCACCAGCAATGCCCTGTCCGTCAAGCACGATATCGCCGGCCTTGTAGTGCTGGTAGCAACCGTCAGGAATCGGTATGCGCGTCGACAGGTCTTCCTCGCCCGTGAGTGGATCGACCGGGTTGTAGTAAGCGAGTCCCGCGTATACCGGTGCGATCAACGCAAAATTCTCGTTGTCGGCAGTGCGGTTGCCCTGGCGCAGGCCGAAATCCAGGCGAATATTGTGATCGGTGAATTTGAAGTGGCCGTCCGCGCGCAATACGTCCATCGTCGAACTGCGGTCGTAGTCGCCTTCGGACGCGACGGTCTTCAGCGCATACGCATCGGGGTTTTTCAACGTGGCCAGCAGCGCGGGCGGCAGCGTGATGCCGAGGTGATCGCCGCCGAAATCGATCGTGGCCGGCACGGTGTTCGGCGCGATGCCGTATGGATTGAACACGCGTGGACCATCCGGCGTCGCATAGGCATACGTGGCCGGCGGAACCGGCGGCGGATACGCGTCGACCGGATCGTTCTTCCAGATCGAACCGTCGGACAGCGCGTACTGCAGGTAGCTTTCCATGTGCAGTTGGCTCGCGCTGGCATGGATGCCGCGCACTTCACCGGTGAACGGTCCGCCGTTGTCGTAGCTCAGCTGCAGGTTGAAATTGCGTGACTGCGATTTAGTGACGTTGTCGTCGGAGTACGTCTCGATATCGCCGATGTAGAACTGGCGGCTATGGGTGACGTAGAAATCGGCCAGCGGCGCGCCGCCGTCTGAGCCGTTGTAGCCGTCGTACACCTGCACGCCGGTATTGCGCGCGTTCGACGGCAGGAAGCTGGCTCCGTCCCAGTTGGCGGAGTTGAGCTGGTACCCGGTCTGGCGGTCGTAGCTCTTTTCATTGGTGTAGAACATGTCGCCGATCAGCTTGAAACCGCCACCGAGATCGCCCTGCAAAGACACGTTCAAGCCCAATCGCTTTTTCTCGATCTGTTCATCAATGGCCGCATAGTCGGGAGTGTTGTAGAAGACGCCGTTGGCAACCCCGTCGCCATTGACGTCGACATCGCAACCGTGGCCGTCGCTCGAGGTGTCGAAGTAATGCGTGGGGTCATCCGGATTGCCGCCGTAGACGCAGCTGCCCGGATTCAGCAGCGTGATGCCGGATGGGATCGGCGCACCGTTGAACGCCCCAAGGAAGCCCGTGTCGCCGACGGTGTTGTCCGAGCTCTCGCTGACGAGCTCGCCGCTGTACTGCCCCATGCCGTCGAAGGAATGCTCGAGCGTCACGTCGGAATACGCGGCCGACGCAACGACGCCCCAGCGATCGCCATGGAATCCGACCAGCGTATCGAGCTCAGGCTGGTATTTATCGGTCTGGCTGCCGTGCAACGCTGAAGCCGCGCCGGCCAGCGTCCAGCCTGGATCGAGATCGAAAGGCCGGCGCGTCTTGAGGTTGATCGTTCCGGTGATGCCGGCGTTCAACAGGCTGGCAGTGGGCGACTTGCTGACATCCGCGCCCGAGAACAGCTGCGATGGGATGTCGCCGAAATCGGGCTGCACGCTGACGATGGAGCCGACGGTCAGAAAGGCCTCGCCGTTCAGTAGCGTGCCGACCTGGGGCAAGCCGCGGATGTTCACTGAGGTGCCCTCGCCGCCTTCGCGATTGATCTGCACGCCCGTGATGCGCTGCAGGGAGTCGGCAATGGTCGTGTCAGGCAGCTTGCCGATGTCCTCGGCCGAGATGCTGTCCTGGATCATGTCCGCGGTGCGCTTCAGTTCGACCGAGCGCTGCTCGGACGCGCGCACGCCGGTGACGATGACTTCCTCGAGCGGGCCCGAGTCCGGCGGCGCAGGCGCCGCCGCGTAGGCGCTCATGGCCGAAACGGCCAACACGCTCGCCAACGTAAAGAGCTTCTTTCTCTTGATCATTGCGGTTCCCCTCATCTGCAAACTTTTAAAATCGATTAATCCTTGAACGCGCGCCCTACTTTGGCAGCGGCGCGACTACCACTTCCATCTGCCATTTCTCGGTCACGTGATCGAGATGGCATTGGTAGCCGTAAAAGGTGCCGTCGAAAATGTGCTGGAACAGGCAGGCTCGCTCGCCGGTTTCCACCGGATTGCCGGCGACCGGCTCGAACGCACCGTCCGGCGCGTCGGCATGGAACACGTTGACCTGCCAGTCACCTCGGTGCGCGTCCTCGTATCGGTTCGGATAGACTTCGGTGGCCAGATAGTAAATACCCTTGCCGTCGGCGCCTCCCTTCGGCAGGTAAATGAGCGTCGGCGCCGCCACGGTCTCGACTGAATGCAGCAGCAGTTTTTCCGGCGCGCGATCGAGGGCATGCACGCTATCGGCGCTGCGGCTGGCGATGTCGAAATAATCGTTGTCGTTGCCGCGGTACCAGGTCAGGTAGAAACGTCCGCCCACCGGGTCGCGGAACAAGTTCGGATTCTGGTTGCGCTCCTGGTGCACGGGCTGCACGAGGTTCTTCACCTCGGTCAGCTGCAATCCGTCTTCCGATGTCGCAAGTACGATGCGGCTCGAGGGTGTGTCGTAGTCACGCGTGATCGCAAAATAGAGCGTATCCGGATGCATGGGGTCGGCGTGCTTTAGCACCGAGGGCCAGCGTGCGTTGAGCCACAACGGATTCTTTTCGTACTTCGTCCAATGGATCAGGTCATTGCTGCGCGCGAGGCCAACGCCGCGCCCGTTGTTGAGGCCGTACCACGCCCAATAGCGGAAGCCGCCGCGGTTCATCTCCAGCACCGAGAACGTGTGCGGCTGCTGGTCGCCTTCCCAGTCCTGCGGAGGAATGTCGAGCCATTGCGGCGCGGCCAACGGGATGTAGTTCGGCGCCGTTACGCCCACGCGGTCGATGAGCAGCGCCGTGCTCGAGAGGGCGAGTGCCGCAGCGAGCGTTGTGATTCTCACGCCGCTGCGCCCTTGCGTTCGCCGATCAACGCATTGTTGATGAGGGGCCGCGCCCAGAAGCCGACGCTCAGCACGCAGCCGAACGTGACGTACAACAGCAACATGCCATTGCGGAGCCCGATGTGATCGGCCAGTTGCCCGATCACGAATGGGATCACCGCGCCGCCCATGATCCCGGTGCACAGGATTCCGGCGAACGGGCCGTGGTGCGAGGGCACGGAGTTCAGCGCCAGCGACACGATCGTCGGCCACATGATCGAAGCGAACAGGCCCACGGCCGGAAACGCGTACAGCGACACCTGAGCCGACCCAAACAGTGCCAGCGTCAACATCACGATGGCGCCGCTCGCAAAACCAATCAGCACGCGGCGGCTGTCAAATAGCTTCAGCAACACCATGCCAATTAGGCAGCCGATCGTCATCAGGCCCCAGAAGTAGGCGACGGCGGATGCGCCCTGCACTTCCGGATCGAAACCGTGGTACGTGCCCAGGAAGCGCGACATCCACACCGAGGTGCCCTGCTCGCAGCCGACATAGGCGAAGATCATCAGGAAATACAGCACGACCACGCGCTTGCGCAGCAACTCGCGGTACATGCCGAGCGTACCAGCCGACTCGTCCGCCGTGCGCTCGACCTTCGGCAGGCGAACCGTCGCGACGACGACGATCATTGCCGCGGTGACGAGCGCGAACAGCCAGTACATCGACACCCAGGGCATCGCCGGCGGGGTCAAGCGCGCCAGCAGACCCACGGCCGCGCCATGCGCAACGCCGGGCTTGAGTTGTCCGAGCAGGTATGTGAACACCAGCGGGCTGACGAAAGATGCTGCGCCGAACACGAGCTGCGCGAACGCCGAGTAATAGGCGAAGTTCTCTTCGCCGCCGGCGACGCGCAACAGCGGGTTGATGGCCACCTGCAAGGCCGCAAAGCCCGCGCCGATCGCGAACAGCGAGACGATCGCGATCGGATAGGTCGGCGTCAGCGCGAAGCTCAACGCGCCGGCGGTGCACAGCACGAACGAGATGACCATCAAGGTCTTCTCGCCCCAGCGCTCGACGAGGAATCCCGCCGGGATCGACATCACCCCGTAGGCAATGAAAAAAGCGAGCGCCAGCGTGCCCGCCATGCCTTCCGAGACATGGAAGTCACGAATGATGAAGGGCACCAACGGACCCAGGATGTTCGTGACGAAAGAAATCGCAATGAAGATCACGAACACGAGCCAGACGACGAAAAGACTCCGCGAACGTTTTGTGTTGCTGCTCAAGATTCGGTCTCCTGTCATTCCGTATCGGTTACTTTGCTGGCGCGCTCGAAATGCCCCGCTTCGCGGCCCGCCAGCGCCGCCAGCGCCAGCGTCATCATCTGCACGGGCAATATCTCGAGTATCGGCTGCAGGGTCGGGTCACTCTCGGGCAGCCGGAACGGATTCAACCCGGCCTCGGTGCCGATCTCATCGCATTGGGCGCCGTTCGCGACCAGGTCGCGCACCAGTCGACGATTCAGCGCGCGCGCGCGCTCATCGCCACTGTACACACCGATCCACATTTCGGCGTGCTGCATCTCCAGCGGTCCATGTCGGAACGCGGCGCTGCTCATGCCTTCAGCATGCAGATGCGTCGCTTCCTTCATGATCAACGCTCCGGTGCCGACGGCGCTCAGCGACGTGC
>JBEPVS010000043.1:0-14831 GCA_041690875.1 Gammaproteobacteria bacterium
GTGTATAAGAGACAGACCAGGCGCTGCTGTGGATGGGGTTGATCCGCCAGCCGCTGCAGATCATGCACACGACTGCCGCGGTTTACATCGGCATTATTTATTCATACCTGCCGTTCATGGTGCTGCCGCTGTTCGCGACGCTGGAAAAGCTCGATCGCACCCTGCTCGAAGCCTCGGCCGACCTGGGCAGTCCGCCGTGGCGTGCGTTCCTTGACGTGACACTGCCATTGTCGATGCCTGGCGTGATCGCGGGATCGATGCTGGTGTTCATTCCAGCGATCGGCGAGTTCGTCATCCCATCGCTGCTGGGCGGTGCGAACAACCTGATGATCGGTCGCGTGCTGTGGGATGAATTCTTCGGCAATCGCGACTGGCCGGTCGCTTCGGCCGTCGCTGTCGTGTTCCTGGTGTTCCTCGTGGGTCCGATCGCGATTTACCAGCACTACCAGAGCAAGCAGCTCGAGGCGCAGGCATGAACGAGCGGCCGCCGTCGATGCTGATGACGGTGTTGGGAATCGGCATCGCGCTGCTGTACATCCCGATGCTGGTCATGATCGGGTATTCATTCAACGCCTCGTCGCTGGTTGGTTACTGGGGCGGATTTTCCACGCGCTGGTACCAGGAGCTGATGCACAACGACCAGCTCGTCTCCGCAGCGTGGTTGTCGCTGCGCATCGCTTTCGTGGCCGCGACCTCGGCCATGGTGCTGGGCACGCTGGCGGCGATCGCGCTGGTGCGGTTCAAGCAATTTCGCGGTCGCTTCACATTGACCGCAATGGTCAATGCGCCGCTGGTCATGCCCGAGATCATCACCGGCATCACGCAGCTCCTGCTGCTGATCTCGATGCTGCACCTGTTCGGGTGGCCGCACCGCGGTTTCCTGACCATCGTGCTGGCGCACACGACCTTCTGCACCGCCTACGTCACAATCACCGTGCAATCGCGGCTCGCGAGCGCCGACCGATCGCTCGAAGAAGCAGCGATGGACCTGGGCTCGGGCCCGGTACGTGCGTTCATCGACACGACGCTGCCGATCATCGCGCCGGCGCTGGCCAGTGGGTGGCTGTTGAGCTTCACGCTCTCGCTCGATGATCTCGTGATCTCGAGCTTCGTATCCGGTCCCGGCGCGAGCACGCTGCCGATGGTGATCTTCTCGAAAGTGAAGCTGGGCGTCAGCCCGGACATCAACGCACTCGCAACACTGATCATTGCCATCGTCGGAGTCGGCGTGCTGATTGCTGGCGTGCTGATGCGGCGCGCCGACCAGCAGCGCATGCGCGACCTGCAGCTCGCCGCACAGTAGGCGCTACTCTCCGGTCTTGATCCGCGTCCACACCCGGGTGCGGATTCGTTGCAGCGCGATCGACGATTCCTTGCTCGGATACAGGCGCGCCTCCACATCGGGCGTCGGATACAGGTTGTGATCGTTCAGGATCTCGGGCCTCACCCACGCGCTGGCGGCCTGGTTCATGTTGCCGTAGTAGATCTCATTGGTGATGCGCGCGACGACCTGCGGATCGAGGATGTAATTCAGGAAGGCGTAGGCCGCCTCCGGGTGCGGCGCGCCGACCGGAATCAGGAACGATGAGTAAGTCTGGTTCGCGCCTTCAGCCGGCACCGTGAAGGCGAGGTTCACGGGTGCGCCCGCCGCCCGTGCACGCGCCATGACCGTGGCGTAGTCGGCCGACCAGGACATCGCGATGCACACTTCCTTGTTGGCGAGCGCGGTCATGTACTCGATCGAATCGAAGTTGCGCACATAGGGCCGCACCTTCAGCAGCAGCTTTTCGGCCGCTGCGTAGTCCTGAGGGCGCGTCGAATTCGGATCAAGATGAAGGTATTGCAACGCGAGTCCCAGCACGTCCTCCGGCGAATCGAGGAAGGTGACGCCGCAATCGGCGAAGCGCGCGATGATTTCCGGCTTGAAGATCATGTCCAGGCTCCCGATCGGGGCATCGGGCATGCGCGCGCGGATCATGTCGACGTTGTAGGCAAATCCGTTGACCGCCTGCATGAAAGGCACGCCGTAGCGGTTCCCCGGATCGCTCGGATCCAGCTTGGCAAGGAAATGCGCATCGAGGTACTTCCAGTTCGGGAGCTTTGACTTGTCGAGCGGCAGGAATACGCCCGCCTTGATTTCGCGCCCGGAAAAATTCGACGAGGCAAGGACGACGTCGTAGCCCGATTCGCCCGCGAGCAGCCGCGCATCCATGGTTTCCTCGGCATCGTAGGTGTCGTACACGACCTTGATGCCGGTGCGCTGCTCGAATCGTGCGATCGTGCCGGTGCCGATGAAATCGGCCCAGTTGTAGAGGAACAGTTGCTTGTCGGCCACGTCCGCGCTGCAGGCGGTGGCTGCAGCGATCAAGACGGGCGCGAGCGCGCGAAGAATACGACTCATTCCGGACGGCTGCCCAAGGGCCTGTTAACACTCGAAACATCGATGCGGCCGTGCTCGAGATTGCACGGGCCAAGGCGCGCCGACCGAAATGTACTTGGCGTACTTGAGGGAGGGGCAACGCCGGCCCGTGCAATGTCGAGCCGGCCCGCCTGTAAAGATGCGCCAGCGCGTAATTTGACTGCAACGCCAGTACTGACGGGGGTTGCGCTCAAAATGCTTTCATACGGCGTTGCTCGGCGCTCACGTGGAACAACCACGTATCGCGCCTCGCGCCTTGT
This sequence comes from Gammaproteobacteria bacterium, assembly GCA_041690875.1. Taxonomy (GTDB): domain Bacteria; phylum Pseudomonadota; class Gammaproteobacteria; order Steroidobacterales; family Steroidobacteraceae; genus FEN-1191. Next base: position 2,680 of record JBEPVS010000043.1, read on the forward strand.
CTGAAAGCATTTTGAGCAGCAACGCATCGATGTCCTGGGAGTGAACAGGCCCTTACGCCTATCATACGGGATGAAGACGCTGGGCCTCTTGGGCGGCATGAGCTGGGAATCGACGATTCCGTACTATCGGCTCATCAACCAGGCCGTTCGCAACCGCTGCGGCGGGTTGCATTCGGCCAAGCTACTGCTCTCAAGCGTCGATTTCGCGCCCATCGAAACCATGATGCGTGAAGACCGCTGGAGCGATGCGGGCGCATTCCTGGGCAACTGCGCCGCCGTGCTGGAACGCGCCGGCGCCGATGCGCTCGTGCTGTGCACGAACACATTGCACAAGGTCGCACCGGCAATCCAGGCGGCGATATCGATTCCGCTGCTCCATATCACCGATCCCACGGCTGCGGCGGTGAAGGGCGCCGGTATCAGCCGCGTCGGCCTGCTGGCCACGCGCTTCACGATGGAGGCCGATTTCTACATCGAGCGTCTGCGGCAATCAGGATTGGATCCTTTCGTACCCGCCAAAAGCGATCGCGACGACGCACACCGCATCATCTTCGAAGAACTGATCCTGGGCCACACGCTCGAGCCATCGCGCCGCACCTATCAGCAGATCATTGCCAGGCTCGCCAACGATGGAGCGCAGGGCGTGATCTTCGGCTGCACCGAGATCGGCTTGCTGTTGAAGCCGGAAGATTCGCCCCTACCGGTCTTCGACACGACTGCACTGCACGCAGCCCATGCGGCCGACTGGGCGTTGAACGGCTAGCGAGCGCAGACCGCGCGGTGCATCGCGCTGGCGATCAGGGCGGGATAACGGCAAACTCGTATCATGGGACTGCAAGAACTGCCGGGGGGCGCTCGCATGCGCAGCATCAAGTCGGGATTGACACTGTTTGCGTTGGCGCTGCTGGCGGGAGCCGGCGCGCAAGCGCAGGAGGCACCGCAGCAGCTCGTGCTCGACAAGGGATGGGCAGTGCAGTCGGCCGCCCAGGTGCACGCGACTGCGGAATCAATCTCCGTGCCTGGTTACGGCGCATCGGGGTGGATCGCGGCGCAAGTGCCGGCGACCGTCGTGGCGACGCAGGTCATGCAAGGATTGCTGCCCGATCCTTTCTTCGGCATGAACCTGCGCAGGTTTCCGGGCGTCGGATATCCGATCGGCGTCAATTTCTCCGAGCGCGCGATGCCGGCGAACAGCCCGTACGCGTCCTCGTGGTGGTACCGCACCGAGTTTTCTCTTCCGCAGGGATACGCGGGGAAAACGCTGTGGCTCGGCTTCAAGGGCATCAACTACAAGGCCAACGTCTACCTGAACGGTAACCTGATCGCCGATGCCAGCCAGGTCATCGGCGCCTGGCGCACCTACGAATTCAACGTGACGCCGGCGATCAAGCCCGGCCAGAACGTGCTGGCGCTGCAGGTGTGGGCGCAGACCGAGACGGACCTCGGCATCACCTTTGTCGACTGGAACCCTTCGCCGCCCGACAAGAACATGGGATTGTTCCGCGACGTGTACCTGACGACGAGCGGACCGGTGGCCGTGCGTTACCCGGCCGTGATTTCGAAGCTCGACGCACCTGCGTACGACGCGGCGCAATTGACGGTCACGGCATTGCTGAAGAACGCGAGCGACAACCCGGTCAAGGGGATCTTGCGCGGCCGGATCGAGCAGGTTGAATTCTCGATGCCCGTGGAGTTGGCAGCCGGCGAAGAGCGGGACGTCGCTTTCGACCCGAAGGATTTTCCACAACTGCTATTCAAGAATCCGCGCCTGTGGTGGCCGGCGCAGATGGGCAAGCCGGAGCTCTATGACCTGGATTTGCGTTTCGATATCGACGGCCAGGCCTCCGACGCGTCGCGCACACGCTTTGGGATCCGCGAGATCAGCTCACAAGTGCTGCAGGAATCGAGCGAACGCTACAAGCGCTTGTTCACGGTAAACGGGAAGAACCTGCTGATTCGCGGCGCGGGCTGGACGCCCGACATGATGCTGCGCAGCGACACGCAGCGCATGTCGGATGAATTTCGCTACGTGCAGGACATGGGTCTCAACACGGTGCGGCTCGAGGGCAAGCTCGAGCCGGATGAATTCTTCGACATGGCCGACCGGCTCGGCGTACTGGTGATGGCCGGCTGGTGCTGCTGCGATTTCTGGGAGCAGTGGCCGAAGTGGAGCGACAAGCACTTCGACATTGCGCGCGCCTCGCTTCGCGACCAGATCTATCGCTTGCGCAATCACCCGAGCCTGCTGATCTGGCTGAACGGGAGCGACAACCCGCCGCCGACGAAAGTCGAGCAGGCCTACCTGAAGATCGAAAGCGACCTGCGTTGGCCGAATCCGGTCAGCTCCTCGGCGACGGCCAAACCGACAGCCGTGACCGGAGAATCCGGTGGCAAGATGAGTGGTCCCTATGAGTATGTCGCGCCGTCATATTGGACGACGGACGTGGGGCGGCCTCCGCACCAGCAGACCTGCAACGAAGGCGGCTGTGGTGGCGCTTACGGTTTCAACACCGAGACCAGCATGGGGCCGGCCGTCCCAGTCATCGAGAGCGTGCGCAGGATGGTCCCCAAGGATCATCTCTGGCCGATCGATGAGTACTGGAACTACCACGCCGGCGGCAACGAGTTCAGCACGCTGCGCGTGTTCAGCAACGCCCTCGACAAGCGCTACGGAACGGCGACGAGCGCGGAGGACTACACCTTCAAGTCGCAGCTCATGGCCTACGAAGGCGTGCGCGCGATGTACGAGGCGTACAGCCGCAACAAGTATCACTCCACCGGCGTGATCCAGTGGATGCTCGACAACGCGTGGCCGTCGATGATCTGGCATCTGTACGATTACTACCTGCAACCGGGCGGCGGCTACTTCGGCGCCAAGAAAGCCATGCAGGCGCTCAATCCCGTGTACGGCTACGACGACAACTCGGTCTGGCTGGTAAACAGCCAGTACGCGGAAGCGAAAGGGTTGCGGGTTTCCGCGAAGATCCTTGATGCGGATGCAACGGTGAAATTCTCGAAGGAAGTCACCGTCGACGCAGGCGCCGACGGCACGGCGAAGGTCATGGAACTACCGCGTGTCGAAGGCCTCAGCCCAGCTTACTTCCTGGACCTGCGCGTGTTGGATGCCGCCGGCAAACAGGTGGGATCCAACTTCTACTGGCTCTCTACGACAGGTGAGACGCTCGATTGGCCCAAGTCGACATGGTGGACGACGCCTACGAAGACCTTTGCGAATTTCACGTCGCTGGCTCGCCTGCCAAAAGTGAAGTTGCGGCTGGCTGCGAAAACGGAACACATGGGCGAGCAATCGACGACGCACGTGGAGATTGCCAATCCATCATCCAGCGTGGCGTTTTTCGTTCGATTGAAGGTGACGAACGGCAATGGCGATGAGGTGTTGCCCGTCGTGTGGCAGGACAACTACATCTCGCTGCTGCCCGGCGAGAAGCGGGAGGTCGAGGCTTCGTACCGCACCACCGATCTCGGTTCGTCGGCTGCGCACCTGGTTGTGCAAGGCTGGAATGTCGACACCGAAGCGCTGCAGTGACTGGCGCCCGCAATTGCGCGAATGCAAGCGCGCTTGCATGCGCACTGGTGCTGTTGATTGCGTCTTTGCTCTGCAGCGCGAGTCCTGCGCGCGCTGACGACGCTGGCGTGCGCCTGGTGCGCACGTCCATCCCGATGCCCGATGGCGTGCAACTCGCTGCAACGTTGTACATGCCCGCGAAGCTCAAGCGCGGCGAGCGGCTGCCGGCGCTGCTCGAGTACCTCCCGTATCGCAAGGACGACGACATGGCCACCGGCGACTACGGCCATCATGTGTATTTCGCGCGGCATGGATTCGTCGGCGTGCGCGTCGACATCCGCGGCTTCGGCAACAGCGGTGGCACGCCAACGGACCGCGAGTACGCGGCGCAGGAACAAGCGGACGGCGAGCTGATCATCGCGTGGCTCTCGCGACAACCGTGGAGCAACGGCAACGTCGGCATGCTCGGCATCTCCTGGGGCGCGTTCAATTCGATCCAGATGGCGATGCGGCAACCGAGGGCGCTGAAGGCAATCTTCGCAGTCGAGGGCACCGAGCGGTTGTTCACGGAAGACGTGCACTACATGGACGGTATCCTGCACGTCGATGAGTTCGAGGTGGCAATGGATCTCGTGCAGGGCATCAGCGGTGCGCCGGATTTCCCGCTCGATGACGACACGCTGGCGCGGCGCATGGATTCTCCACCCTGGTCGCTGGACTATTTCCGTCACCAGCGTGACGGCGCTTACTGGCGCGCGCCGGTGCGAGGCCTCGACAAGATCCGCATTCCCTGCTTTCTCGTCGCCGGATTGCAGGATGGCTACCGCAACAGCGTCGTGCGCATGCTCGAGCAGGTTCACGCGCCGGTGCATGCACTGATCGGCCCGTGGAACCACGACTTCCCCAATACCAGCATGTACGGCCCGCGCATCGAATGGCGCGACCAGGCAGTGCGCTGGTTCGATCATTGGCTGAAGGGCGTCGACAACGGCGTTGAACGCGATCCGCGTGTCGTGTTCTTCCAGCAACATAGCCACCCGCCCGGCGCTGCGCCACAGGACATTCCGGGCGAGTGGCGCGCCGACAGCTGGCCGCCGAAAGGCCTGCGCGCCCAAACGTGGTACCTCGGCAACGTACATGGTCTCTCCAGCAGGCCTGCGAGCGCAGCGACCGACACGATGCGCTACGTGCCCTCGGCCGGCGCGCAGGCCGGATTCTGGTGGGGTGAATTGCTCGGAGACCAGCGCAGCGCCGATGCATATTCGCTCGTCTACGAGAGCGCACCGCTCACCGAACCGATTGCAATGATGGGCCGGCCGCGCGCACGGCTCGTCGTCAGCGCATCGGCTCCCCTGGCCAACTGGTTCGTGCGCCTGGAAGATGTTTCACCGCAGGGTGACGTCACGGCGATCACGGGCGCGGGCCAGAGCGGCGCGCAACGCGACTCGCTCGAACATCCCGAGCCGCTGCTGCCAGGCCACGAGTATGTCCTGCAGTTCGATCTGTACCTGAGTTCGTGGACGTGGGAAACCGGCCATCGCATCCGCGTGTCGGTGTCGAATGCGCAATGGCCGATGCTGTGGCCGACGCCCTACCCGATGACGACCACGCTGCGGCTCGGTGGTGACACAGGCTCTTCTCTGACGTTGCCGATCATCCCGCTGCGCGGCACCGCAACACCTTCGTTTGCGCAACCCGGGCCGGTCGAGCAACCGGATGGGTTTGGCAATCCGGGCGGAGACTATGCATGGCCCGGCACATGGTCCATCGCACGCGATGAGAACAGTGGCCGCAGCACGGTCAAGTGGCGCGGCACGACGGCTTCGACGTTTCCCTGGGGACGTTCAGATCATTCCGAACAGATCATCTATCACGTCGACGATGCGCACCCGGAAGCCGCCGACGCTGAAGGAGACGCGGAAACCATCGAGACGCTCAAGGATCGGATACTCACGTGGCGCGGTCACCTGCGGCTGACGGGCGATGAAAAGCTGCTGCACTACCGCTACACGCGTGAACTGCTGCGCGACGGCGCCGTCATTCGCACGCACACATGGAACGAGGACATTCCGCGCGACCTGCAGTAACGCCGAGCAAGCGCCCGGCCCGCGAACCACCCTAGTCGTAGGGCGGCACCGGATGGTCGATGCTGCGCAGGTAACGTGCCATCGCATCGATCACCGTCCGCACCGCACTCCGCTCGGCGATGCGTGCGCGCCAGTTCCGCAGGTTCACGTGCGCATCGGTCATCGGTACGGTATGTCGCGCGGCGAAGAACTGCGCCATGTAGAAGGCAATGTCGGCGTAGCTGTAGTCATCGCCTGCGATGTGCGGGTGTTGGTCGAGCATCCGCTCGATCCGATCGTAGTAGAGGCGAATGCCGGCACAGGCTGCAATCCACTCTGGCGATTCGACCGGATCGGGATTCGCGCGCAGGCCCATCAGGCGAATCACATGCGGGAAAAACACCTCATCTGATGCGTGTTCCATCTGCCGTGCGCGCGCACGAGCCAGCGGCGCCACCGGCCACAGCGGCGGCGTCAGCCACCGATCCTCGAAGTACTCGAAGATTTGCGTCGAATCGTACAGTTCGGCGTCGCCGTCAATCCACACGGGCACTTGCCGCTTCGGATTGACGCGCAGCACCTCGGGATCCTTCGGGCTATAACCCTGCTGCTGGCTGAACGGCACCATCACGAGTTCGAACTCGATGCCCTTCTCGCGCGCCGCGATCTCGACTTTCGCGCCAAACATGCTCAGCGGACCCGAATACAGTTTCACCAGTCATTATTGCATTAAAGCGAGGCCAGGAAAGCGATCACCTGCCGCTGTTGATCGGCGTTCAACGCGTTGAAATTTGCCGTCACGGCGCTCGCCTGCCCCGCATGCCGCTGGATTGCCTCGAAGGTCGTGAACGTAAGGCCATCGTGCATCAGGCGGTTGCGCGTGCGCAGCGCCCACAGCGGCGCGGTGCGGATCTGGCTCGCCGTCGAAGCGAATGCCGCGTCCGCCTTGATCGGAATGCCATCACCGGTGCCGATGTCATGCAGCAGGTAATCGCTGTACGGGTGAATGATCTTGTTGCCGAGCGCGATCGGCACAACGAATGCACCCGCATTGATCGGCGTGCCCACGCGCGCAGTCGTGATCGATGCGACGTGGCAGCTCGCGCACCCGACCTGTGTGAACAGTTGGTCGCCCGCCTGCACGTCCGCCGTGATCGGGCCGCGCGATGGCGCCTTCGTGCCGCGCATGAATGCTGCGAAGGCTTTCACGTCGGTGCCATCGTCTTCCGGATCGGGCATCAGGTCGTAGCCCGAACCGTAGCCGACCCACTTGCCGTTCATGGTGTTCTCATCCGGTATCAGCGGACTGGTGACGCCCATTTCGTTGACATAGGCATCGGCCGCGAACGACACCAGGCTGGCGTGCTGGCTCTTCCATCCGAAGCGACCGACGCGATCGGTGCCATCGCCTTCCAGCACCGGTACGAGGATCGCCGTGCCGCGGATCGCCGCCGGCTGCGCATCGCGAATCGCCAGCAGCGTGTCGTTGGAGATCGCCTCGACGTAGCCGTCGCCCAGCGTGTTGGTGGAAACGCGGAAGGTGCGGACGCTGTCGTTCACGTCGAGCTGCTCGACCAGATCCGGCGACGTGGCGCGCGACTGGATCAGGTTACCGCCAAGCGAATCGAAGAATTGCGTGCCGTCCATGCGGCCGCTCCGGTGCTCGGTCACCTGGCTGGCGCCGCCGGTGGCGACATTCTGGTGGCATTCACGGCAACTCTGCGCGTTGTAGGTGGGTCCGAGCCCGTCCTTGGCCGTCTCCACTTCCTCGAACACGAAGCGGTTGTCATTGAATGACCTCAGCGGCACCGAATGACTTTCATCCAGCGCGTCGTAGGGTGGCCCCTGGGGATCGAGTCCATTGGTCAGATTGTCGAACCCCGTAGGGGCCTCGGTCACCGGACCCTGTTGCCGTCCCTCATGCCGAAAGACGCCGGAGCGACGGAAGCGATCGTGGTTGCCGCTGCGTGATGACGTGTTCGCCGCGGTCGATGCAGAGGCGTGGCTGTCGGCCGCGCCGGCCCCGATTGCACCGATGACCACGATGCAAGCCATGAGCAGGGGGTTGCGCATGATTCCCTCCGGTCGTTTTGATTCACGGGCGCGCAACGTTCCATATATAAATCGCACAGACAACCTGTCGCAATGTCAGCACGACTCCAGATCACGACGCACACGAATGGCAACAGGCCAAGGACCTGGATTTTTCAGCAGCGCGTCGCGCACTGCCGAGCCGTTATTTACGGTGTTTCTTGAGATGCCGCGGCGCGGCGCGGTCGGGCTTTTGCTGCGCAAGAACGACACGCGCGAGTACGGTACGACCCGGAATTCCGCTGGTCCCGCGCGGAAAATAAATGAAACGGCGGCAGGCGCAGGTCATAGTGGAGCCGGCGCGCAGCATGCTTCTGAATGACGAACCGTAGTTGATCGCTCGATCCCGCGCCACTACGGCCGGGCGGCTCGCGGGTCTTCGAAAAATCGCGCTTGGCGTTATATTTCGCGAGTTTTGCGGCACCCACGCTCGGCACTCCCGGCTGCCCGCCCGCGCTCGCGCTCGCGCGAATTTACTGAGACGCTAGGGCCGCGCAGCGATCGCGGCACCGTTCTCGCCACCGATGACGACTTCGACGCGGCGGTTGAGCTGCCGCCCACTCGCTTCGTTGTTGCTCGCGACAGGATAGCCTTCGCCGTATCCTTTGGTGCCGACGCGGGACACAGCGATGCCGCGGCCGGTCAATGCGGCACGCACCGCATCGGCGCGCCGCTGCGACAGGTCGAGGTTGTAGGCGTCTCCACCCACGCTGTCGGTAAAGCCGTCGATCTCGACGTTCCGGTCCGGATGTTCGTTCATGAACTGGACCAGCTGGTCGAGCGTGCGAGCCGCTCCTGCACTCAAGTCGGCCTTGCCGGTATCGAACAGCACGTCGCCCAGCGTCAACACCATACCGCGATCGGTGGGCTTGGCCTTCATCGCATCCAGCTCCGCCTGCAAGGCATCGGCTTTTTGCGTGGCAGCTTCCTTGCCGGCTTTTTCATTCTGCAATTGTTGCGTGGCAGCCTCTCTGGCGGCCATTTCGTTCTGCGTCTGCTGCCTGCTGGCCTGCAGTTGGATTCGATCGCGCTCGGCCTGACCCGAGGCCACGCGCGCATCGTCCGCCTTCGCCGCAGCGAATCCGACCATCGATGGGTTCTTCATATTGGTCGATAAAAGGCACCCCTCACTATGGGCGCTTCACGGCAGTCCAGAGAGGTACCCATATTCAACATACGTGGATGTCTCCGAACACTTCTGGACTGGAGACGATCGTGAGCGTGACTTTCAAAGCGAAAGGAAAGAGCACACTCATGACACTGGTGCATTCCGGCCTCCCGGACACGCAAGGCGGCCGCTCACACGAAAAGGGCTGGAATTTCCTCCTGGATGGCTTTCAAGGCCAGCTCGAAAACGCCAGCGCCGACTAGGATCGATACCTATGAGGCCGACAGTCTCGAGCATGCCCTGGCGCTAGCCAGGAAATCGCCCGGATTGAAGTACGGCTTCGCGCACGAAGTTTTCCCTGAGATCTCGCTGCAAGCGGCCGCAGACGAAAGCGTATCCAACGGGCCGTGAGGTTACGGGTATCAGTCGTTTGACTGATTCGACTTGGTCTTTGTCTTCACGACGCCCTTCGCTGCCGGTGTCGCCGCGTTTGGCGAAGTAGCGGGAGGTGCGGCTACGCGATTGTTCTGGATGTTGGAGCGGGATTTCGTGATCTTGGTGCCATCCACCGGAGGCGGGGCTGGCTGGGCCGCCGTAGGCGCACCCGCTTGGTCCGCGGCAGCGGCAATTCCGGCGACGATCGCGAATGTGGACAGCGAAAGCGTGGCAAAGACAATTTGAAAGCGGCGCATGTGCGGACTCCCGTATTTGAACCGTCCTGAATCTAGCAGCGCGCCGGCGGGGCCACCCGGAACCGCGTCGCGATCCGAGCGCAGAAAGGCAGCATGAGGACACGCGGCGCGCACCCGCTCGAGGGAGGGCGGGGAACGCCGCGTCAGTGCGGACTTGGCCCTATCGGCACGGGTTGCACGTCCCAGGGGAACGTCAACGGTTCGAACGCCTCGTACACCCTGAGCAGCAGCTGTTTGAACCCATCCGCACTGTACTCGGCACATGCAAACCGCTTCGCGGCTTCGGCGACGCGAGCGGCGCGTGCCGGCTTGGCGGCGACCTCGGACAGCCGGTCCGCGATGTCATCAGCCCGGGCGTCGCAGAGGAATGCGCGCTCCGAGTTCAGCAGCGGCTCATGCGCCGCGCCGCGTGTCGCGACGATGGGGCGGCCCGCCGCCATGTATTCGAACACCTTGAGCGGCGCGTTGTCGCCCTCGGGTCGAAGCGAGACCAAGGTGTCAGCCATCGCGAGGTAGTCGGGCACCTCCGGGCGCGGCACGCGCGTCCGCACGTGCGCGCGCGGACGAACATCCTCGGGTAGCCGGTCGCGCCATTGCGCGGCATCGCTCTCGTCGGCTGCGCCGATGCAAGCGAGCGTGAGCCGTGGATTGCGGCGGCTTGCGATGACGAACGCATCCACCAACAGGTCCATGCCTTGGTAGCGGGAGAAGTTTCCGGCGTAAACCACTATGTGATCCTTGGGATCGATTCCGAGTTGGGCTCGCAGCCGGGCGCCTGCCCTCGAATCGACCTCCATGTCCGGCACCGGGAAGCGCCATTCGGTTACCGGTGTCGCCGGTGAGATCGACCGGACGCGGCCGGCGAGCCCCTGACTGCACAGCACGTGACTTGCGCGCGAGAGCACCTCCTGCTCCGCCCTCTGCAGGACGCGTTGCGCGAGCCGGCCGCCGAGCAACGGATGTCGCTCGAGCTCCACGGGAATCGCCGACGCCATGTCGTAGATGAAGGGGACGCGTCGCGACGGGCACAGCATCGCCGCGAAATACGCTGCTTCCTCCACCGCATGGACGACGTCGTAGTGCCGCGCGGACAGCATCCTCTGGAAGCGATAGACGAGAGCTGCGTCGAGTGCCAGCTTTTTCGCCGAGAACCCGATAGGGACGCTGCGCACGCCGAAGAGGCGCGCGCAGCGATGGACCGTCACACCGGGGATCGCGACTTCACTTCCGATGGGAAAAGCGAGCAGGTCGACCTCGAACCCACTCGATGCGAGCGACCGCGACACGAGTTCGACTGCAATCGGCGTGCCACGATCCTCGTAAAAGGGTTGAGGTGACACCAGCAGGACCCGACCGCGAGGAATTTGGCCTGCGCGGCGAGCCGCGGGGCGCGCGGCGATGGGTAATTGGGGTAATTGGAGCTGTGCGGGCATCATGGCACCGATATTCGGCACAAACGCGATGGTGCGGTAGCAGCGAAGGATCACAGTCTTGCGGGGTATACACCTACAGACCATGCCAACGATCGGCCACATTCTGAGGATTGTGAACACACCCGCCGCTCGTTCACCTGCGCTTCGATGGTTGAGACCTGCTTTCAGCGTCGTTGCACTGGGCGCGCTGTTCATGTTCGTGGACGTACGCGCCGTAGCGCACACCGTGTCCGAGGCGAATCCCTTGTGGGTCGCGCTCGCGCTCGCCGCCAATTTCGGCGCGCGGCTGCTTGCAGCGGAGCGAACCCTCGCCATTACGCGCGCGTTGGGAATGCCGCTCGGCCGCGGTCGCACCATCATCGCGCTCTTCATCTCGAATCTCTGGGGCCTGCTGCTGCCAGGTTTGTCTGCGGGCACGGTCGCGACCGTGTATCAGTACCGTCGGCACGGTGCACAGACTCACTCGAGCGTCGGGGCGCTCGGTGCGAGCCGTGTACTCGAGCTGTTCGCGTTCGCGGCGCTGGCACTGGTGGGCCTGTTGCTCGCCGCGCGCGATGGGACCAGCCACTTGGAGCGGGCAGTCGTGATCGGCATCGCCGCACTGCTGGCGGCGGCGCTGTTGGGGATGGTCGCAATCCGCCTGCTGCCGCTGCCGGCCGCGCACGCCGAGCCGCAGACCTTGTGGGGTCGAACGTATCGCTTCGTGCTGAACGTTGCCGCGACCATCCGCAGCCTGCGTTCCGTCGACTATGCCCGAGGTCTTGCGATCGCCATACTGCAGGGTGTGTTCGACGCGCTGATTGTCTGGTGCTTCGCGCGTTCGCTCGGGCTCGACCTCGCTTGGGGCGACACCCTGTGGATCAACGGGCTGAGCTACTTCACCATACTGTTGCCAGTCTCGGTCGCGGGGCTCGGCATGCGCGAGGTCGCGATCCTCACGGCGCTGACGCCCCTGGGCGTGGCGCGCCCGGTCGCAGTCGCGCTGGCGTTGCTCATGCTCGCCGCGACATTGCTTAATGCGCTGGTCGGGGCCGTGATCCAGCTCGCTGTCGTCGCGTCGCCGTTACGACGCGAGCCGGTCAGCGATGCCAAGTGATTGATTGGCGCGTACAGGATGCCGAACGACTCAAGCTGTGGGTGACTCGACGCGACCAGTTGCGGGGCGTTCGACCCCGCTCGAAGGCTCCATCGAGGACCCAGACTGGGATGCCGTTCTCCTGCAGCCGCAACCATCTC
>JBEPVS010000044.1:0-14830 GCA_041690875.1 Gammaproteobacteria bacterium
CCCGCCCCCCCCCCAACCCCCCCCCCCCCCCCCCTCCCTCCCCCCCCCCGCCCCCCCCCCCCACCCCCCCCGGCCCGTCCCGTCCCGCGGCGGGGGGGGGGTGCCACCCCCCCCCCCCCCCCCCCCACACCCCATAAAAAAACTTTTTTGCCCCCCAACCCTCCGGGGCCGGCTCGAGATTGCGCAGGGCGGCGTTGCTCCTCCCTCATGTACATCAAGTACATAGCAGTCGTCGCGCCTTGCCCTGCGCAATCTCGAGCGCGGCCGCATCGATGTCCCGAGTATGACCAGGCCCTAGGCCTGCGATCAGTCGGCCTGCCGACGCAGAAACGTTGGAATGTCCATGACTTCCTCGGACGGCATCGCTGCGGGCGGCTCGGGCCGTAGGCCATCGCCGACAGCGCGCTGTCGCATCGCGGTGGGCCTGTCCAGACCCTTGAACTCGGCAGCCGTGAGCGGCCCGTGCCGAACCACGCGCATCGTCTGCATCGCGGGCGCTCGCGCCGCGGCAACCAGGCTCTCGCGGGTGACCGGCGAAGCGAGTTTCGATTGAACGGCGCCGCGACCGAGGCCTGTCGCGACAACGGTGACGCGCAGCTCGTTGCTCATTTCCGGATCGATGACAGTGCCGACGACGACCGTCGCGTCCTCGGACGCGAATTCCTTGACGATGCGGCCGACTTCCTCGAACTCGCCGATCGCGAGATCAAGGCCTGCAGTCACGTTGACGAGGATTCCATTCGCGCCCGACAGGTTGATGTCTTCGAGCAGCGGTGACGACACCGCCGCTTCGGCCGCAGTGCGCGCGCGGCCTTCGCCGCTGGCGACGCCACTGCCCATCATCGCCATGCCGGTCTCCGACATGACGGTGCGCACGTCGGCGAAGTCAACATTGATCAGGCCCGGACGCGTGATCAGTTCGGCAATGCCCTGCACCGCGCCCTGCAGCACCTGGTTGGCCGACTTGAACGCATCGAGCAGCGTCGTCGTCGGGCCGAGCACGGTCAGCAGCTTCTGGTTCGGAATAGTAATCAGTGAATCGACGTTCTTCGTCAACTCGCTGATGCCATGGTCGGCGACCAGCGAGCGCTTGTTGCCTTCCATGTTGAATGGCCGCGTGACGACGGCCACCGTCAGGATGCCCAGTTCGCGCGCGATCTGCGCGACGACCGGCGCCGCGCCGGTACCCGTGCCACCGCCCATGCCGGCAGTGATGAATAGCATGTCGCAACCGCTGATCAGTTCGATGATGCGGTCGCGATCTTCGACGGCGGCCTGCCGGCCGATTTCCGGATCGGCGCCGGCGCCGAGACCCTTGGTGATGCTGCTGCCAATCTGCAGCGCGGTCTTCACCTTGGATGCCTTCAGTGCCTGCGCATCGGTGTTGACGCAGATGAAATCCACGCCTTCGATGCCTGAGGTAACCATGTGGGAAACGGCGTTGCCGCCGCCGCCGCCCACGCCGATGACCTTGATGACAGCGCTCTGGCTGTATGCGTCCATGAGTTCAAACATGAGTGTCAGCTCCTGTTGGTCGGTTGAATCGAAAAATAAAGAACAATCAGAAATGCCCCTTGAACCAATTCGTGACGCGGCCGAGGGCGCCGCCCATGCGTACGCCGAGCGGGCCGTGCGCCGCAGGCGCGGTGTTCTCGCGCGCATACAACAGCAGGCCCACGGCGGTTGAATAAATCGGGTTCTGCACGGCTTCGGAAAGACCCTTCACAAATTGTGGAAAACCCAGGCGCACTGGCACGTGGAATATTTCCTCGGCCAGTTCGATCGCGCCTTCCATGCGCGCGCTGCCGCCGGTCAGCACCAGGCCCGCGGCGATCACTTCCTCGAAGCCGCTGCGTCGCAGTTCCTCGCGGATCAGGTTGAACAGCTCTTCGTAGCGCGGCTCAACCACCTCGGCCAGCGTCTGACGCGCCAGGCGCCGCGCCGGCCGATCACCCACGCTCGGCACCTCGATGCTCTCGTCCGGATTCGCCAGCTGCGAGAGCGCGCAGGCGAAGCGCACCTTGATGTCTTCGGCGTACTGCGTCGGCGTGCGCATCGACACCGCGATGTCGTTGGTCACCTGGTCGCCGGCGATCGGGATCACCGCGGTGTGGCGGATCGCCCCATTTGAGAACACTGCGATGTCGGTCGTGCCGCCGCCGACATCGACGATGCACACGCCGAGTTCCTTCTCGTCGTCGGTCAGCACGGCGAAACTCGAGGCGAGTTGCTCGAGCACGATGTCCTCGACGACCAGCCCGCAGCGCTGCACGCACTTGACGATGTTCTGCGCGGCGCTGTCGGCGCCGGTGACGATGTGCACCTTGGCCTCAAGGCGCACGCCCGCCATGCCGATCGGATCGCGGATGCCTTCCTGCCCGTCGATGATGAATTCCTGCGGCAGCACATGCAGGATGCGCTGGTCGGCCGGGATCGCGACCGCCTTCGCCGCCTCGATGACGTGTTCCACATCGACCGCCGTGACTTCGCGATCGCGGATGCCGACGACGCCGTGCGAATTCAGGCTGCGGATATGGCTGCCGGCGATGCCGGCATAGATCGCGTTGATCTCGCAACCAGCCATCAACTCCGCTTCCTCCACCGCGCGCTGGATCGATTGCACCGTCGATTCGATGTTGACGACGACGCCTTTCTTCAGGCCGCGCGAAGGCTGCGAACCCAGCCCGATGATTTCGATCGAACCATCGGCGCCGATTTCACCGACCAGCGCGACGACCTTCGACGTGCCGATGTCCAGGCCCACGATCACCTTGCGTTCCGAGCGCTTAGCCATCCGCATTTCCCTTTGCCGCGGCGCCGCTCGCGAGCCGCGTGGCGCCGCCGCGCCAGCCGACCGCAAACCCATTTGTGTAGCGCATGTCAACGTAGGCGATGTCCGCGGCGCGCTGGCAGATCATGCGCAGCGCCACCGCCAGGAATCGCGCGAATCGTTCATCGACCTGCCTGCGCCCGAAGCGCACGGTCACGCCATTGCTGAGCTGGAGTTCCCAAGCGCCGCGCGCATCGAGCTTGAGCGAATTCAGGCGCAGCCCCGATTCAACGATGCGGCCCTGCACGGCGAGGTAACGGGCGACGACATCCGCCTCGGTGCCCGAAGGACCCGCGAGCTGCGGCAATTCCGGCGGCACGAAATGCGCACTGTTGGCGAACACGTCGCCGCGCGCGTTGACAAGGTCGGTGTCGTTCCAGCGCGCGACAGCCTGTTGTTCGGTGACCTGTACGGCGATGCCGCGTGGCCAGCTGCGCTGCACGCTCGCCGATTCGACCCACGGCAGGAGCCGCAACGAACGGCGCACGTCATCGAGCCGCACGGTGACGAGTCCAGCGCCATGCAACTGCGCGCGCACGGCTTTCTCGACCTCGAGCGCGCTGAGGTGCTGGAACTGCCCGTCGACCATGATGCGTTCGATCGGCTGGTTCATGAACATCAGCAAGCCGGCGCCGATGCCCGCAGCCGCGACCAACGCGGCGCCGATCGCGCCGAGCTTGCGCCATGGCAACTCCGGCAGCCGCCAGCGCGACGCGGTCTCCGTGCGCATGCGGTTCTGGCGACGGCGATTCAGGTTCAGCATGGCGTACGCACCAGGCTGGTTTCGAGGATCCGCCACACGAGTTCATCGAAGTCGACGCCCGCCGTGCGAGCGGCCATCGGCACGAGGCTGTGATCGGTCATGCCGGGCACCGTGTTGATCTCGAGGAGCAGCGGCTCGCCCTGCGGCGTCATCATGAAATCGGCGCGGCCCCAGCCCTCGGCGCCACAGACGTCGAATGCGGCCAGCGCCCGTTGCGCGAGCTGCTGCTCGGCCGGCGCGGCCAGCCCAGAGGGGCAGAAATAGCGCGTGTCGTCACGAAAATATTTCGCTTCGTAATCGTAGAAGGTGCGCGGCGTCTCGATGCGGATCGACGGCAACGCCTCCCCCTGCAGGATCGCCACCGTGTATTCGCCGCCGGTGATCCACGGTTCGGCAAAGGCGACCGGCTCATGCTGCGTGGCCGCTTTCCATGCGGGCGGAAGCTCTTCGGCCTTTTCGACGCGCGTCATGCCGACGCTCGAACCCTGCGATGCGGGTTTCACGATCATCGGCAGGCCGAGGCGCTGCAGCGCCGCCTCGAGGTCCGCTTCGGTGCGCAACACGACGAAGTCCGGCGTTGGCACGCCGACCGCGGCCGCGAGCCGCTTGCTGCGAAGCTTGTCCATCCCGATCGCGCTGCCCGTCACGCCACTGCCGGTATAGGGAACACCGATAAATTCGAGCACGCCCTGGGCCGTGCCGTCTTCGCCGCCGGGACCGTGCAACGCGATCCAGGCGCGCGCATATCCGTCACGGCGCAATTCGCCGAGCTCGCGTGTGGCCGGGTCGAAGCCGTGTGCATCGACGCCGCGGCGCTTCAGTGCGCCCAGCACGGCCGCTCCAGTCAGCAACGAAATCTCGCGCTCCGCTGAACTCCCGCCATGGAGCACGGCGACGCGGCCAAAATCCGCGGCGTTCACCACGCGGCGCAGTCCGCGGCTATCATGGCGCAGGCGCATCAGGCCTTCTCCCCCACGATGCGCACTTCCGGCACGAGGTCGATGCCGCGCACACGCTGTACTGTCGAGCGAACGTGCGCGATCAGCTCCTCAAGGTCGCACCCGGTCGCTGCGCCTGCGTTGAGGATGAAATTGGCGTGCTTTTCCGAGACCACGGCTCCGCCGATGCGAAATCCCTTGAGGCCGGCCGACTCGATCAGCTGCGCGGCGTGGTGGCCCGGCGGATTCGTGAACACGGAGCCGCAACTCCATTCACCCAGCGGCTGTGTCAGCTTGCGGCGCTGCGCCAGCTCGCGGACGACGTTTGCCTGCGACTCGTCACGCGGCGTGAATTCCAGTTCCGCGGCGAGGAACCACTCATCTTTGGCAGGAGGGAGCACATGCCGGTAACCGACCTTGTATTCGCTCGCCTCGCGCATGCGGCAAGTGCCATCGCGCGCCATCACTTCGACCTGGCGCACCTGTGCCCAGGTCTCGCCACCGTAGGCCCCGGCATTCATCGTCAGCGCGCCGCCCATCGTGCCGGGAATGCCCGCGAAGAACTCGGCGCGGCCCAGCCCCCAGTTTGCGCACTGACGCGTGACACGCGCGCAGGGCACACCCGATTCGCAGTACACGCGCAGCTGCGTGCGGCGCTCGAGCCGCGTGAACGCACCGTGCGTGCAGATGACGACGCCGCGTATGCCACCGTCGCGCACCAGCAGGTTGCTGCCCAGGCCGACCCACATCACCGGCGTCTCAGCGGGGAGCGCGCGCAGGAACGATGCCAGTTCGGTGCGATCGTGCGGTGTAAAGAACACGTCGGCCGGACCGCCGGCGCGCCACGAGGTGTGCTTCGCCATCGGCTCGTTGCGGCGGATGCGCAACTGGAATTCCGGATTGACAGCGACGTTCATGATCGCTTTCCCACCGCGCGCGGCGCGGCGAGCTTATCCACCAGGCCGTGCGATACCGCACCGATATGGCCCGCGCCCATCGTCACGACGACGTCGCCGTCGTGCAGCACGTCGCGCAATGCGGTCGCGAGGTTCTCGACGCGTTGCACGAAGATCGGTTCCACTTTTCCGCGGCTCCGAATCGCCCGGCAGATGGCGCGGCCATCCGCGCCCTTGATCGGCGCCTCGCCGGCGGCGTACACCTCGGTGATCAGCAGCGCGTCGAACCCCGACAGCACCGTCGCGAAATCATCGAGCAGGTCGCGCGTACGCGTGTAGCGGTGCGGCTGGAAAGCCAGCACGAGGCGGCGATCGGGCCAGGCCTGGCGCAGCCCATCAAGCGTTGCTGCGATCTCTGTGGGGTGATGGCCGTAGTCGTCGACGATCGTGATGTGTCCCTTTGCGCTGTCGACTTCCCCGACCAGTTGCATGCGCCGATCGATCCCCTGGAACGTCGCCAGCGCGCGCGCGATCGCTCCATCGCCGATCACCAGTTCGGTGGCAACGGCAATGGCGGCCAGCGCGTTGCGCACGTTGTGGAGTCCGGCGAGATTCAACGCAACCGCAAGCGGCTCGCTCTTCCCGGGACGAGTGACGTTGAACAGCGTGCGCGAGCGCTCGCGGCGGATGTCGGTCGCGCGCACATCCGCATTCTCAGCCAGTCCGTACGTAACGACCGGGCGCGCGACGCGCGGCAGGATGCGCTGCACGTGTTCGTCGTCCTGGCAAAGCACGGCCAATCCGTAGAACGGGAGGTTGTGCAGGAAGCTGACGAAGCTGTCGCAGAGCTTCGTGAAATCGCCGCCGTGCGTGCCCAGGTGATCGTTGTCGATGTTCGTGACGATCGCGATGACCGGCTGCAGATGCAGGAACGACGCGTCGCTTTCATCCGCCTCGGCGACCAGATAACGACCCGCGCCGAGCCGCGCATTGGTGCCGGCGCTCTTCAGGCGCCCGCCGATGACAAAGGTCGGGTCTTCTCCGCCCTCGGCCAGGATGCTGGCGACCAGGCTCGTCGTCGTGGTTTTGCCGTGCGTGCCGGCCACGGCGATCGACTGGCGGAATCGCATCAGCTCGCCGAGCATTTCGGCGCGCGGCACGACCGGCACGCGGCGTGCGAGCGCCGCGTCCACTTCCGCGTTACCCGGCTGCACCGCGGTCGAGGTGACGACGACGTCGGCGCCGTCGGCGTTTTCGGCGCGATGGCCGATGTCGATGTGCGCGCCGAGTGCCTGCAGGTGCGCGGTGACAGCATTGGCCTTGAGGTCGGAACCGGTCACCTTGTAGCCGAGGTTCAACAGCACTTCGGCGATGCCGCCCATGCCACTGCCGCCGATGCCGACGAAATGGATGCTGTTGATGCGGCGCATGCGCTGGTTCATGCGGCCACCCGCGCGTAGCGCTCGCAGGCCGCGGCCAGCGCGGTCGTCGCGCCGGTTCGCGCCAGCAGTCGGGCGCGCTCGGCCATCGCGATCAACTTGCCGCGCCCGGCGCACAACGTCGTGAGTTCCGCGGCGAGGCGGTCAGCGGTCAGGTCGCGATCGGCGATCAACACGGCGGCGCCCTCCGCGACCGGCAGCTGCGCGTTGTGCGTCTGGTGGTCATCGACCGCGGCCGGAAATGGGACGAGGATCGCACCGACGCCAGCGCAGGCGAGTTCCGAAACCGTCAGTGCGCCGGCGCGGCACACGACGAGATCGGCCCAGGCGTAGCTGTCGGCCATGTCCTCGATGAAAGAAGACACCTGCGCCTTGACGCCGGCGGCCGCGTAGTCGCGACGCGCGGCTTCAATCCAGCGTTCACCGGACTGATGGCGCACGTCGACATTGATGCGACCAGCGAGTCGCGCAAGCGCGTACGGCAACACCGAGTTCAGCCGCGCCGCGCCCAGGCTCCCACCGATGACGAGGAGGCGAATCGCACCGCTCCGTTGCGCGAAACGCTGCGCCGGCGGCGGAATCGCGGCGATCTCAGCGCGCACCGGATTGCCGATCACCTGCGCTGCGACTCCGCTGCCGAACGCATCGGGGAATGCCGAATAAACCTCCCGTGCCAACCGTGCCAGACAACGGTTGGTGAAACCCGCAATTGCATTCTGTTCATGAATCAGCAACGGCGCGCGAGTGAGCCAAGCCGCGACGCCGCCCGGCCCGGTGACGTAGCCGCCCAATCCAACGACGACGTTGGGACGATGACGGCGCATGATCGCGAGTGCTTCGAGCAGTGAGCGGCTGAGCCGCAACGGCGCGAGCAGCCATGACAGCACGCCCTTGCCACGCAATCCGGCGATGTCCAGCCACTCGACCGGAATATTCTCCGCGGGCACGACGCGCGCCTCGAGGCCACGGCGCGTGCCAAGCCAGACGATCTGCCACGAGCGTGTATGCAGCTCCCGCGCCAGCGCCAGAGCCGGATACACATGGCCCCCCGTGCCTCCCGCCATGATCAATGCGACGCGCGCGCTCATGCGTACTTCGCGCGCGCCGCGCTGCGGGCCCCGCCGGCCACTTCATGGTGCACACGGAAGATCAAGCCGAGCCACGCGAGCACGACCAGCATGCTGCTGCGCCCGTAACTCATCAGCGGGAGGGTCAGGCCCTTGGTCGGGAGCACGCCCATGTTGACGCCGATGTTGACGAAGGCCTGCACCAGCAGCCACAGCGCGAATCCGGCTGCAAGGTAAGCGTGGAATTTCATGCCGGCGTCGTGCGCGCGACGCGCGAGCGCGAAGACGCGCCACGCCAGACCGAGAAACAACGCGAGCGTCAGCACCACGCCGGCGAGCCCCAGTTCCTCGGCGAGCACGGCGAACAGGAAATCGTTGTGCGCTTCGGGCAGGTAGAACAGTTTTTGCACGCTCGCACCGAGTCCGACGCCGAACCATTCACCGCGGCCGATCGCGATCAGCGATTGCGTCAACTGGAAGCCGGTGTTGTACGGGTCGGCCCAGGGATCGAGAAAGCCGGTGATGCGGCGCATGCGGTAGCTCGAGAACATGACCAGCAGCGACAGCGCTGCTGACGCGGCCAGCACCGCGCCGAACACCCAGCGCAGCTGCGCGCCGGCGAGGAACAGCAGCCCGAATCCAGTGACGAAGAGCACCGTCGCGGCCCCTAGGTCGGGTTCCAGCAGCAAGAGCAAACCGAGGAAAGTCAGCAGTCCCAATGGACGCAACAACCCGCCGGCGCTGCTGCGCAGCGGCGTCTCGAAGCGCACGCAGTAGTGCGCGATGTATACGAGCGCCAGCACGCGCGCTGCCTCAGACACCTGGAAATTCATGCCCGGCAGGCGTAGCCAGCGCCGCCCGCCCTTCACGATGTGGCCCAGTCCGGGCACGAGCACCAGCACCAGCAGTACGCCGGCCACGATAAGCAGCGGCAATGCGCAACGTTCGATGACCGAAATCGGAATCACGAACACGAGCGCCGCCAGCGCGAGGCCGGCACCGACCAGCCACAGCTGGCGTTCGAGATAGGCGAACGGATCGCCGCTTTCGCGCGCCGCCGCGGTTACCGACGCCGAGGTCACCATGACGAGCCCCAGCAACAGGATCGCCGCGATGAAAACCAGCATCATTGGATCGAGGCGCAGCAACGGCGCGCGCTCCTGCACGCGATCGACCGGCGTCGCGATGGCGTTCATGGCGCATTCCCTCGCGCAGGGCCGTCGGCAGGCGCTTCGACATGCAGCGCGCGCACGGCGGCGGCGAAGACTTCGCCGCGATGCACGTAATCACGAAACATGTCGAGGCTCGCGCAGGCCGGCGACAGCAGCACCGTGTCGCCCGAGAGCGCTACGCGCGCGGCAGCGGCCACGGCCGCTTCGAGCGTGTCGCAATATTCGATCGCGGCGTGGCAACCGAGCGCTGCGCCCAATACGCGCGCGTCGCGGCCGATCAGCAGCACCAGCCGCACCTTCCCGCGCAACGCCGCGGCGAGCGGCGTGAAATCCTGTCCCTTGCCATCGCCGCCGGCGATCAGCAGCAGCGGGCCGTCGAGTCCGGCAATCGCCGCCAGCGTGGCGCCGACATTCGTCCCCTTCGAGTCGTCGATGTAGCGCACGCCGCCGATCCCGGCGACCCAGGCCGTGCGGTGCGCAAGGCCGGTAAATTCGCGCAGCTCCTTGAGCATCGCCGCGCGCGGCAGGTCCAGCGCTTCGCCGAGCGCCAGCGCAGCCAGTGCGTTCGCGGCATTGTGCCGACCCGCGAGGCGCATGTCGGACACAGCGAGCAGGCGCTCCGTGCCGCGTGCGAGCCATTCCTGCCCGTCTTGACGCAGCAGCGTGTAGTCGGCGAGCGCTTCCGGATTCAGCGAGAAGCGCAAGCGACGCTGCGCGAGCGCGCCCATCGGCGCGACCTGCGGATCGTCGGCATTGAGCACGGCGGTACCGCAGCGGCGGAAGATTCGCGCCTTGGAGGCCGCGTATTCCGACAGTGAGGCGTAGCGGTCCAGATGATCCGCCGTGACGTTCAGCACGGCCGCGGCGCTGAGCACCAGCGATTCGGTCGTGTCGAGCTGGTAGCTCGACAGCTCGAGCACGTACAGCTCCGCGTTCGGATCAAGCAGTTCGAGCGCCGGCTCGCCCAGGTTTCCGCCAATGCGCGTGCGGCGCCCGGCGCGTTGCGCCATGCGGCCGATGAGCGTCGTCACGGTGCTCTTGCCGTTCGTGCCGGTGACGCCCACGACAGGCGCGCGCACTGCGCGCGCGAACAATTCGATGTCGCCGAGCACCGGCACGTTGCGTTCGCGTGCAGCATCGAAGAAGGCGCCGCGCGGTGCGATGCCGGGCGACACGACGATTGCATTCGCATCGTCCAGCAGCCTCGGGTCGAGAGCGCCCGCGCGCACGCTGATCTCGGGCGCCAGTTCGCGCAGCGCGGCCAGTCCTGGCGGCGAATCGCGCGTATCGGTCACCGTCACCGGCGTGCCCTGCGCGCGCAAATAGCGCACCACCGACAGTCCCGTCTTGCCGAGGCCCACGACCACCGTGTGTGCCTGCTTGTCGTGCGTCGCAATCATCGCAGCTTCAGAGTCGCGAGCCCGGCCAGCACCAGCAGGATGCTGATGATCCAGAATCGCACGATGATCTTCGGTTCGGCCCAGCCCTTGAGTTCGAAGTGGTGGTGGATCGGCGCCATGCGGAAAATGCGCCGGCCGGTGAGCTTGAACGAGGCGACTTGCAGGATGACCGATGCAGTCTCGAGCACGAAAATGCCGCCCATCAGCAGCGTGATGATCTCCTGCCGCACGATGAAGCCGACGCAGCCGAGTGCAGCGCCGAGCGCGAGCGCACCGATGTCGCCCATGAATACTTGCGCCGGATAGGTGTTGAACCACAGGAATCCCAGGCCCGCGCCGACGATGGCGCCGCAGAACACGGCGAGCTCGCCGGCGCCCGGCACGGCCGTGATCTGCAGGTAGCCAGCGAACACCGCATTGCCGCTCAGGTACGCGAAGATCGCGAGCGCACCGGCGACCATGACGGCGGGTCCTATCGCCAGCCCGTCGAGCCCGTCGGTGAGATTCACCGCGTTGCTCATGCCGACGATCATCAGATAACCGAGCAGGACGAAACCGCCCGCGCCGAGCGGCAGCGCTACCGTCTTGAAGAACGGCACGTGGAACGCGGTAACCGTGGGCGAATGCGCGAGGCGATACAGCAGGATCGCCGCGGCGATGCCCAGCACGCTCTGCCAGAAATATTTCCAGCGCGCGATCAGTCCGCGCGAATTACCGACGACCAGTTTCAGGTAGTCGTCGTAGAAACCGATCAGACCGAAGCCGATCGTCACGCCGAGCGTGATCAGCACGAAGCGATTGACCAGGTCGCCCCACAACAATGTCGTGATGACGACGGCAAAGATGATCAGCAATCCACCCATGGTCGGGGTGCCGGCCTTGGGCAAGTGCGATTTCGGACCGTCCGTGCGCACGACCTGGCCGATCTGCTCTCGCGACAGGCGCGCGATCATGAACGGCCCGACCAGCAGCGCGATCGCCAGCGCGGACATCGTCGCCAGGATCGAGCGCAACGTCAGGTAAGAGAAGACGTTGAACATCGTGACATGCGCCGCAAGATGCTTGGCGGCCCAGTACAACATCTAGACCGCCCTCCGCTTGAGGCCTGCGCCGGCCCCGGCGCCCGTGGCAGTGGCGGCCACATCGCTGGCCGTCAACGCGGCAACGAGCCGTTCGAGGCGGTTGACGCGCGAACCCTTGACCAGCAGCCGCACTTCCCCGCGCATCGTGCTGCCGACCGCCTGCGACAACTCGTCGATGTTGTCGTAGCGCTCCGCACCGGCGCCGAAACTCTCTGCTGCCAGCGCAGCCAGCGCTCCGAACGTGAACACACGCTCGATGCCCAGGACCCGCGCCAGCGCGCCGATTTCGCGATGGCTGTCTGCGGCGTGCTCGCCGAGCTCGGCCATGTCGCCGAGCACCAGCCAGCGACGGCCGGCAATACCCGCCAGCACCTCAAGCGCTGCGCGCGCCGAGCTGGGATTCGCGTTGTACGAGTCATCGATCAGCCACGCGCCGCCCGCCAGCGGCTTGAATTGCATGCGGCCCGGGACAGCCTGCACGGTGCGCAAGCCTGCGGCGATCTGTTGCGGCGTGGCACCCGCCGCGAGCGCCGCCGCGGCGGCCGCGAGCGCGTTGCTGACGTTGTGGCGACCGGCCAGCGCGAGCGCGACCGGCACGGAACCCGCGTCGCTGTGCAGAGTGAAATGCGTGGCGAATCCGTGCGCGTCGACCAGCAGACGCAGATCCGCAGCGCGCACGGCGGCGCCTTCGGCAAATCCGAAATCGACGACGCGTGCGCGCGTCATGCCACGCCAGAGCGGCGCGAAGTCGTCGTCGGCGTTGATGACTGCGACGGCATCGGCCGCGAGACCGGCGACCATTTCGCCCTCCGCGCGCGCGACACTTTCAAGCGTGCCGAATCCCTCGAGGTGTTCCGCCCCTGCGTTGGTGATGAGGCCGACCGCAGGACGCGCCAGCGCCACGAGTCCGGCGACTTCACCGGCATGATTCGCGCCCACTTCGATGACCGCATCGCGATAGCGCGGCGCAAGCCGCAGCAGCGTGAGCGGCACGCCCAGATGATTGTTGAGATTGCCGCGCGTCGAAAGGCACTCGCCGCGCTGCGAGAGGATCGCGGCCAGCATTTCCTTGGTCGTGGTCTTGCCGTTGCTGCCAGCGACGCCAAGCACGGCGCCGGTATACGCCGCGCGCCAAGCAGCGCCCGCGCGCGTCAGCGCCGCAGCCACATCGGTTACCAGGATCTGCGGCAACGGGGTCCCGACGCGACGGCTGACCACCGCGCCCGCCGCACCGGCGCGCGCCGCGGCCGCCACGAAATCATGGCCATCCACGCGCTCGCCGGGCAGCGCGAGGAACAGGTCGCCGGCCTGCACCGCGCGCGAATCGATCAGCACCTCGGAGAAGTCGGCATCGGCGCCCTGCAGCGTGCCTGCGCAGCCGTGCGCGAATTGCGACAGCGTGCGTGTCATGCCGCGCTCCGCTTGGCGAGAACCGCGCGCACTTGCGCGAGATCGCTGAATGCGCGGCGTTCACCGCGCACAAGCTGGTAATCCTCGTGCCCTTTGCCAGCGACCAGAACGACATCGCCTGCGCCCGCATCGGCCAGCGCCGCGGCGATTGCAGCCGCGCGATCGTGCTCGATACGCGCGCGCGAAGCGTTGCGGAGGCCGGCACGGATGTCTTCGACGATGCGCTGCGGATCTTCGCTGCGCGGATTGTCATCGGTGATGTACAGCGCGTCGGCGAGCGATTCCACGACGCGCGCCATCTCGGCGCGCTTGCCGCGGTCCCGATCGCCGCCGCAACCGAACACGCACAACAGTCTTCCGGAACAGTGCGCGCGCGCGGCGCGCAGCGCCTTGTCGAGTGCATCCGGGGTGTGCGCGTAGTCGACGATGGCAATCGGCAACGCTCCGCCGCCGGACAACTGCATGCGGCCCGGCGGCGCTTCGCAGCCCGCCAGCACTTCACAGGCCGCCTCGAGCTCCATGCCGCCGGCAAGCAACATGCCGAGTACGGTGAGCAGGTTGTCCGCGTTGAAATCGCCGAGCAAACGGCTGCGCAGCGTGGCCGTGCCCCAGCTGCTCTCGAGTTCGAGCGCCAGACCATCGGATTGGTGCACGCAACTGCGCGCATGCACATAGCGCGCACCGGGAGCGCGGTGCGCCGGATTGCTGGTTCGTCCGGTCGCGATCAGCGTGCCGCCCGGGACGGCACGCGTAGCCAGTTGGGCTCCGAAGGCGTCGTCGACGTTGATGACGCGCGCGCCCAGCGTCGGCCAGTCGAACAACGATGCCTTGGCCGCGCCGTAGGCGCTCATGTCGCCGTGATAATCGAGGTGATCGCGGCTCAGGTTCGTGAAGGCCGCGATCTGGAAGCGCACGCCCGCGCAGCGTTGCTGGTCGAGCGCATGCGACGACACTTCCATCGCCACCGCGGCTGCACCCGCGTCGCGCAGCTGCGCCAGCGTGCGCTGCAGGCTCACGGCATCGGGCGTCGTCAATTTTCCAGGCGTGACTTCACCGGCAAGCCCCGCGCCAAGCGTGCCGAGGTAGGCGCATTGGCGGCCCGTCGCGCTGAGCACCGCGGCCAGCAACCACGCGCACGTGGTCTTGCCGTTGGTGCCGGTCACGCCGGCCACCATCAAGCGCGCCGAGGGCGCACCGAAGAATCGATCGGCGATGTAGCCGGCTTGCGCGGAAAGATCCGGCACCGCGACGACCAGCACCGGCGCGGCGAATTCTGGCGCGCTGACGCCGGGCGCGGGTTCCCAGAGCACCGCGGTCGCGCCGGCAGCCACCGCTGCCTGCGCGAATTCGAGGCCGTGATGCGCTCGTCCACGGCAGGCGAGAAAAGCCGCGCCCGGTCGGACCTTGCGGTTGTCGAGCGTCAGGTCGGCGACTTCGAAGGTGTCGGGCACTTCAAAGCCGCCGCCGAGCAGCGCCTTCAGCGGCCGCCACGGCATTTCCGTGCCGGTGGCATTCGCTGCAATGTTCATCGCAAAGCCACGCGCGCACCGGCTGCCGCGCCGCCGCCGGTGCCCGAACCCGAGGTGTCGTCGGGCGGAACGCCGATCAAGCGCAGCGCACCGCCCAGCACCGCGGAGAACACCGGTGCGGCGACATCAGCGCCGTAATACTTGCCGGCGCTCGGTTCATCGATGACGACGACGGCCGCGAGCCGGGGATTGCTGAGCGGCGCAACACCGGCGAAAGTGCCGACGTAGCGGTTCTGCGAATAGCCACCGTTCTCGGCCTTCCAGGCCGTGCGGTTCAAGCTCGCGGACATGGCCACGGAGATCG
>JBEPVS010000045.1:0-14595 GCA_041690875.1 Gammaproteobacteria bacterium
AGGCGTCGCATAGACGCGGCTGGGACCGAAGTGGGGCACCGAGCCGGAATTGAGCAACACGACCATTGGAGCGGGCGCGACGGCTGCATGCATGTCAGTCGGAGCCTGTCGGGTGACGATCGCAAAGATCGCAGGGTCTGCCCCCAGGCGCAGTGCATTCTCGACGACCGTGTGGTGAGGATCGAAATCCGTGTGACGAATGTTGGCGGAACTGGCCAGCGGCGTCGCAATCGGGCGCGTCACCGCAAACGCCGCCTCGACTCGCCCGGCGTCACCACGCAACAACCACTCCAGACTCGCGTCGACCATTGTCTCGGGCACCTGGACCTCATGTGGGTCGAGCATCATGGCTGCAAATCCGCTGAACGGGGTCGCTGAGGCGTCGCAGCCGCGCCGCTGTGCGGCGACGATCCAGCGCTCGTCGCACGGCAGGTCGTCCCGATTGGCCACGCGCACTCGCGTCGTCATTGGCAACTCTATGTTGTTCAGGTCCACCGCCGCGATCGCCGCGCGGGTCTCGGGCGTCGTAATGAATCCCGCAACTTCCTGCAGCTCATCCGTATCGCGAGGCCCTAAGCCGGTGAGAGCCAGCGTTCGCAACTCGCGCAGGTACTTCCGACCGCTGACTACCGGTGCTACGGCGTAGAGCGCACGAACATCCTGGCGTCGATTAACGACCAGCACGGCGAGCGTGGCGCCAAAGCGCAAACCCCACAGGCCTATGCTGGTCACGCCGGTTGCTGAACGGAGCTGGTCGATAGCGGTATTGATGCTGGACACCCAGGCATCGAGACGCTCCGCATCCGTGTCCTGGCCGGCAGAGTCGCCGGTTCCGTCATAGTCAAAGCGCAGCGTCGCGCAGCCTTGCGCGGCGGCGCGTTCCGCTGCGGCCCTGACGGTGCGGTGGCCGCTGATCGCTTCGTAGCCCAGCGGATTGCAGAAAACGATGCCCAGCCCGCTACCCGGCCCGCTGCTGCCGGTATGGAGCCAGCCAAACAGCGGGCGACTTGCCGGACCGAAGTAAACGGGCTGCTCGGCTGAACTGATCACTGCGCAGCTGAAATCGGTGCAGGGGAGAGGCTGTTGATTGCCAGCACCTGTCCGTAGATGCGCTCCGGCGCGTGGCCACCGATAGGTTGTAAACGCAGTTTCTTCGCCCGGCCGGGCAGGACGTTGAAGTACTGATCGTCGGCACGGTATCCCGTGGCCTCAACACTGACCGCATGCGCATAGCGGCGCGTGCTGACCGTGAGTTCCAGCGCGCCCTCAGGCAGCGGTGCGGCGGTGGCCTGCAAGCCCAGATCGTGCATGCCCAGCGCACGCAATCCCAGCGGCAGGTGCACCGCCTCGGCGAGCTGCGTGCCTTCGGCATCCAAGAAGGCCGCGTGAACCAGATCGGTATGCGGTGGACCGAAACGGTAGGCATAGGAGAGGTCGTAGAATTCGTCCAGCATGCTGCCGGCGGCAATCCGGGCCTCGCCACGCGCCGGCAGCACGATGGCGCGTTCGGCGGTGGCGATCGTCCGCGCGCCATCCCGGTAGAGGCTGAGGTGCAAACTGCCATGCAGAGACCTGGGGCACTCGTTGATGAGGTGCAGTTGCAGGCCGCTGGTGCCCTGGTCCGTAATCCACAGCGCCTGCGGTTGTAACAACCGGCGCAGGTAGTAATAGGCCGATTTTGGCAGCCCGTCGGCGCCGATAATGCCCCAGCCGGCGCCATCCCAGAGATCGCGAAGGAACCAGATCAGTGCGCCGTTGCAGCGCGAGGTGGCGCGCCGCCACTCGCCAAATGCCGAGGCCATGACTTCCGCGCTGACGACGCGACTCAACCCCAGGTAGCGTTCGTGCTCCGCATAGCGAACCGCCAGCGGAGACTGGCCGAGCAGGGCCTCGAAATAGTGATCGCGCACATCGTCGAAATCCCAGCCCGCGCCCAGATCACGCGGCGTGCGTTGCTTCCATGAAGGATGGTGCACGCGCAGGGCGAGGTCACGCGACATCCGGATGAGCGCTTCTGGCTCCGGTACGTTGGCGATGGCCAGGCATTCGGATGCAAAGCGCGGTTCCGAGTGCCGCGCATCCAACAGCGGACGCATGTAGGCGCCCACGCCGTAGTAGGACGAGCTCCCTTCACTGCTGTCGTGCGGGAAAGCACCGCCGTGGGCACTCGACGGCCAGTACGGCGTATCGGGGCAGAGCTCGCCGGCAAGAATCCGCAGCGTCTCGTGAAACAGCGCTGGCGCCCACACTTCCCTCGGCGCGCCCCACATGGCGGCCTGTTGCTCCACCTCGCTATTGCCGCATAACAATGCCAGGCAGGGTCGATGTCGCACGCGCCGCAGGAACTGGCGAACCTCCTGGCGGACCGAGTCCATGAACGCCGTGTCCCGATCGGGATAGTCCATGTTGGCAAACATGAAGTCCTGCCAGATCAGGATTCCGGCGCGGTCACACTGGTCGTAGAACTCGTCTGCCTCATAGATCATGGTGCCGCTGAGCCGCAACATGTTCATGCCAGCGTCTCGCAGCTGTGCAATGGCGGTGCGGTAGTCGACAGGTGACGCGTTCAGGGACACGGGATCGAGCGGCGTCCAGCAGGCTCCACGGCAAAAGATGCGCTGCCCATTGACGGACAGCTTGAACTCGCCGTCGGCGGTTTCCAGTTTCAGGTTGCGAAAACCAAGCTGGCCCAGCCGCAGCTCGCTGAGCGCGCCATCGGCGCCGTGAATCTGCACAGCAATTTCGTAGAGTGCGGGTTCGCCGTGCGTGTGCGGCCACCACATAACAACATCGGGAATCTTGAGCACCGCCGTGTACCGCGTGTTGCCTGCGGCGGTCAAACTCTGCCGATACGTCCGGTCGTCACGCTGCGCGACCAACGTGAGGGTCGGGCGCGAGCCGCGTGCCGCTGCAAATTCGCAACTGAATTCCACCTGGCCCGTACCATCCGCGCCGACAAGCGCACGCAGGCTGATATCGAATGGCCGAGTGCTGTCCCGGGTTTCAAGTTTCACGGCTCGCCAGGGTCCGACTGGCGCGGCGGGTGGCGACCAACCAGGCGTGCGGCCAAGCAGTGTCGTGCGCACCCAGCGCAATTGCTGGTGGGCAACCATCGGCGCCCGCCACCGCGGTCGTGGACGCCTGGATTGCAGATGGGCGCTCAGCGATCTGAAGCAGATCAGCAAGTCATTGCGCTCGCGCAGGCAGTCCGTGACACGACACTCGTGCACCAGGTGCATGTTGCTCGATTCAAGCAGGCGTACACCGTTGAGCCACACCTCAGCGATGGTCGCCAGCCCTTCGAAGACCAGCAGGCGTTCCAGCCCCGCCTGGACTGGAGGAGCCTCGAAGCGCAGCTTGTACCACCAATCCTCGTCATCGAATTGCCGGGGCGCGCTGTCCAATGACCACAGCCCCGCCCTGCGCAACGCATCGGCAACCGTACCGGGCGCCGAGGTGTCCAGCCAGTCGCGGGATAGAGCGGTCAGGCTGGCGGGATCGCGGCATTGAGCGGGCGGAGTGCAGCAGACCTGCCAGCCCGCCGCAAGTTGAATGAGCTCACCCATGGGGGCTCAGGCGGGGATCAATTGTTCCAGCGCGGCGCGAATGGAGGCAATGCTATTGAAGACATTTCGCGTCAGCATGTGATCAGGGAACTCGACTTCGAAGGCGCCTTCGAGAGCGAGCATGACATTGACGCTCGCATGCGAGGTCATGCCGGCTTGATACAGATCGGTTGTGTCCTGGATGGCCACGGCTTCCTGGCTCAAGCGGCCGTGGTCTCTCAGGATTTCACGGATCCGGGCAGACAAATCGTTCATGCTCATGTGCAAATTCTAGCAACAAGTGCCTGCGGGGCCGGGGCCGACGGGCAAAATATGTGAACCAGGCCGGCTCTAGTCGTCTGCGCTCGCGGGGCGGGGTCTGGGCGGGTCCGAGGACACGAAGCTCCGCAGCCACAGCTTAAGCTGTCGCGCCTGGTCGGAGTCGAGGTGTGCCAGTGTTGCGTCCTCGGCGGCCTTGGCTGCGGCTACCAGCTCGACGACTGCGCGCCGGCCCTGATCGGTCAGCGTGACGCGCGTTCCCGGGTCATGACCGCCGTGCAGACGCAATAGATCGGAAGCGCCTAGGCTGGCGAGTCGGTCAAAAGTGACCTGTATGCCGGTATGTGCCAGGCGATCGCCGAGTTCCGCGATACTCAACGAACCTTCGGCGCTCAATATGCTGAGGCAGAACCAATCTGCTTCTGCCAGCCCGTGTTGCTGGAGCTCCAGACGTAACTTGAGGAACAGCTGGTGGTGCGTCCGGCTCAGTAAATATATGAGGAAATCATCGGTAAATCCGCTGCTGTACTCTGCCGCGCTCGCGGTTGGTTTCGGCCTGGCAACGGCGTAACGGCCGTCGTGGAACAGGAGCGGTGGCAGGTCTGACTGGTCAAAGGCCAGCACTTCGCCCACGAAGATGACATGGTCGCCGCCTTCGTAGCGATAGACGGTGCGACATTGAAAGCGTGCCGCGCAGTCCGGCAGCAACGGCGCGTTGCCTGCGCCGCGGCTGGTCACCAAGCCCGCAAACTTTTCGCCGCCGCGCGCGCCGAAGCGCGCGGAAAGCGGTTCCTGCGCCGAGGCCAACACGTGCACCGCGAAGTGTGTGCTGTCCATAAAAGCCGTCAGTCCCAGCGAATCCCTGGCCAGGCTCCACAGCACCATGGGTGGATTGAGCGACACCGAATTAAAGCTGTTCGCGGTCAGGCCAATGTCCTGGCCCGCGGCGTGAGTCGTTACAATGGTGACGCCGGTGGCAAAGGTTCCCAACGCGCGCCGCAGTTGGCGTGAGTCTATGGGGGCATGCGTGCTCATCGTGTCCGTACTCTCTCGCGCGGTGCCGGCTGGCCATTACTCGCAAAATCCGTGATGGGGTACCAAACCCTGGTCACACAACCGTTAGCGGGCCGAAGACGGCGGCACAGCAATGCTAGCATGCAGAGGCGCACAGTTTTTTGCGGCGCCCGCAGCCCACACATGTACCGAGCACACGGTAACAAGAGAATCCTGACGCTGGACGCCGCCCGTGGCGCGGCGATGCTGATTGCCTGTCTGGCTCATTTTGCCTGGTGGATGGAAGAGGCGTACCCGTCGCTGTCGTTGATGCTGGCGATGATCGGCATGGTGGCGACACCCGCATTCATGGTGCTGAGCGGCTCGATGATCGGCCTCAAGGCCGGTCGGGCGGGTGTGGTCGGCCGCAAGATGCGTCTCGATCTCATCGATCGCGGTATCTTCCTGATCGTCGTCGCGCATTTGCTGATTGCTGTGGCCGAAGTACATCGCGGCGGGACCCTCTTGCAGCGTCTGGTGCAGTTCAACTCTGTGGATGAGATTGGCCTCGGCTGCATCCTGTTCGGCGCGTTCCACGGCCTGGCGCTCAAACCAGTGCGGATGCTGCTCGCGTTGGCGTTCAGCCTGATCTGCCTCGGTTGGGCGCTGGCGTTGGTGTGGCATCCGCTCATGCCTACGGCCAAGGTCGTGGAGGAGTTGCTCGTCGGGCAGCTAATCAACAATCCGATCATCGATTACGCCTGCCCGATGGCACAATTTCTCGCGCTGTTGGTTGCGGGCGTGGCGTTGGGAAGGTTTGTCGCACAGCGGGAGCAACAGGGCAGGCTGGATTCGATTGCCATGCCGCTATGCCTGCTGGGAGCGACGCTGGCGGCCGCGGCGTTGGCAGCGCACCTGGGCTACAGCCGGGCGGCAATGCGGGGATGGGTTCCTGCAGACGGCGCGTGGCATGCGAGCCTGGTGATCGTGCGCAAGATCCCGCCATCCCCGGGATACCTGGCGTTCTTCACTGGCCTGGCCTTGCTGATGTTCGGCTTGCTGACTTACCTGCGGCGTGCAGCGCACGCGCGCTGGCTGCTCGAATGGCTTGCTACCATTGGTCAAGTTTCGTTGTTCGTATTCGTGCTGCAGTACTTCGTCTTCTGGACATTGCCCGACCTGCTGGGCCTCAAGCCTGCCGGTTACTTTCCGCTGCTGTTTGCGGGCCAGATCGCGCTGCTGTGGTTTATGGCGCGTTGGTGGGGCCGGATCGGCGGCAATCGCTGGATCCGCATTGGGCTGAGAAGCCAGCAGCCCTCCGGCTAGTAGGGTGGCGCCAGAGCTGCCGCTCACCGTTCCTTGAAGTCATCCGGCACCAACTGGTGCCGCCCCAGCAGCTTGTAGAAATCGGTGCGGTTGCGTTTCGCGAGCCGCGCCGCCTGGCTGACGTTGCCGCCGGTGATCTGCAAAATCTGCGACAGGTAACTGCGCGTGAATTCATCGCGCGCCTCGTCGAAGGAGGGGAGTTTCGCCTGCGTGCCGCCGAGTGATTGCTGTACCAGTTCGACCGGAATGATCGGTGTCTGTGCGAGCGCGCAATTTTGCCGCACGGTATTGGCGAGCTGTCGCACATTGCCGGGCCAGTCGCTCGTCGCCAGCAGCTCCACGGCTTCGGGCGCGTAGATCTTGCGCTGGCCCGTTTCCTTGGCGAGCTCGGCGAGGAAGTGCGCGACCAGCAACGGAATGTCTTCGCGGCGACGGCTGAGCGCCGGCAACTCGATGTGCACGACATTCAGCCGGTAGTACAGGTCTTCGCGCAGGTGCCCGGTGGCCAATAGCGTATGCAGTTCGCGGTTGGTCGTCGAGATGATGCGCACATTCGGCGGTGTGTATTCGGCGCCGGCAGGCCCATCGGATTTTTCCTGCAGCAACTGCAGCAGCCGCAACTGCGCCGGCATCGGCAGCGCGCCGATTTCATCGAGCAGCAAGGTGCCGCCCTCGGCCGAGCGCAACAGATCGCCGTCAAACGGGTCTTCGACTGCGGCACTGCAGTTGGCCAGCACGAATGACCGCGCGCGGCGAGGACTGGCCTTGTGGATGGCGCGCGCCAGCAGCTCCTTGCCGGTGCCGCTCTCGCCGGTGATCAGCACGCGCGCGTCGGTCCCCGCGACCATGTGTGCCTGCCCGAGTTTTTCCTCCATCGCGGCGCTGCGCGTGATGATGCCCGCGCGCCAGTCATCTTGCGTGTCGACGAAGCCGGAGATCTTCAGTGCCTTGTGCACTTGCGCCAGCAACTCCTGCTTCTCAACCGGCTTGGTCAGGAACCCGAACGCGCCCATCTGCGTTGCATGCACCGCATCGGGAATCGTGCCATGCGCGGTCAGCAGGATCACCTTGAGGCCCGGCCAGCGGATCTGCAGCTCCTTGAGCAAGCCGATGCCGTCGAGCTGGTCCATGCGCAGGTCCGAGATCACGAGGTCGGGACGGAAGCGGCTGGCGGCGGCCAGCGCCTGCGCGCCGTTCTCCATCGGCTCGACTTCGTAGTTTTCTGCGCGCAGTCGGATCGTCAGCAGGCGCAGCAGCCCGGGGTCGTCGTCGACGACCAGGATGCGGGCCTTGCGTTTCAGTGGCATGTTCACTTCTTGCGTACCTCGGAGTTGCTCTTGCGGTCGGGAAGATTGCGTTCGATGTTCGCCAGCGCATCGAGCTTCGCCTGCGTCTCCTCGAGCAGCCGGCGCAGGCGCGCGTTGTCGTCGAGCTCGGCCTGCAGGCGGCGATTCACGCTGGCGAAACGTTCCTGGTCGACGCTGCGGCCCGCGCTGGCCTGCAACCGCTCGTTGTCGACAAGCAGGCCCAGTTCGCGGTCGAGCTGTGCGAGTTCGAACAACGACAGTGCGCGCTCGACGGGCGCCAGTGTCTCGGGTTGCGCCGCCAGTTCGCGCAGCAGTTGCCGGGCGCGTGACGCGTCGCGGCCCGCGTGGCCCGGCGTTGCGAGCACGAGCGCATAGCGCAATTGCGCGCTGCCGCCGGTGCCGCGCTCGTAGGCCTGCTGCGCGCTGGTGACAATCTCGGCCTGCTCGGCAGGACTCCCGCCGCTCAGGCGCTGCAGCATCTGGATCGTGTCGGCCAGCAACACGGCCACCTGCGTATCGCGATCGTAGACCGGCCGGGACACGCTGCTGTTGCGGTCCGCGTGCAAGCCCGAAATGCCGCCGCACGCCGTGGCAAGCAGCGAGCTCGCGGCGAGCAGGCACGCCGTTCGCATCGAGCTAAGCCGCATGGGCCTTCCTGTGCGGTACGGCTGTGCCGGCCACCAGTGCCGGGAGCGGCGTCCAGCCCGCCCGCAACGGAATCAGGATGCGGAAATGCGCACCGCGGAATTCCCCATCGACGATCTCGATCGTGCCGCCGTGCACCTGCACGAATTCATGCACGACCGACAAACCAATGCCGGTGCCGCGCACGTGGCCGCCGGGCGCGCGGCCCGTGTGAAATGCTTCGAAAACACTGGCGCGTTCGGGCTTCGGAATGCCCGCGCCGCCGTCGGCCACTTCGAGCAGGAGTTCCGATCCCGCGGCGCGCGCACGCAAGACGATCGTGCCGCCGCGCGGCGAGTACTTGATCGCGTTTGAGAGCAGGTTTTCGAGAATCAGGCGCAGCTTGCCGCGATCGGCGGTGAGCGTGATGTCTTCGACGTGCACATCGAGCCGCACTCGCTGCGAGACGAGCGTCAGCTGCTGGTTTTCGAGTACCTGCTTGAACAGCGGACGCAGCCGGAACTCGGCCGGCTCGAGTCCCACACTGTTGCTTTGCCAGGCGCTATAGGAAAGCAGGTTTTCGATCATGCGCTGCAGCTTGATGCTGTTTTCCTGCAGGATCGCCGTCACCTCGCGCTGCGCGGGGCGCAACTCGCCGACCGCGCCGTCCATCAGCAGCTCGGTGCCCTCGCGGATATTCGCCAGCGGCGTCTTCAATTCGTGCGACATGTGGCGCAGGAAACGGTTGCGCTCCTGCGCGAGGTCGAGCAGTCGCCCCCGGAGCCATTCGAGCTGCTGGCCGAGCCGCTGCAAATCGACCGGCCCGCTCACCGCGATTTCGCGGCCGAAATCGCCGCTCCCCAGTTCGGCGATCGCTCGGTCGACCTGGCGGATCGGCCGCCCAATGCCGAGCGCAAAACTGAGGGTGGCCGCGAGCGCCAGTGGAATGAGCAGGCTCGATTCCCAGAACAGCTCGCGCCGCGCGGAAAAGGTCTGTTCATCGAGCGAGGCCAACTCGGTGACCTTCTGCGCATTGGCAAAGTGCGAGATGCTCAGCGCCTGCGTGTCGAGCAGGCCGAAGTCCGCAATCGGCCGCACGGCGGCGCCATTGTCAGTGTGGTGCGGTGCTGCCGGTGCGCGCACCGCTTCGGCGATGTCGCGCTGCAGTGCCGAGAACACATCGACCTCGGCGCGCGCGGCCGGGTCGCGCAGCATCGGCCGCAGCTCGGCCATGGTTGCCGTCAGCGCGGTATCCTGATCGTTGAATTTGGCGAGATCCTGGCTGGTGGCGAGCACCTGATACACCTGGGCCTCATGCGCCAGCGAATTTCGCAACTCGAACATGTCCTGGATCAGCTCAGTCGTGCGCACGCTCTCGTTGACGAGCGCCTGGCTGAAGTCGGTGAGCCGGCGCATCTGGAAGGTGGCATGCAGGATCGCCGCCAGCAGCGGCATCGTGATGACGCCAATGCCGAGCAGGAGGTAGCCGTTGAGCGATTTGGGCAGCGCCAGACGCATCCGGCCATTCTAAGGCACACCGGCGTCCCCGGCGCGCGACTCCACGTCGCAGGATTGCGACCCAAATCCAGGCGGATTTACCAGGGACTGCGCTGCAGCCGTTCTTCCCAGCGCAGGGCGGTTCGTACGATGCCATCCAGATCATCGAGCTTCGGCTCCCAACCCAGCACCGAGCGAATCCGCGCAGCGCCCGCCACCAGTGCGGGCGGATCGCCCTCGCGGCGTGGCTCTTCGCGGATCTCGAGCCGCTTGCCGGCGACGCGCTGCACGCTGTCGAGTACCTCGCGCACGCTGTAGCCGTGGCCATAGCCGCAATTGAGTGTCGTGGTTCCGCCGCCTCCGCGCAGGTAGTCCAGCGCGTTCAGGTGCGCGCGCGCAAGGTCATCGACATGGATGTAATCGCGGATACCGGTGCCGTCGGGCGTCGGATAATCGGTGCCGTAGATCGACACATGCGTGCGTTTGCCGACGACCGCTTCACAGGCGACCTTGATGAGCAAGGTCGCCTTGGCGGTTGCCTGGCCGACGCGACATTCCGGGTCCGATCCCGCGACGTTGAAATAGCGCAGGGTCACAGCGCGGAGTGGCGTCACCGCTGACAGGTCGCGCAGCATCCACTCCGACATGAGCTTCGAGGTGCCGTAGCCATTGATGGGCGCCATCGCGCTCTCTTCGTGGGCGACGCCGCCGGTGGGCAAGCCGTATACGGCAGCGGTCGATGAAAAAACGAACTGCTGCACGCCGGCTTCGTTGCACGAGGCCAGCAGGCTGCGCGTCGCGCAGGTGTTGTTGCCGTAATACTTGAGCGGATCGCGCACCGACTCGGGGACGATCGTGTGTGCGGCAAAATGCATTACGGCGCCGACGTTGTGCTCGGCCATCGTGCGCTTGACGAGGTCCGCATCGCCCACGTTTCCGACCACGAGCGGCGCATCCAGTACCGCCTGCCTGAAACCGGTCACGAGGTTGTCGAGAACGACGACTTTCTCGCCGCGCGCACGCAGCTGCAACGCCACGTGGCTGCCGATATAGCCCGCACCGCCGGTGATCAGCACGGTATCCTTCGCAGCCATCACGACTCCTGCAAGACAATGTGATGTGGAAGCGGCCATGATACCGGCTGGCCTGCCCCGCAGGGTGCGACGCATCACGGTCCTGAACACATGACTATTCGCCCGGACCCGCGGCCCTTTGCCGCGTTGACGCCCGACGCCGTGCTCGATGCGGCCGAAGCCGCGGGGCTTGCGCCCGATGGCCACGTGTTCGCGCTCAACAGTTATGAAAACCGCGTCTATCGGCTTGGGCGCCACGACGCTGCGCCGGTCGTGGTGAAGTTCTACCGCGCGGGTCGATGGAGCGATGCGCAGATCCTCGAGGAGCATGGTTTCGCCGCTGAACTGGCTGCTGCCGAGATCCCGGTGGTGGCACCGCTCCGGCTGGGAGAGTCGACGCTCTTTCAACGTCCCGGCCTGCGCATGGCGGCGTTTCCGCTGCAACCGGGCGGCTCGCCCGACCTCGATCGACCCGACGCGCGTGAATTGATGGGCCGCACGCTGGGGCGCATCCACGCGATCGGCGCGCTGCGCACCTTCCAACATCGCGAGTCGATGCGAGGTGAGCGCCTCGGCAGCCGCGCGCGATCCATCGTGCTGGCCTCCGGGCAGATGCCGCAGCACATGCGCGAGTCGTATGCGCGCATCAGCACTGAGTTGCTCGCGCACATCGATGCGGCGGGCATTGAGGACACGCGCCGCATCCGCCTGCACGGCGATTGTCACCTGGGCAATATTCTTTGGCAGCCCTCGGGACCGGTGTTCGTCGACCTTGACGATTGCCTGAATGGCCCCGCGATCCAGGATTTGTGGATGCTGGTGGCGGGTAATCCCGATGAGCAGCGCCGGCAGTGGAGCGAATTGCTCGCCGGTTACGAACGCTTCGCCAGTTTCGACCACAGCGAGCTGCGTCTCGTCGAAGTTCTGCGCACCGTGCGCATGTTGAACCACGCTGCTTGGATTGCCGAGCGCTGGACCGACCCGGCTTTTCCCCGCGCTTTTCCCTGGTTTGGCGAAGCGCGATTCTGGGAGCAGCACGTCAACGACCTCGCTGAGCAGGGTGCCGCCCTGGATGGACTCTGACCACACTTGGCCGGCGCCAGTTCGTGCTAAATTGCCCAGCGCATGAAGCCAATGAATGTGGCTCGCTGGGGGACAATAGTCGCGATCGCTGCGCTGGCCGCCGCTTGCGACAGCGGCGCTGGTGACGCGCGGGCCCAGCACGAGGCTCGCACCCACGGCAAGGCGGACGCTGCCACGTCGGCCGAAGCGCTCGCAGCGGCCGCCGCGGAAGCCGATTTCGTCGCCGCTGTCAGTTCGACGTCGACCGATCCGCCCGTGGCATTGAAATTCCGCATGCAACAGCCGCCGCGCGTCGGCGAGCCGCTGCAGCTCGACCTGGTGCTGGCGCAGCCACCCCAGCAGGAGATCAGCGCAATCCTGGTAACGCTCCAGCCTGGCGACGGCCTTTCGGTGCTGTCCGCGCGAAGCTTCGAGTTCCGCGCGCCGGCGCCCGGCGCCACGCAGCGCATGACCGTGACGCTGCGGGCGGATGCACAGGCGGTGCTGAGCCTTTCGGCGACTGTGCTGGTCGATTCGGGGAACTCATCCGTGGCCTATAATTTTCTCATCCCGCTGATCGCAGTACCCGCCGGAAGCTGACGCAAGTCCCCTGGGGCCTGTTCAAACTTAGGACGTCGATGCGGCCGTGCCCAGTTTTACGCAGGGCAAGGCGCAACGACCGAAGTGTGCTCATTGCCCATGAGGGGGCAGCAACGCATTGATGTCCTAAGTGTGAACAGGCCCTGGGCTGCAGCCGAATTAAACCTATTCCGCGATGCGCCTCACGGGCTGTCCGTGGAGCGCTCCGTATCATCACTCGGGTCGCCATCACGCCTCGGGTTATGTCAAGGGAAAGCAACGCTTCGCTGCCTGTGCCGACGCTGCAGCCTGCCACCGAGGCAGGCGCGTCCGGCAGCTTTCGCGCGGGCGAAGACCTGCACCCACGCCTGCGCGCCCAGCTCGATTCGCTCAGGATGGGGAGCAGCTCCAGTTCCGCGACCGTGATGAGCGCGCTGCTGCCGCTGATCAGCACGCAGTACGAACAGATCGACGAAGAGCGGCGCGGTGTCGTGCGCTCGATGCAGCTGCTGGCCGAGGAGGCGCGCAGTTTTGCGCAGGGGCTGACCAACGCCGATGCAGGGCAGTTGCGCGCGATTCTCGATCACATCAAGGACGTGGTCATCACCATCAGTGGTGACGGCGCGATCTGCGTATTCAATCCCACCGGCGAGCAATTGTTCGGCTACTCGCAGACCGAGCTGATTGGAGTCTCGATCCTGCGGCTGTTGCCCGATCTGCCCGTGCAGGGTTCGCTGTCGCGCGGGCTGCAGGCCTTCGCATTTGAAATCGGCGCGCAGGGCCGCAGCACGGAGTTGCGCACGACGCAGGCCCGGCGCAAGGATGGCTCGACGTTTCCGGTTGAAGTCGTCGCCAGTCCGGCGAATGTCGATCGCCGCGAAGTGTTTGTCATTTGCCTGCGCGACATGAGCGAACGCCTTGCCACCGAGCAGGCGCTGCGTGACAGCGAAGCGCGCTACCGCGCACTCGTGGAAACGGCGCCGGAGGTGATTGTCGTCATCGATCCGCGCACCGGCGCCTGCACCGACGCCAACGAAAATGCGCTGCGCTTCTTCGACGTGCAGCGCGAACGCATTTCAAAGCTCGACCTGCGTGACCTGCTCGCTGCCGCGGCCGCGGCGCCCGTCGAGGAAGTAAGCGCGGGCGGGGAACACGCGCCGCGCGCCTCGCGTGTATTCGAGTGGACCTACCAGCGCGGCCCCGGCATGACGGTGGCCACCGAAGTGCGCTTGATGCCGTTGACCGGTACAGCCGAGCTCCTGCGCGCCAGCATTACCGACATCACTGAGCGCAAGCGTGCCCTGACGATCATGGCCGGCGAGCGCAACGTGTTCGAACGCATCGCCGCGGACGCGCCGCTGCAGGAAGTGCTGGCTGCAACAGTCGCGCTGGCCGAATCCATCTGTGCGGATTTCGTCGTCAGCATCGGGCGCCTGTCACCCGAGGGACGCAATTTCGTCGAGGTGATCGGACCGCGGCTGCCGGAAACACTGCGCCTCGCGGACCAGAACGGCATCATTGACGTGCGCAACGGGTCCAGCGCGGCCGCGGTGTACCTCGGGCGTGCCGTGCTCGTCGCCAACGTCCGCACCGATCCGTATTGGCAACGGCGGCGGGCGCTGGCATTGGACGCTGGCTTCTCTGCCGCGTGGGGCGTGCCGATCAAGGCCGCCGGCGGCAAGGTGCTCGGCGCGCTGACTGTGTATCGTGCGGCGGCTGGCAAACCAGCGGAACGCGACCTGGAACTGATCGCCCACGCGGCGCGCCTCGCGGCCGTCGCGATCGAGCGTTGCGACGCGGCAGAGGCGCTGCGCAGCAGCGAGGCGCGCTTTCGCGGGCTGTACGAAAGCGTGCTCGAGGGCGTGTACCAGTTTTCTCCCGCCGGCAAGGTGCTCGCGGTCAATCCGGCCTTCGTCAGGCTGCTCGGCTACAAGAACGCGGAAGACATCTACGCCTTGCAAGGAACGGCAGCGCTGTACTGGGATCCGGCCGCGCGCGCGGTGTTCGTGCAGGAACTGGAGCGCGCGGGCGAGGTGCACACTGCCGAGACGCTGCTGCGACGGCGCGACGGCGCGCAGCTCGTCGTGCTCGAGAGCGCGCGCGTCGTGCGCAACGAATTGCAGCAGGTGGTCGCCTACGAAGGCACCATCGCCGACATCACCGAACGCAAGCGCGTCGAGCAGGCGATCTTCGAGGAGAAGGAGCGTGCGCAGGTGACACTGCAGTCCATCGGCGATGGCGTCATCACGACGAACCGCGACGGACGCATCGAGTACCTGAACCCGGTGGCCGAGCAGTTGTCGGGCTGTC
>JBEPVS010000046.1:0-14342 GCA_041690875.1 Gammaproteobacteria bacterium
GTCTCGTGGGCTCGGAGATGTGTATAAGACACAGGTCGCGGATCACATGGTCGGCGGGCAACACGAGCAACAGCGCCTCGCTGTTGCCCGCAGCCACGGCGGCGAGCGCCGCAAGTGCAATGGCGGGGGCGGTGTTGCGACCGACCGGTTCGAGCACGATGCCCTGGGCTGCAATACCAATGGCGCGCAGTTGCTCGGCGACCAGGAAGCGGTGCGCCTCGTTGCAGATGATCATGGGGGCTGCAGCGTTCAGACCGGTAAGTCGCCGCATCGTGTCCTGCAGCATCGTGTGTGCGCCCAGCAATGGCAGCAATTGCTTTGGGTACAACTCCCGCGACAGCGGCCACAGACGTGTGCCCGCACCGCCCGAAAGCACTACAGGAATCATGGTGGGAGCCTCCGTCATGGCGAAATTAATCCGCGACGGCCATCTTGCCGCGACCGATGCCGTAGTACTCGAATCCCAGCCGCGCCAGCAAGGCCGGATCGTATAGGTTGCGTCCGTCGAAGATCCGCGGAGCCGTGAGCAGCTCATTGAGCCGTTCGAAGTCGGGGCTGCGGAATTCCTGCCACTCGGTGACGATCAACAACGCATCGGCGTCCTTTACGGCCTCATAGGCATCTCGCGTGACCTTGAAGTTCGCGTTGTCCCTGTAGACCCTGGCGGCTTCGGGCATGGCAATCGGGTCGTAGGCGCTCACGCTCGCGCCACCAGCAATGAGTTCATCGATGATGACGCGGCTCGGCGCCTCGCGCATGTCATCGGTATTGGGTTTGAACGCCAGTCCCCACAGCGCGAACTTGCGCCCTGTGAGCGACCCTCCGAGCACCTGGCGGAGTTTGCGCACCAGGAGCGACTTTTGCCGGTCGTTGACCGATTCGACGGCATGCAGGATTTCAGCGCCGTAACCGACGTCCCGCGCCGAACGGATCAGCGCCTTCACGTCCTTGGGAAAACACGAACCACCGTAGCCGGTACCCGGGTAGATGAATCCGTAGCCGATGCGCGGATCGGAACCGATGCCGATGCGGACCTGCTCGATATCCGCGCCGACTCGCTCGGCGATGTTCGCGAGCTCATTCATGAAACTGATCTTGGTCGCGAGCATGGCGTTGGCGGCGTACTTGGTCAGCTCCGCAGACCGGATATCCATGACGATGAGGCGATCATGGTTGCGCGTAAACGGGTCGTACAGCGCGCGCAGCAGTTCGGTGGTGCGCGGGTTGTCCGTGCCCACCACCACTCGGTCGGGCTTCATGAAGTCCTGGATGGCGGCCCCTTCCTTGAGAAATTCCGGGTTCGCCACCACGTCAAATTCGACCTTGGATTTCCGCCGCGCCAGCGCTTCGTTGACGCGATCGCGGACCTTGTCCGCCGTGCCCACGGGCACGGTCGACTTCGTGACCACGATCGCGTAGCGCTCCAATCGTTCACCAATCGTCTGGGCCACGCTCAGCACATGGCGCAGATCGGCGGAACCATCCTCGTCGGGAGGCGTGCCGACGGCGATCAGCTGGAACAGACCGTGATCGACGCCGCGCGCCGCGTCGGTCGTGAACTCGAGCCGGCCGCTTTCCCGATTGCGCAGGATCAGTGCATCCAGCCCTGGTTCATGGATGGGCACGT
Source organism: Gammaproteobacteria bacterium (assembly GCA_041690875.1). Taxonomy (GTDB): domain Bacteria; phylum Pseudomonadota; class Gammaproteobacteria; order Steroidobacterales; family Steroidobacteraceae; genus FEN-1191. The sequence continues at coordinate 1,628 of JBEPVS010000046.1, forward strand.
CGCCCTCGTTCAGCCGGGCTACTTTCTTGTCGTCGATGTCAACGCATATCACGTGGTTGCCAGCTTCGGCGAGGCAGGCGCCGGTAACCAATCCGACATACCCGGAACCAAATATGGTGACTTTCATTAACTTAAGTTCCTGACCCTATTGAGAAAGCGGGCAAGCCTAGCGGATGGTCGTCAGGATGACAAAGCCGCAATCGTCAATTCCATTCGGCGGTTCAAGTCACGCCCCTCGGCCGTGTTCGGCGCCGCCAGCTGGGCCGCTTCCCCTGCTCCGCGGGCGCTCATGCGCTCGGGTTCGACGCCCTTGGTCTGAAGGTAGTTCAGCACCAAGTCCGCCCGGGCCTGGGACTGCTCCAGGTTGGATTCGCTGCTGCCGATGGCGTCCGTGTATACGGTGACCACGAGCTGCGTGCGTTTGTAGTCCTTAAGAGAACGGGCCACGGCATCGAGCATCTCGGTGCCGGCCGGCAGCAATTCGGCGCCGTCGGCGGCGAAGCTGAAGCGAATCGGAAAATTGAGCGTCACGCTCTGCTCGCCGTGCACGACGGTCGCTGCCGTAGTGGCCAGCGACACGCGCAGTTCGGCCTCCTGGCTGGCGAGGCGCGTCTCCTCCGCGCCCGACTTGCCCGCTACGCCTAGGCTCGCCGCGGTCATTACCGTTAGCGCGCAAATCGCGGCCAGTCGTGAGCCGATCCTCATTGGCGGATATTGTGCAACTAATCCCCGCTCGACGGGTGAGATCTCGACGTAAAATCGTTCGGGTTTTTGACCCGACGCGAGGAGCGGCCTTGAGCAAGACTGCGTTGATTACGGGCATTACCGGGCAGGATGGCGCCTACCTGGCGGAATTCCTGCTTGGGAAAGGCTATGACGTGCACGGCATCAAGCGCCGCGCGTCGAGCTTCAATACCGACCGCATCGATCACCTCTACCAGGATCCACACGAGAGCGGCGTGCGACTGCGCCTGCATTACGGCGACCTGACGGACGCGACCAACCTGATTCGCATCGTGCAGCAGGTGCAGCCGGACGAGATCTATAACCTGGCGGCCCAGAGCCACGTGGCCGTGTCATTCGAGACGCCGGAATACACCGGCAACGCCGATGCGCTTGGACCGCTCCGCCTGCTCGAGGCGATCCGCATCCTGGGACTCGCGAAAAAAACGCGGTTCTACCAGGCCTCCACATCTGAAATGTTCGGCAAGGCACAGGAATTTCCGCAACGCGAGACGACGCCGTTCTATCCGCGCTCGCCGTACGGAGCAGCCAAGGTCTACGCCTACTGGATGACGGTCAACTATCGCGAGGCCTATGGCCTGTACGCGTGCAACGGCATACTTTTCAACCACGAGTCGCCGATTCGCGGCGAAACCTTCGTCACGCGCAAGATCACGCGCGCGCTGGCGCGCATTTCCGCCGGGCTCGAGGATTGCCTGTACCTGGGCAACATGGATTCGCTCCGTGACTGGGGGCACGCGCGCGACTTCGTCGTCGCCCAATGGCTGATGCTGCAGCAGGAGCAGCCCGAGGACTTCGTCATCGCGACCGGCACGCAGCACACGGTGCGCGAGTTCGTCACGCTTGCAGGCACACACGTCGGCATGAAGATCGAATGGCGCGGCAAGGGCACCGATGAGGTTGGAATCGATGCCGCGACAGGTCGAACGGTGGTCAAAGTCGATGCGCGTTACTTCCGCCCTACTGAAGTGGAAACGCTGCTGGGTGATCCGTCCAAGGCTTCCGCTAAGCTGAACTGGCGCGCAACGACCAGCTTCGAGGCACTGGTCGAAGACATGATGCTTTCAGACATCGCGCATGCGCGCCGCGATGCGCTCGTCGCGCGCGAGGGCTTCAAGACGTTCCGGCGCCTTGAATGAACCCTGGAATAAACAAGACTTTGCGCATCCACGTGGCGGGCCACCTCGGCCTCGTCGGATCGGCTGTGGTGCGCCAGCTGCGCGCGCAGGGCTACGACAACCTGCTTCTCGCGACGCGTGCGGAGCTGGATTTGACGCGACAGGCCGCCGTCGAACAATGGTATGCGGAGCATCGTCCCGAGGTTGTCATCATGGCCGCCGCGCACGTCGGCGGCATCCACGCCAACGACACGTATCCGGCCGAGTTCATCCGCGACAACCTCGAGGTGCAGAACAACGTCATCGATGCGGCGTACCGGCACGGCGCGCGCAAGCTGACGTTTCTCGGTTCGAGTTGCATCTATCCGAAACTCGCACCGCAACCGTTGAACGAAGACAGCATGCTGACAGGCCCGCTCGAGCCGACCAACGAGTGGTATGCGATCGCGAAAATCGCCGGAATCAAGATGTGCCAGGCCTATCGCCGCCAATACAACTTCGACGCGATCTCGCTGATGCCCACCAACCTCTATGGTCCGGGCGATAATTTCAGCCTCGAGAACTCGCACGTGCTGCCGGCACTGATGGCGAAATTCCACGCCGCGAAGGAAGCGGGTCAATCGTCCGTCACCGTCTGGGGTACCGGCACGCCGCGGCGCGAATTCCTGTACGTCGATGATCTCGCCGATGCGGTCGTGTTCCTGACGCGCGATTATTCGGGCGCAGCGCCGATCAACGTCGGTACCGGCACCGATGTCACGATTCGCGAGCTGGCGCAGTTAGTGGGCAAGATCGTGGGCTTTAGCGGCGAACTGATGTTCGACACGACGCGTCCCGATGGCACGCCGCGCAAGCTCCTCGACGTTGCCCGATTGAACGCGCTGGGATGGCGCGCGAGCACGCAGCTCGAAGACGGCCTGCGCGCGACGTACGCGTGGTTCTGCGCGCACCAATCGCAGCTGCGACGCTAGATTCGCTCGTCAGGGCAACAGGATCGTCGAGCCCGTGGTGGTGCGCGATTCCAGCGCGGCATGCGCCGCAGCGGCATCGCGCAGCGCGAATCGCTGCCCTACAAGTACGCGGATGCTGCCGCGCCTCACCAACGCAAATAACTCGCGCGCCGCCTGGCGGCGCACCTTTGCGCTATCGACGTAGTGCGCAACCGTGGGGCGCGTCAGGAACAGCGAGCCGCGCCGCATCAGTTCGAGTGGCGCGATCGGCGGCACGGCGCCCGATGCGTTGCCGAAGCTGACCATGACGTGGCAGGGCTTGAGGCTGTCGAGTCCGGCCATGAAGGTATCCTTGCCGACTCCGTCAAAGACGACATCGACGCCCCTGCCCTTCGTGTAGTCGCGCACCTTCGAGGCAAACTGATCGTAACTGACGATAACCTGGCGGCAGCCATTGCGCTTCGCGAGCGCTACCTTCGCTTCGCTCCCTACGACGCCGATGACCGTGGCGCCGAGTGCGCGCGCCCATTGGCAGAGAATCAATCCGACGCCGCCAGCCGCCGCGGTAACGAGCACGACGTCGCCGCGCTTCACGCGATACGTACGCCGCAACAGCGCCCAGGCCGTGAGGCCCTTGAGGATCACGGCGGCCGCCTGCTCATCGGAAATATCGCGCGGGAGCTTTATCAGTTCGTCGGCTTCGATGACGCGCTGTTCGGCGTATGAACCATTGCGTGCGCCCGAATAGGCGACGCGGTCGCCGATCCTGATGTCGCGCACGCCCTTGCCCAGCGCTTCGACGACGCCGGCGCCTTCACTCCCCAGGCCGGTCGGGAGCGTGCTCGGATACAACCCCGTGCGCACATAGATGTCGAAGTAGTTCAGGCCGATGGCGGTGTGGCGCAACAGCACTTCGCCGGTCCCCGGCGCGGGCACTGGATGATCTTCCCATCTGAGTTTGTCGGCGCCGCCGATTTCATGAAGCCGGATTGCTTTCGACATGGCGCTCCCCTTAAGCCGCCTGGATTAAATTCATTCAAAACCGCGCACGCGTTTGCTGCGCAGGCTGTCCTTGGCCCGCTGCAGGCGTGTCAGCAGGTCCGGGCCCTGCCTCAGCGCCACGCCGACCACCAGAGTATCAACGATGGTCAGCTGCGCGAGCCGCGTCGTCATCGGCGTATAAATATCCGTATCTTCGTCGACGAGCAACTCCAGCGCCACGGTGCATCGCTCCGCCAGCGGTGCGCCGAGCGCCGTGATGCCGATGACATCCGCGCCCGATTCGCGGGCGAGGTCGACGCTCGAGATCAGATCAACGGTGCGTCCGCTGGCCGAGAAAGCCAGCACCACATCGCCCGGCCGCAGCATCGTGGCTGCCATCCCGTGCACGTGCGCATCGGAATACGCCACCGACGGGAAACCCAATCGAAACAGCTTGTGCTGCGCGTCGGCGGCGACGATGCCGGAGCTGCCGAGGCCATAACACTCGATGCGCCGCGCCGCGCACAACAACGAGATCGCCTGCTCGAGCCGCGCCGGATCGAGCTGGCTGCGCACTTGCAGCAGTGTACGTGCGGCCTTGCCGAACACCTTCGCCGCCATCTCGGCGACCGAATCGTTCGGCCCCACGTCCGAGTACATGAACAACTGTCCGCTCGCGAGGCTCTGCGCCAGGCGCAGCTTGAAATCGGCGAAGCCGTGGCAACCGAGCGATCGGCAGCAACGGATCACGGTCGGCTCGCTGACCTGAGCCTGGCTGGCTACCGCGGCGAGCGACAGCTGCAGCAGCTCGTGCGGACGTTCGAGCACGAGATCGGCGACGCGGCGTTCGGCGGCCGGCAGCCGCTCGCGCGCGCCCATCAGGAATTTCAGCCACCCGCCCTCGTTCGCTGCGGCCGCCACGTTGCGTATCGGTGCGTTCATGCCGCAGGCGCCGCCGCGTGGTTCGGGCACCAGTACACGTCCACAGGCACGCGGTTCTGTCGCAAGATCGCGCGCACCGGCATGTCTTCGACGGGGCCGTCCGCCAGCGCCTGCTGGTAGACGGCCCATTTGCCCGCGCCGCTGATCTGAATGCAGATGCGGCGCGCGCGCAGCAACGCGGCGAGGTTCAACGACAGCCGCGCAGGTGTAGCCGTCAACGGTTGCATCGCCACGCAGCCCGGCGGCGCACTGGCATCGAGGGCTGCAGCCAGGCCCACGCTGCCCGGAAAGAGCGAAGCCGTATGGCCGTCATCGCCCATGCCCAGCACGACGACATCAAACGGCTGAGGCATCGCCTTGACCGCGCGCCACGCGGCGCTCGCGCCGTCCGCGGGCGTCGTGGCCTCGTTCTTGAGTGCGATGAATCGCGCGGCCGCCGCACGATCGCGCAGCAGCATGCTGCGCACGAGTGCTTCATTGCTGGCGGAATCCGTCGCGCTGACCCATCTTTCATCGGCCAGCGTGACCTGCACGCGCTGCCAATCGATCGCATGGTTCGCAAGCTGCGCGAACAGGGCCTGCGGCGTGCGGCCGCCGGAGACCACCAGGCTGGCTGCGGCGCGTCGCGTCAATGCGGCGACCAGTTCGGCCGCGATGGCCGCCGCGAGCTGCTCGGCCTGCGCTGCACCGTCGGCGCTGCGCAGGAGCCGCGCTTCAGGTTTCATCGCGCCAGGCATAGCCGTCGCGCCCGATCAACGCCGTTGCGGCAGCGGGTCCCCAGCTTCCAGCGGCGTAGGTTTTCGGCGGGTTACCGCTCGCCGCCCATCCAGCGCGAATCGGATCGATCCAGCTCCAGGCGGTATCGAGCTCGTCGCGCCGCATGAACAGCGTCAGGTTGCCCTTGACGACATCCATCAGCAGTCGCTCATACGCCGACAACGGACGCTCCTTGAAACTCTCGGCGAGATCGAGCGCGAGATTCACCGGTCGCAGGCGCATGGCGTCGCCGGGCGCCTTCGCGAGGATCGTCAGCGTGATGCTCTCATCGGGCTGCAAGCGGATGACCAGCTGGTTCGGCGCATCCTGCGTGCGGTTCTGGAAGATCGACAGCGGCACGTCCTCGAAGGTGATCGCGATCTCGGCCAGCGACTGCTGCAGACGCTTGCCGGTGCGCAAGTAAAACGGCACGCCGGCCCAGCGCCAGTTGTCGATCTCCGCCTTGATCGCGACGAAGGTCTCGGTCGTGCTGCCGTCCGGCACGCCGGGTTCATCGGCATAGGCGGGAACGCTCTCGCCATCGATCGTGCCGGCTTTGTACTGGCCGCGCACGGTCTTCTGATCGACCGTTTCCTCATCGATGGGCCGTAACGCGCGCAGCACCTTGAGCTTCTCATCGCGCACCGTGTCGGCTTCGGAATTCGCCGGCGGCTCCATCGCAAGGATGCACAACAGCTGCAGCATGTGGTTCTGCACCATGTCGCGCAGTGCACCGGTTTCATCGTAGAACTTCGCGCGGCCCTCGACGCCGAGCTGCTCAGACACTGTGATCTGCACATGACGGATGCGCCCGCGGCGCCACAGCGGTTCGAAGAAGGCATTGCCAAAGCGGAGTGCGAGCAGGTTCTGCACCGGCTCCTTGCCGAGGTAGTGATCGATGCGGTAGATCTGGTTCTCGGCGAAACTCTTCGCGACCTCTTCGTTGATGCGATGCGCCGAGGCGCGATCGGTGCCCAACGGCTTTTCCAGCACGACACGCGAGTTCGGCGTCACGACGCCCGCAGCCGCCATGTTCGCCGCCGTGGCGATGTACAGGCTCGGCGATGTCGACAGGAACCACACGCGCGTCTGCGCGTCGCGCGGCGCGATACGCGCCTTCAACGCCTTGAAATCATCCACCTTGGTCGCATCAACGTGCTGATAGTCGAGGCAGGTCGCGAACTCTGCCCAGCGCGCATCGGTGAAATCGGCAGGCGGCACGTGTTCGCGGCAGTGTTCGAGCGCCTTTTGCACATAGGCCTCGCGTGTCAACGCACTGGTGGCCGCCGCCAGGATGTGCGCCTTCGTATCGATCTGGCCGGCCACGAAACGCTGGAACAGCGCCGGGATGAGCTTGCGCATCGCCAGGTCGCCCGTGCCGCCAAACAGCACGATTTCAAACGGATCGAGCGTCGCCACCGTGAACCTCCGGGGCCGTTACCGGCAGAAACATGTAGTTAAACTACTATATATGCCGTAGGAAGCCCTTGCAAAGGCAATTTTGATTGTGGATTTAAGTTGTTATACGGTATTGTTCCTTATGGCAAATCCCTCTTGCCAAACAGCGTTGACGGAGTTTTACTACTTCTAGTGAAGCAACCCGCCCCACTCCAAACCGCGGTCTCCGCTGTGACCGACCGCATCCGCACGCGCAGCCGCGAAAGCCGGCGCGAATACCTCGATCGCATGAACCAGGCAGGCCGCGAGGGCAGCGCGCGTACACGCCTGAGTTGCACGAACCTCGCGCATGGTTTCGCCGCCTCGTCGCCGGGCGACAAACAGGCGTTGCGACAGATGAAATGGCCGAACATCGGCATCGTCACGGCCTACAACGACATGCTCTCGGCGCACCAGCCTTTCGAGCGCTATCCGGCCCTCATTCGCGCCGCGGCCCGCGAAGTCGGGGCGACCGCGCAGGTCGCGGGCGGCGTGCCGGCGATGTGCGATGGCGTTACGCAGGGCCAGGCGGGCATGGAACTCTCGCTGTTCAGCCGCGATGTCATCGCGCTGTCGACAGCCATCGCGCTTTCGCACGGCATGTTCGATGCGACGCTATGCCTCGGCGTGTGCGACAAGATCGTACCGGGATTGCTGATCGGCGCGCTGAGCTTCGGCGCGCTGCCGACGATTTTCGTGCCCGCGGGCCCTATGACCTCGGGTCTGCCCAACCAGGAAAAAGCCCGGATCCGGCAGGCACACGCGGAGGGCAAGCTCGATCGCACTGCGTTGCTGGAATCGGAGTCGCAGAGCTATCACGACGCCGGCACCTGCACGTTTTACGGCACTGCCAACAGCAACCAGATGCTGATGGAGATCATGGGCCTGCACCTGCCCGGCAGCGCCTTCGTGAATCCCGGCACACCGTTGCGCGAAGCCTTGACGCGCGCGGCCGCGCAACGCGTTGCCGCGCTGTGGACGCATGGGAATGACTATCGTCCGCTTGCGCAGATCGTCGATGAGCGCGCAATCGTCAATGCGATCGTCGGCCTGCTGGCGACGGGCGGCTCGACCAATCACACGATCCACCTCGTTGCGATGGCGCGCGCCGCCGGCGTCGTCATCGACTGGGACGATTTCAGCGCGCTTTCAGCGGTCGTGCCGCTGATCGCGCGCGTCTATCCGAACGGTGCGGCCGACGTGAATCATTTCCACGCCGCGGGCGGCATGGCTTTTGTCATTCGCGAACTGATCGGCGCCGGACTGCTGCACGGCGATGTACGCACCGTCTGCGGTGCCGACCTGCATGCCTACACACAGGAGCCGTGGCTCGATGAGGGCAAGCTCGCCTGGCGTGACGGCAGCGCACAGAGCGGGGATCTGAACGTACTGCGTCCGGCCAGTGATCCGTTCAGCGCCGATGGTGGATTGAAACTGCTGCAGGGAAATCTCGGGCGCGCGGTGATCAAGGTATCGGCGGTGAAACCCGAACGCCGCAGTGTCGAAGCGCCCGCGCGCATCTTCGATACGCAGGAAGCGGTGAGCGCGGCATTCAAGGCCGGCGAACTCAATCGCGATGTCATCGTCGTCGTGCGCGGCCAGGGTCCGCGCGCGAATGGCATGCCCGAACTGCACAAGCTGACGCCGGCGCTGGCCGCGCTCCAGTCGCACGGCCACAAGGTCGCACTCGTCACCGACGGACGCATGTCGGGCGCATCGGGCTCCGTGCCCGCTGCGATCCATGTGTCGCCCGAAGTGCATTGCGGTGGTCCGCTTGGGAAACTGCGCGACGGAGATATCGTGCGCCTCGACAGCAACACCGGCGCGCTCGAGGCTTTGGTCAACGCAGAGACCTGGGCTCACCGCAGCGTTGAAATGCCGGCGGCCAGCGGCAACTGGGGCATGGGACGTGAGTTGTTCGAGATGTTTCGTGCCCAGGCTGCAACTGCCGAACAGGGCGGCGGCATCGCGACCCCAGCCGCTTGAGCGCACGGTATCTTCCATTGCGAGTGAACATCCCATGCATATGAGAGACATCATGGCGCGCGCGCCGGTGATCCCGGTGCTGACGATCGAACGCGAATCGGATGCGGTGCCGTTGGCGCGAGCACTGTGCGCCGGTGGACTGACCGTACTCGAAGTCACACTGCGCACCAGCGCGGCACTCGCCGCAATCAGCGCGATGCGCAAGGCCGTGCCGGAAGCGATCGTCGGCGCCGGCACGCTCACGGCGCCGGAAGATTTCGCGCGCGTGGTTTCGGCCGGTGCGCAGTTCGCCGTGACGCCGGGCCTGACCGAGGAGCTGGCCGTCGCGGGCCGGCATTCCGGCATTCCGCTGCTGCCCGGCATTGCCACGGCTTCCGAGCTGATCGCCGCACGCGCAGCAAGTTATACCGCGCTGAAATTCTTTCCGGCCGAACCCGCGGGCGGCACCGCCATGCTCGCCTCGTTCGCACCGGTGTTCGCGGACGTGGTGTTTTGTCCCACCGGCGGCATCACGCGCGAGAGCGCGCCGCGCTACCTGCTGTTGAAGAATGTCGCCTGTGTCGGCGGTTCGTGGGTCACGCCTTCCGCGGCCGTGAAAGCCGGCGACTGGGCGCAGGTCGAAGCGCTGGCGCGCGATGCCGCGTCGCTGGCACGAACGATGTGACCTAGGGCCGGTTCACGCATAGCGTCTCGGCGTGCACGGCTGCGCGTACACCTGTTAGGCTTACAGCCATGGGGGCATGGTCGCGTAAGTCGATCGAAACGCTGAAGCAGGAAGCTCACGGCGGGGACAAACCCGCGTTGCTTCGCACTCTCGGTGTATTGAACCTGACGGCCTTCGGCGTCGGCAATACCGTCGGCGCCGGCATCTTTGTGTACACCGGCACTGTGGCTGCGCAGCACGCGGGTCCGGGCGTGACGCTGTGCTTCATCATCGCGAGCATCGCCTGCTTCTTCGCCGGTTTGTGCTACGCCGAATACGCCTCGATGGTGCCGGTGGCGGGCAGCGCTTACTCCTATGCCTATGCGACTTTTGGCGAGTTGGTCGCGTGGATCATCGGCTGGTGCATCATGTTCGAGTACCTGTTCTCGGCCGCACTGGTCGCGATCAGCTGGTCGGGCTATGTCACCTCGGCGATCGGTGATCTGGGGATTCACCTGCCTGCGGTACTGACCAACGCGCCGCTCAGGGCCGACGAACACGACCACGTGGTGTTTACCGGAGCGTGGATCAACCTGCCGGCCGTGCTGGTGACGCTGGCTTGCACTGCCCTACTGATCGTCGGAACGAAAAAATCCGCGATGGTCAACTCGGTCATCGTCATCGCGAAAGTCCTCGCGCTGCTGATATTGGTCGCGGCCTGCATCCCGCACATTGAGGCGCACTACTGGCATCCGTTCGTGCCGGCCAACAGCGGCAAGTTTGGCGACTTCGGCTGGTCGGGCGTACTGCGCGGCGCGGGAATAGTATTCTTCGCATACATCGGCTTCGACGGTGTCTCGACGCTGGCCGAGGAGGCGAAGAATCCGCAGCGTACGATGCCGTTGAGCCTGGGGCTCTCGCTGCTGATCTGCACCGCTCTGTATGTCACGGTGAGCCTCGCTGTCACCGGCATTGCCGACTATCGCTTGCTGGACGTGCCCGATCCCCTCTATCGCGCCCTGAGCCTTGCACACGCGAATCTTGACTGGCTGAAAGCACTCGTCGCCGTAGTGGCCGGATTCGGCCTGATTCCGGTGATCCTGCTGAGCCTCCTCGGCCAGGTGCGCATCTTCTACGCGATGGGGCGCGATGGCCTGCTGCCCGCCGCATTCGCCCGCTGCAGTGAACGCTTCCACACCCCGCATGTCGGCACACTCGTCACCGGCATCGTCTCGGCAGTCGTTGCAGGGCTATTTCCGCTCGATCTATTGGGCGAACTGATTTCGATCGGAACGTTGATGGCGTTCGCGATCGTGTGCGTGGGCATTGTCGTCCTGCGCAGGCGCATGCCCGACATGGTGCGTCCATTCCGCACGCCCTGGGTGCCGGTGGTGCCGATCCTGGGCGTGATCTGTTGCGTCGGATTGATGGTGTTCCTGCCTGTGTCGACGTGGATACGGCTGGCCATCTGGCTGGTGCTCGGCTTCGCGATCTACTTCGGATACGGCCAGAAACATTCCAGGCTCAGCCACGGACGTAACTAGAGCGGAGCGTCCTTAGAAGGGATCGAGCCGATCGACCGCGCTCCAGGTCTGATCGGCATCGCCATCACTGATCGCGGTTTCCGTCGGCAAACCAGCAGCCTTGGCCATTCGCAGCGACACGTCCCCGTTCGGATACAGGACCACCTGGTTTTCGCCGGAGCCGTAGAACACGGGCAGCAGGTAGTGACGGCCGGTGCGCGCGGTGTAGGGCTCGAAATGGGCGCCCATCAGGTACAGGCCGCCGGCGAGTTGCGCGTTGTCGGGAAGGTCACCGCGTTGCGCGGGATGCGCGGTCAGCGCCAGCGCACCGCGGCCAGCCAGCCAGTCGTCGGTCAGCGACCGGTGCAAGAGCTGCACGTCGGCATGCGCGCCGTGCTGTTGGTAGAGCAGCGCGATCTTGGCCAGATCATCGAGCGTCGGATAGTAGCCGGCGCTGAGCCAGACCAGTCCGATGCGTCCATCGGGTTCGCGGGTGCGCACGGCAGGCGCCTGGAAAATACCGATCGGCTCGAACACCTCGCGCTCGAGCATTCCCCACAGGTCGGCGCGCGGACCGCGCTTCGACTTAAGAAACGCGTCCAACGCCGCACCCAGCAGGAAGAAGTCCTGATCCCGGTATCGCAGCACCGTGCCCGGTGACCATGGATAGGGGCGCAGGTGCTTGCGGATCTGCTTGATCTTCGCGAGGGCCGACGGCGCGGTGTACCAACTGTCGTAGTCGCCGCCCAGATAACCGTCGTAAAAGTCGTTAGGGTCAGCGTGCACGCTGCCGGTGCCGCCGAAGCCACTGGCCATGTCGGCGGCGTCGATGAACCGCACCGCGCGATACTTGTCGTCGAGTCCCTCAACATAGTCGCCAATGCGCAGCTGTAATACGTAGGGCCCGTAGACCTGTGCGAGCCGCAGCAACGCCAGTGGCGCGCCCACGCTCTTCATGACCGAGCGCACGCCGTAACGCATTTCAAGCGGATACGGATAGGGGCCAAACGGCGTCTCGGATCCGCCGTAATAGAGTACGCCCTTGCGCAGCAGCGCCAGCTGAACAATCCACTGCGCGCGCAGCGGACCACCGAAGCCGCGCAACTCGTCGTGTGTCAAGTCGGCCAGCAAATCAGCCAGCGGCCGTGCGGGCAAGCGAGCATCCATTTCTGCCTGCGCGGCAGCGCGCCAGCCTGGCAGGCGCTGCGCCGAAACAGGTCGCAGCCGGGTTCGGGTGATACCCCAGGCAACGAAATGTGGACGGATCATGTACGGCGCAGTCTGCTGCACGAACTGGAAACGCAACGCACTGACCTGACCTCGCCGGTAAAGAAAAGTTGCCAATCCCTGGTGCGCGTGATTTTCCGTATCGTTGACCAGCATCAGCGGGAACGCGGCGCGCGACCAACCGCCATCGCCGGCTTCACGCCACACGCGTCCGGATTGCGGGATCACGGCCCAGTAGCTGGCGGGCCGCATACCGGCGAGCTCCGCGACGATACGACCACGCTGCACAGGCACCAGGCGATCGCCCAATGAAAAGAATGCCAGCCGCAAGGCCGGGAACCGGCGAGCGTCACGGCCGAGGATGACCGGCCGAGCGCCTACGAGTTCGTCCGCCGCCGGCTGCGCGAG
>JBEPVS010000047.1:0-14335 GCA_041690875.1 Gammaproteobacteria bacterium
GGCGGGCGCGCGGGGCGCGACCTGGCGCGCTGGTCCCTGGCCAGCACGTCAAATTTTCGCGACGGTGCCCGGCGCGCCGCCAATCTTGGCGGCGACAGCGATGTGACCGCGGCCGTCTACGGGCAACTGGCCGGCGCGCACTATGGTGTCTCGACGATTCCCTCCTCGTGGCGGCAGGCGCTGGCGCGCGCCGACCTCATCAGCGAACTCAGTGACCGCTTGCTGCGCAATGCACTGGTGCGCGTCGGCGAACAGGCTCCCGGCCCGTGAAGCGCGCAAAGCGGAACTGGCAACGGTTGTCCGACGAACAACTGCTCGACGTGCGCCTCTGTGACCTGAACTTGCGGTTGTCGACTTCTGCGGTGCAGCCGCGCATTCGGCGACTGTATCGGGAGCTCGCGGCACGCGGCATTTCCTGCAAGCCGCACGTGTGGCTGGCCGAGGACTGGTTTTCCCCGGATGGCGTGCCCGGTTTCGCGGTACCGTTTTACCTGGCGCACCCACGCTTGACGCGCCTCGAGCGCAAGATGGCCGGTGTTGCGGAAGGGAGCAATGCCAATTGGCAGATGCGAATCCTGCGGCATGAAGCCGGCCATGCGATCGACTCCGCCTACCGACTGCGGCGCCGCGCACGCTGGCGCGCGCTGTTCGGCCGTGCTTCGAGCCGATACGGCGCGCAATATCGCGCGCGGCCAGCCAGCCGCCGCCATGTGCAGCACCTCGGCGAGTGGTACGCACAGGCGCACCCGACCGAGGATTTTGCCGAGACGTTCGCAGTCTGGTTGCAACCGCGTTCCAATTGGCGCCGCCGCTATGCGCAGTGGCCGGCCCGGCGCAAGCTCGAGTTCGTGGAACAGGTCGCCGCTGAAATCCGTGACCAACCGGCCGCGGTCAGGGACCGTGTGCTCGTGGAGCCGCTCGAGGACAACCGGCGGACTCTCCGCGAGCACTATCGGCGCCGGCGCCGCGCCGAGCATCGGCGCCATCGCGGTCTCGCCGATCGGCTGCTGCGCAAGGTATTTGCCACGGCAGACGACGCGCAGCGCGGCGCGCTGCCCGCCGCGACCCTTTTGCGCGGCATGAAATCGACGCTGCGCAGCGTGCTCGAGCGGCGCGGTGGCGCCGATCGCTACGCCGCGCAACAGTTGGTGCGGCTCGCAATCGAGCGCTGTGAGCAGCTGAAGCTGTACCAGCGCGGTCCGCGCCGTGTCCTGTTGCCGAAGGTGCGCAGCACCCTGGTGCGCATTGCACGTGGCTACATCGCCAGCGATGAACTGAGGCTACGGCTTTGAAACGCAAGCTCCGTACGCTGGTCGTGGTGCACTCGAGCCTCGTGCCGCCCGATTCACTCGAGGGCTACAGCGACAAGGAGATCGCCGAATGGCGCACCGAGTTCGACGTCATCGTAGCGCTCCGCAAGGCCGGCCATACGGTGCAGGCGCTCGGCGTGCTCGATTCGCTGACCGAGCTGCGTACCGCGCTGATCGAATGGCACCCGGACGTTGTGTTCAACCTGCTCGAGGAATTCAACGGCATCGTCACCTATGACCAGCACGTGGTCGCGTTCCTGGAACTTATGCGCCAGCCCTACACGGGTTGCAATCCGCGCGGACTGCTGCTGGCGCGCGACAAGGTGCTGTGCAAGCAGCTGCTGGCGTTTCATCGCATCCCGACGCCGCAGTTCGCGGTGTTCCGCCGCGGCGAGCGCTTTCATGTGCCGCGCCGCTTGCGCTTTCCATTGTTCGTCAAGTCGGCGACCGAAGACGCTTCGCTCGGCATCGCGCAAGCCTCAGTCGTCGAGGATGCGCCGCGGCTGCGCGAGCGCGTGCAGTTCATGCATGAGCAGATCGGTTCGGATGCGCTGGTCGAGGAATTCATCGAGGGACGCGAACTGTACGTCGGCGTGCTCGGCAACGAGCGCCTGACGCGCCTGCCGGTGTGGGAGATGAAATTCGGATCGCTCCCCGACTCATTGCCGGCGATCGCGACGCGCAAGGTGAAGTGGGACCGAGCCTACCAGCAGAAATATGGCATCACGACCGCCGAGGCCGCCGACTTGCCGCCACAGGTGCTGGCTCGGCTCGATCGACTGGCGCGGCGCATCTATCGCGCGCTGCACCTGTCGGGCTACGCGCGCATCGATTTCCGGCTGCGCCCGGATGGCGTGTTGTACGTGCTGGAGGCCAATCCGAACCCGAACATCGAGCGCGAGGAGGATTTTGCCGCCGCCGCCAGTGCTGCCGGTGTAGGCTACGCGAAGCTCCTCGATCGCATCATTCGGCTCGGGCAGCAATACCGCGCCGCGTGGCGCACCGACTACGGTTGAGTTCCAATGAAATCAATCCTGACGCTGTTGATGGTGGCCGGCGCACTGGCGTTGGGCGCCTGCACGAGCCAGTCCGACCTGCGCAAGGCGGAGCTCGCCACGTTGTCTGCGCAACTACCCGGCGAATACCGAAATCCGCGCCAGGCGTTGACGATCCTGCGGCTGGCGGCGCCGATGGTGGGCGACCAGGTGTTCTACGTGCGCGAGACCATCGCCGATGATTCGCGGCGCGTCATCAGCGAGCGCATCTGGAGCATGGACGTCGCACCGGGCGCGCGCCTCCGGGCCATCGCCTACGCCCTCGATGAACCCGATCATTGGCGTGGTGGCGCCGAGAATCCGGAATTGTTCAGGCCGCTGCTGACGCGCGACCTGCGTTCGCTCCCCGGCTGCGAAATGGTGTGGCAGAAGACTGCGGGCGGATACAAGGGCGAGAGCACCACTGCGCTGTGTCCGCAGAGCTGGCGCCTGGAAGGCGATGAACTCGACTTCAGCAACAAGGCCGGCGCCGCGGCTGCGACCGCGGGCGCATCGCCGACCGGCGGGCCTGATGCGTACTTTCATTTCCGGCGCAGCGCGACCGCGCAACCGTGATCGAGAACGCCGAGCCTACGGCCGTACAGGGCGTCGGCGATGTCATCCGCCTCGCAGTGGCGCCGGTGTTCCTGTTGTCAGGTGTCGGCATCATGCTGACGGTGTTCACGAACCGCCTGGCGCGCACCGTTGATCGCGCACGCGAGCTCGAGCGCAGCGCGCCGCATGTGCCGGAAGCCGACCACGCGCATGTGCTCGAGCAGCCGCTGGCGACACTGGCGCGGCGCGGGCGGCTGCTCAGCTTCGCAATCGCGCTGTGCACGATCTGCGCGCTGCTGGTTGCGATCGTCGTGGTCGTGCTGTTTCTCGGCGAGTCGTTTAATTTTCGCATCAACTACATCATCGATGCGCTGTTCATCACGGCGATGCTGAGTTTCATCGGCGCGATCCTGTGTTTCCTGCGGGAGGTGTTCATCGCGACGGCAACTCTGCGCATTGGCCTGCGCCGGACGAACTAGGCGCGGCATTCCCGCGTGCGCGTGCCTGACGCTGGCGCTCGGCCGCCTCGAGTGCCAGCCGTGTAGGCATTCCTGCATCACATTTTGCGAACAATTCGCCGGCGTTGTGTGACCGACCTAACCAACGGCTGCGCGTCGTGCATGGTCCACTCGGGCCATGGAAGGCGGCAACGATAATGTTGGCGTGGTGGCGGTGGCGAGCCTGACGGAGTATTTCCGCGACGCCTTGCACGGCGCGCTGGTGCATCAGCGCATCGCCGTCGAAGACCAGACCGAGCAATACGTCGTCAACATGTTGACGCTGTTCGCGCGCGCCGAGCACCTCTATGACGGCGTGCCGAGCGGTCCGCGCATGCCGCCGCTGGTCAGCCTGTTCGGCGCCGCGGCGGAGGCCGATACACCGGCGGAGCGCGAACGCGCGCTGCAGCGGCTTGGCGATGTGTCGCTATTCATCGCCGGATTCTTCGCGCATGGATTCGCACGGCGGCTGGTCGACATCGACTACCACATCGCGATGGGCGGCCGTGCCTACGGCACGCTGGCCGACACGCTCTCGCGCGGACGCCGCCGTGTGCTCGCGCAGGTTTACGGCGAGCTGTCGGCGAAGTTCCAGCCGCTCGTTGACGCGCTCGGCGAGATCAGCGACTGCGCGCGCAAGTATTCACCGGCTGATGTGTTGCGGCTCTACGAGATCTGGCTGCGCACCGGCAGCACCCGGGCACGTGGATTGCTCGCGCAGCTGGGCATCGCCGCCGCTCCGGTGGCGCTCACCTCGCACTGAGCATGATCGCCCGCCAGCTCCAGCAGCTGCTTGCCGGCATCTACGATGTGCCGCTGGCCTACGACGTGGAGCAATTCCTGCTGACCGACCGCAACGCACTGCCGGAGGCGTTTCGCGCATCGTCCACCGATGAGCAACTGCTGGTCGCCGAAGGCGATGTCGATCTGTCGCTCGGGCTTTTCCTGGCGCCCGAAGTGCTGCAGCGCCTCGATGCCGCCAATCCGCTCGAGCAGCTCGACGGCACCAACCTCGCCGACTATTGGACCGTGCTGGAAGGCGTCAGCCATTTCGTCTACCTGGCGTGGAATGCCGGACACGATCGGCCGGTGAGCTTGCACGAACTCGAACTGCAGGCGGAAGTCGACAAGTACGCGGCCACGGCATTGCTGCTGCGCGCGCAGCATCGCGAGCGTTTTCCGGTGGAATTGCATCGCGCGCTGTTCGAGCGCGCCCACGTCAGCGAGGCGCTGGCCGGCGCCCGCACGGGCCTGTACCGGCGCGCCAACCACCATGCGGCACGCTTCTGCCGTCACCTGTCTCAATTGCTGGCGCCAGTCGGCGAGCGAGCGCAGGCCGTCGCTGCCGCTGAGCTGCGCCGCTTTTACCGGCTGACCAATGCGATGAAGCTCCGCCGCATCGAGGCGCTAGCTGTTTGAAGCCAGCAGTGCCTGGGCCCGCAGCAGGCCCAGTGCGGTCTTGCCGTCGTTGATGTCGCCGGACAATGCGCGGCGGCAGGCTGCGTCGAACGGCACCCAGTGGATTTCAATCAGCTCGGCTGCCTCGTGAGCCATCGTGACCGCACGCAATCCGCGGGCCAGGTAGAGCTTCACGACCTCGGTGAAGACGCCGGGGGAGCTGACGTAGTCGCCGAGCGATGCCCAGTCACCGGCCTCGACGCCGGCTTCCTCGATGAGCTCGCGGCGCGCTGTTTCCTGCGGCGGTTCCGCCGGTTCCAGTTTTCCGGCGGGCAGCTCCCAGATCCAGCCGCCGACCGCATGGCGGAATTGCCTCAGCAGGCAGACGCGCGATTCGCCGTCGAGGGCGACCACGGCCGCGCCACCCGGGTGATGCATGATTTCCAGGTCGGTGACGTGGCCGTTAGGCAGGCGCACCGTTTCGACATTGAGCGTAATGACGCGTCCGGCGTAGGCCGTGCGCAGCTTGAGAATGGAGTCAGTGTCCGTGGACTTCAACGACATCCGTCTGGCCCGACAGGCGCCGCCGCATAAACGACAAGCACCAGGGCCATCGCGGCCAGGATTCGCGCAAGAACGCCAGACGGACCCATCGAATTGCTTTCCATGCGTGCATGGTTCACCAAAACAGCCTCGGTGGGCAAGCGAGTCAGGGTATTGCAGGCTGCAGGTGTGGCTCCAATTGAGCGGGCCTTATATATTGACGCAATGGCCGTGACCGATCCGCTAGCTGCGCTCAATCCTCCGCAACGCAAGGCCGTCACTTACGGCCAGCCGTTGGCGGATGGAAAGGGCGTGCGCGCGGGACCGTTGCTGGTGGTCGCCGGCGCCGGCACCGGGAAAACCAGCACGATCGCGCATCGCGTGACATGGCTCGTCACGAACGGAGTCGACCCGGCGCGCATCCTGCTGCTGACCTTCACGCGCCGAGCGGCGACCGAGATGCGCCGGCGCGCGCACGACATCCTGCGCCAGACGCTCGATGACACGCTGGGCAACCGTGCCCAAGCCATGCTGCAGCGCCTGGTCTGGGCCGGCACCTTTCATTCGATCGGCAACCGGCTGTTGCGCCACTACGGCCGCCAGGTGAATCTCGAGCCCGGCTTCACCGTCATCGACCGCAGCGATTCGGCCGATCTGTTCGACAACCTGCGCCAGGAACTGGGCTACACCGAGCAATTCCAGCGCTTTCCGCGCAAGGACACCTGCCTCGCGATCTATTCGTGGCGCATCAACACGCAGAAGAGCCTGCATGACACGCTCGAGCAGCAGTTCAACTGGTGCCTGAGCTGGGAGCAGGACCTGGGCAAGCTGTGCCGTGCTTACGTGGAGCGCAAGCAGCGTTATGGCCTGCTCGACTACGACGACCTGCTGATCTACTGGCACGCGCTGATGAACGAGCCGAAGCTCGCGCAGCACGTCGCGGCCAATTTCGACCACGTGCTCGTCGATGAATACCAGGACACGAACCGGCTGCAGGGCGAGATCCTGAAAGGTTTGCGGCCCGATGGCGCCGGCATCACGGTCGTTGGCGACGACGCGCAATCGATCTACTCGTTCCGCGGCGCGGCGGTCGAGAACATCCTCGGCTTTCCCGATGCATACACGCCGAAGGCCGAGGTGATCACGCTGGCGCAGAACTACCGCGCCACGCAACCGATTCTCGATGTGTCGAATGCGCTGATGGCGGATGCACCGCGCCAGCATCGCAAGCACCTGCTCGCGGTGCGCGGCGCGGGCGGACGTCCGCAATACACGACGACCGACGATCTGCAATCGCAGGCGGAGTTTGTCTGCGGCCAGATCTTGAAGCGGCGCGAAGCGGGCGTGCTGCTGCGCAAGCAGGCGGTGCTGTTCCGCAATGCCAGTGCGAGTGACATCCTTGAAGTGGAGTTGCTGCGCCGGAAGGTACCGTTCGTCAAATACGGCGGCCTCAAGTTCCTCGAAGCCTCGCACGTGAAAGACATGCTCGCGGTACTGCGCTGGGCCGATAACCCCCGCAACACGATGGCGGCGTTTCGCGTGCTGCAGCTATTACCCGGCATGGGCCCCTCGAATGCGCAGCGCATCGTCGCCGATCTCGAGGCGCGCGGCGGCAATTTTGCCGTGCTCGAAGAAGCGAAAAAACCGGCCGCCGCGCTTCAGGATTTGCCCAAGCTCGGCAAGTTGATG
This sequence comes from Gammaproteobacteria bacterium, assembly GCA_041690875.1. Classification (GTDB taxonomy): domain Bacteria; phylum Pseudomonadota; class Gammaproteobacteria; order Steroidobacterales; family Steroidobacteraceae; genus FEN-1191. Next base: position 7,027 of record JBEPVS010000047.1, read on the forward strand.
GCCACGCTGACCGAACCGCAGAAACCCTGGCCCGGGCAGGTGGGCCTCGCACGCACGTGGTACCAGCCGCACCTGGAACGCGTGCACGAGCAATCGCACACGCGAATTGGCGATCTCGATCAGCTCGAGCAGATTTCGGGCCAGTTCCCGACGCGCGAGCGCTTCATCACCGAGCTCGCGCTCGATCCGCCCAATGCCGCGGGCGACCTGTCGGGGTCGCCGCTCCACGATGAGGACTACATCGTGCTCTCGACCGTGCATTCGGCCAAAGGCATGGAGTGGGACACGGTCTACGTACTCAATGTCGTCGACGGCAGCTTCCCTTCGGAATTTTCCACCGGCCGCGCAGACCTCATCGACGAGGAACGCCGGCTGCTGTACGTCGCGATGACGCGCGCCCGCAACGAGCTCTACCTGTGCGCGCCTCTGAAATTCCCGCTGACGCAGCAGCCGCGAAATGGCGATGCGCACGTGTACGGCGCACGCAGCCGATTCGTCACCGAAAAACTGCTGAAGTGCTGCGAGCAGGGCGCTTTCCAGGGCTCGCAGAACACGGAAGGGCTGATCATCCAGGCGCGCTCCGAGAAAATCGGCGTGGCCGCAAAGCTCAAGGACATGTGGTAGCAATCATTTGATGCATGGGAAATTACGATGAACAAGATTTTTTGCGCCGGCTTGTCGACGGTAGTGCTCGTCGCGCTGAGCGGCTGCGCCGGCACCAACGCGCCTGCGGATACGAAAGCTGATACCGACGCGATCAGCGCCAGCACGGTCGCCTGGGCGGCGGCCTACAACTCAGGGGACGCAGACAAGATCGCGGCAATGTACACGGACGATGCGATCATGATGCCGCCCAATGCGCCGGCTGCGGCAAGCCACGAGGCGATGAAGAAATACCTGGCCGACGACATGGCCGCAGCTAAGGCTGCCGGGCTCAGTCTCGCGCTTGACTCCGAGGCGAGCGGCGTCTCGGGCGATCTCGCATGGCACTCCGGTACGTTCCACATGGCCGGCGCCAATGGCGCCACGATGGGCACAGGCAAGTACAGCGAAGTCTGGCGCAAGGCGGACGGCAAGTGGCTGATGATTCGCGACATCTGGAATCTGGACGCGCCGCCGGTCGCTGCAGCGCCCGCCGCCGCCGCCGCCGCGCCCGCCGCCGCGCGTCAGGGCTCGAGGTAGGCGTAGCCGTCGAGTTCCTGCTCGTAGAAGCGCTTGAGCGCCTGGCCCTCGGCGACGCTCATGCGTCCTTCGCGCACGGCGCGCTCGCAGTCGCGCGCCAGGGCCGGCGCGAGCTCGGCGATGTCGTACTCCATGTACTCGAGCACTTTGTTCGCGGTATCGCCCTTGACCACTTCCTCGATCCACCAGCCGCCTTCATCGTGCAGCTTGATGTGCACGACATGCGTGTCGCCAAACAGGTTGTGCAGGTCCCCAAGCGTTTCCTGGTATGCGCCCACCAGGAACGCAGCCAGGTAGTAGTCGGCGCCGGGCACGAGCTCATGCAGCTCCAGCGTCCGCTTCGTCTCGCGGCGACTGACGAAGCGATTGATGCGTCCGTCCGAATCGCAGGTGATGTCCGCCAACACGCCGTTGCGCGAGGGCCGTTCCTGTAGCCGGTGGATCGGCATGATCGGGAACAACTGGTCGATCGCCCAGCTGTCGGGAAGTGATTGGAACAGCGAGAAATTGCAGAAGTAGATGTCGGCGAGCACGTCTTCCAGTTCCTCGAGTTCTTCGGGAACCTGGTCGAGCTTGCGGCAGCAGTCGCGGATGCGCCCGCAGGCGCCCCAGTACAGGCGCTCGACCAGCCCGCGCTGCTCGAGCGTCAGAAGGCCGAGATTGAACATCTGCAACGCCTCGTCGCGCGCGGTCTGCGCGTCGTGGTAGCACTCGACGAGCCGCCGCTCGTTGATCGTGCGCAGCGCGTCGTAGAGGTCGCGGATCGGCTGCGGCACGCCCTTGCCCTGGGGCTTGGCCTCGTCCGGCCCGAGGCTGAAGCGGTCGAGACGCGAACTGCCGAGCGTGTTGAAGATCAGCACGCTGTGGTGCGCGGCGATCGCGCGGCCCGATTCGCTGATGATCATCGGATGATCGACGCCGCGCGCATTGCAGACGCTGGCGACGCGATAGACAACGTCGTTCGCGTACTCATCGAGCGTGTAGTTCATCGACGAGGCGTAGTTCGTGTTGGTGCCGTCATAGTCGATGCCGAGCCCGCCGCCGACATCGATGTACTCGAGACCGGCGCCGGCCAGCTTGAGTTCGGCGTAGACATGCGCGAGCTCGTTGATCGCATCCTTGACGCGGCGAATGTCCTGCAGCTGGCTGCCGGGGTGGCAGTGCACGAGTTTCAGGCAATCCTCCATGCCCTGCGCGCGCAGTGTAGCCAGCAGCTCGATGATCTCGGTGACGAACAGGCCGAACTTCGATTTCTCGCCCGCTGAATCACGCCAGCGGCCCGATCCCTCGCTCGCCAGTTTCACGCGCACGCCGAGGCGCGGGCGCACCCCGTAGGTCTTGGCGTGGCGCAGGATCAGCTCGAGCTCGTCGAAATTTTCCACCACCGGGATGATCGTGCGGCCGAGCTTTGTGGCGAGGATCACCGCCTCGATGTAGCTCGAGTCCTTGAAGCCGTTGCAGATGATCAGCCGGTCACTCGCCGATTCAGTGACCGCCATGACCGCGAGCAGTTCGGGCTTCGAGCCGACCTCGAGGCCGAAGCCGAATTCGCGCCCGTAACGGTACACCTCGTCGACGACTAGCCGCTGCTGGTTTACCTTGATCGGGAACACCGCCGCGTAACGGTTGCGGTACTCGCTCTCCGCGATCGCGCGTACGAAGGCGTCGTTCAGGTGACGCAGGCGGTGCGCGAGAATGTCGGAGAATCGCACCACCACCGGCGCGGCCAGGTCGCGCGCCTGCAGGCCTTGCACGACTTCGAGCAGGTCGATCTCGTGCGCTGTGGTGCCGTCCGGACGCACGACGACGTTGCCGGCGTCGTTGATCGAGAAGTAGCCCGATCCCCAGGCTGGAACGCTGTAGAGCTCGAGCGCATCCGCCACGCTCCAGCCGTTGGTTCCACGGCGCGCCGCCGTACTCTGTTGTGCCATCGATTGTTTGCCTCGCGGGGCCGGTTCCGGACAGGCGCGCACGATAACAAATGACGGACGCAAATTCCCGAGGTGCTGCAGGCCTACACAGGCAGGCGCTACAATCGCAGGCTACATGGCCATCGATCTTTACTGGGGCAGCGGCAGCGCCTATTGCGCTCGCGTGCTGCTGGCGCTCGAATACAAGGGGCTGGAATACCGTAGCCACCAGCTCAAGTTCGACCAGCAGGAGCACCAGGCGCCGCAGATACTCGCAATGAATCCGCGCGGGCAGTTGCCGATTCTGCGACACGGCGACTACGTCGTGTTTGAGTCGCTCGGCATCCTTTATTACCTCGACCGCAAATTTCCGGATCCGCCGCTGTTCGGCCGCACTCCCGAGGAAGCGGGCGTCATCATGCGCGTGATCTGCGAGTACCAGGCCTACGCCGAACCGAGCCTGATGCAGCTGGTGCGGCAGTTGCTGTACGGGCTCGCGCCGTCGGCGACCACGGAAGGATTGCAGGAAGCCATGTCCGCCGCGATGCATCGCGTGGCGAGCGAGGCGCGCACGCTCGAGCGGCGCCTGGCGCAGTCCGACTGGGTCGTCGGTGAAAAGATTTCGGCCACGGACCTGGTCATCTATCCCGACATCCGGCTGCTGCTGCGGGCGCTGGCCAAGCCGGCAGCGCGCGAACTCGCGGCGCGTTTCCTGCCGGTCGAGGTCAACTATCCCGCGCTGGGCCGCTGGCTCGAGCGCGTTGCCTTGGTGCTGCCGCACACCGCGCACGACCCGGCGATTTGACGATTGCGGCGCTGCGGGTGGCGTCACCGCGGTCTCGTTGGTAATCTCGCGCGCGGGCAGGGGGTCCCCAAGTGTTACCAGGCCCTAAACGGGAAACATCATGGCCGACCAGCTGCATTTCAGCGATTTTCCGGGCCGCATCGTCATCGTTGGCTTTGGTGCGATTGGCCAGGGGGTGCTGCCGCTGATCTTGCGCCACATCGGCTGTCCGCCCGAGCGCATCGCGATCGTCACGGCCGAGGAGCAGGGGCAGGAACTCGCCGCCCAGCATGGCATCAAGTTCATCAAGGAACGGCTGACGCGCGAGAACCTGCGCCGCACGCTCGAACCGCTGGTCGGCCGCGGCGATTTCATCCTGAACCTGTCAGTCGATGTTTCCACGATCGCGCTGGTGCGCCTCGCCTGGGATAAAGGCGCGATGTACCTCGACACCTGCATCGAGCCCTGGCCCGGCGGCTACACGGACCCGGCCACGCCGATCTCGCGGCGCACGAACTATGCGCTGCGCGAGGAAGCGCTGACGTTGCGCAACAGCGCGCAGCCCCAGCCCACGGCGGTGCTGACCCACGGCGCGAATCCAGGGCTTGTCTCGCACTTCGCCAAGCAGGCGCTCGTGAACATCGCGGCGGATCTCAAGATCGATACCGGCACGCTCGAAAAGCGCGAGGATTGGGCTCGGCTCGCACACAAGCTCGATGTGCGCTGCATCCACATCGCCGAGCGCGACACGCAGGTTTCGTCGATACCGAAGGAACCGAACGAATTCGTCAACACCTGGTCGGTCGATGGATTCGTCTCGGAAGGATCGCAGCCGGCGGAACTCGGCTGGGGTTCGCACGAGCGCAATTTCCCGCGTGACGGCAAGCGTTTCGACTTCGGCGGCGGAGCCGCGATTTACATAATGCAGCCGGGCGTCGACACGCGCGTGCGCAGCTGGGCGCCGCTGGCCGGGCCGTACCACGGATTCCTGATCACGCACGGCGAGGCGATCTCGATCGCCGATTACCTGACGGCGCAACTCGAGGCCGGCGAGATCTATCGTCCGTCCGTGCACTACGCCTACCACCCGTCGGACAACGCGGTGCTGTCGGTGCATGAATTTGCGGGCCGCAACTACACGATGCAGGATCGCAAGCGCATCATGATGGACGACATCACCACCGGGATCGACGAGCTGGGCGTGCTGCTGGCGGGCCACAAGAAGAACGCGTACTGGTACGGTTCGCAGCTCTCGATCGACGAGGCCCGCAAGCTCGCTCCGCAGAACAGCGCCACGACCTTGCAGGTCACCGTGGCCGTGCTCGCCGGCATGGTATGGGCGATGGAAAATCCCAATCGCGGCGTCGTCGAACCCGACGAGATGGATTACAAGCGCTGCCTCGAGATCTGCATGCCGTACCTGGGGCCAGTGGTCGGGCAGTACACGGAGTGGACCCCGCTCAGTGACCGCGAGCGGTTGTTTCCGGAGGACCTGGACAAGTCCGATCCGTGGCAGTTCAAGAATGTGCGCGTGAGCTGACGCCCACCTGCGCCTTGCTTTGTTGATCGCCCCAAGCAAGGCGCAGCTCGGCGTCAATTCGGACGCGTTGAATGGGGTGACGGATATTCGATCTTCACAACCGAGTAGACCTGCGTTCCTATAGCCAGGGCCACGCTGACGTCATCGTCCAGCGATTTGCCCAATAGCGCGCGCGCCAGGGGCGCATCCATGCTGATGCCACCGGGTTCCTGGTCGAATTCGTCAGGTCCCAGGATGCGGTAGACGACCGTTTCGCCATTCGCCGTTTCCAGCGTCACCTGGGCGCCGAAAAACACCCGGCGCCGATCGCTGGGCGGCGCGCTCACCACGACCATGCCCTCGAGCCGCTTGCGCAGATGCCGAACGCGCGCATCGATTTCGCGCAAGCGCCGCTTGCCGTAGGTGTACTCGGCGTTTTCCGAGCGATCGCCCTGCGCGGCGGCGGCCGCAACCGCGGCCGTGACGCGCGGCCGCTCGCCGCGCCACAGCTCATCGAGTTCGGCCCGCATCCGGCGCTCGCCGGCCGGTGTGACGTACTTCGAACTTCGAGGGGGCGGGGGACGATAGCGGGTCAAACTGCCTCTTTCGGGGCCCTATCTGTGCGGCGCCTCACAGCTTGGGTGTCCACGGCGAGCGTAGGCTTAAGACCCATGGGTAGCAGGTATTACGCCCATTTTATCGCCGACTCGCCCAGCGTGGCGCAGGCCGGCGAGTGGAGTGGGATCGTAGAGCTGACACGTCCGCTACGCCGGCGCGCCGAGGAGCATGAGCTCTCGCAGGTGCTGGCCGGCAGTATGGACCTCGACGCCGAGGAGATCAGGATCATCGACTGGGCTTTCCTGCACTGAAACGAATTCTCGACTGGCCAACCAACCAATCCCCTGGCGGACTTTACTCCCCCCTCTTGTAAGTCCGCTCTTCTAATGCCCCGGCTTGCCGGGGCTTTTTTTTTTAGTCAGGCTCACACCAATGGAGAAACCTGATGTGCCGCCGAGTCCGCCGGAACTGCGCGAATGCGTCCTGGGCGGGCATCGCGCCCGCTGGCTACCCAATGGGCTGGTGACTTTCCCGTCGATGACGGCGCTGATCGACGGCGCGACCCAATCGGTCTGCCTCGAATTCTACATGATCAAGCCGGGCGAGCCGGCCGCGACGGTGCTGGCTGCGCTGCTGGCCGCGCGCGCGCGCGGCGTGCGCGTGCAGGTGCTGTACGACGCGTTCGGCTCAGAAGCCTTGCCGACCGATTTTTTCGCAGCGCTGATCGCCGAGGGCGGCGAGGTGCGCGTGTTCAGCCCTTCGCGGCAAATGCGGCTGGCGTTTCGCGATCACCGCAAGCTCCTGGTTTGCGACGCGCGACGTGCGATCGTTGGCGGACATAACATCGGCCCGGAATACGCCGGCGATGGGCTTGCAAGCGGCTGGTTCGACATCGCCCTGCAAATCGAAGGGCCCATTGCCGCCGAGCTCGCCAACAGCTTCGCGGCGATGTATTCGCTGGCGCCGATGAATCCGCTGGCGATCCGCGATTTTCGCAGTGCCGTGCGCGCAATGCCCGATACAGCAGGGCCCGTGCGGCTCCTGACCAGCGGCCCGGGTTGGCACGCCGGGGTGCTGAGCCGGGTGCTGCGGCTCGATGTCACGCATGCGCGCGCCGTGCGCTGCATGGCCGGATATTTCCTGCCGCCGTCGCGCATGCGCCGCGCTTTGCGCCGCTGCTCGTCCGCCGGCGGACAGGTCGAGTTGCTGCTGGCGGGCAAAAGCGATGTGCCGGTGGCGCGCTACGCGGCGGAACACCTGTATGGCGTCATGCTGGGTGGCGGGGCGCGCGTGTACGAGTACCAGCCGCAGGTGTTGCACGCGAAGCTGTTCATCGTCGATGACACGGTCTACGTC
>JBEPVS010000048.1:0-13982 GCA_041690875.1 Gammaproteobacteria bacterium
GGTTCTGCATCTGCGCCGACTGGCCCAGCCGCGATTTCAGGTCCACGATGCGTTGCGCCACCGCGGTGATGCGCGCCTCGAACTCGCCCGTGTTCGTCGGCACGCTGCTGCGCGCGTGCTGCACGCGCACCCAGCGGTTCTGCGCCTCGTTCAGCAGCGCATCGAGCTCGCGCAGTTCGCGCCGTTCGGCGTAGCTGCGTTCCTTGAACTGCGCATCGAGCTTCCAGTAAAGCACGCCCTTCATCAGGCGCAGCTTGTCGCGCTCGGTTTGCAGCTCATCCGCCTCCATGCCCGTCGCGTTGACGAGTGCGGCCTCGAGCGCGCGCAACTTGGCCCACTGCGCGCGCTCCTCGGCGGAGCCGAGCGCGGCGACGTCGGCGCCAGTCTCGATCGCGGTGAGCCGTGAATCGACCGCCGCGCGAGCCGCCAGGAGCTTGGCCGGCGCATCGCTCGCGAGCAACGCGTCGGCGCGCGGCAGGCGTTCCGCGTGCGCCTTCTCACGCGTGTCGATCATCGCGCGGAACGTATCCATGCTGTCATCCCAGCCCTTCAGCGTGCCGCCGAGGTACGACAGGTCGCGGTAGTTCTTCAGTCCTTCCTGAAAATCGTTGTCGGCCAGCAGGCTGTAGAGATAGCGGGACTGCGGCGCATCGGGCAGCTGTTTCAATTGCCAGAACCAGCCTTGCTGGTCGGCCTGGGGATCGGTCAGCAGCAAATCATCGGTCATGTGCCCTTCGCCGATGCGTGCGACCGCGGTGTCGATCTGCTGCGCTTCGGTATCGAAGGACTTGATGGCCGACTCATAATATTCAGCCGCCTGCGCGTTGGCGTTGAGCTTGCCGTAGGCGTAAGGCACGGCGAGATAGGACTCCTGCACGGCTGCGTCGAGCAGATTGCGGCCATGCAGTTCAGTCCACGGCGTCAGGGCTTCGCGATATTGACCGAGCGCGGCCTCCGCCCAGCCCATGCCGAGCAGCGCTCGCGTGGAGTAAGGGCCCGTCAACCGCACGCGCTCGAGCGCCGTGCGCGCCGCAGTCGGATTGTTCGCCTGCAACCAGGCGTAACCGAGTGCCAGGTTCGCCTTGTCACGGAGCGAAGCCATCTCGCTGCCCGGCGCATCCATCGTGCCGACCACTGTCAGCACCGGATCGGCTTCCGCAATCCGGTTCTGGCGCACCAGCGCAACGCCGAGATTGAAGCGAGCGTAGGCCATCCAGTCCGGCGGCCCCTGCCAGTGCGCGAGCCGCGCGCTCGCCTCATCGAAGCGCTGCTGGCGCATCAGCACATTGACGAGCAGGTGCTGTCGCTCGGCTTCCAGTTCCGGCTCGAGCACTCCGCTGATGTGCGAGAGCGATTCTTCCGCGCGATCGAAATAGCCGCGCGCATACCAGACCTTGGCGAGATAGAACCAGGCGCGATTGCGGATCACCGCCGGCACTTTGTCGGTGAGCAGGCCGGCGAAACGGCGGCCCGCCTCATTGTGCATGCCGAGCGTCAGGTACAAGCTGCCGGCAAGCAACTGAGCGTCCTGTTCGTTGTGCGGCATGCGCTGCCAGTGCTCATAAGCCTCAAGCGACGTGAGAGCACCCCACGTATCGCCCGAGTAAAAGCGGAACAGCACGTCGCCGTAGTGCAGGTCCTGCACCTTTTGCTTCGGCAATGTGTCGGGCACGCGATGCGCCGACCACGCCGCGGAACTCGCCAGCGCGCCGCTGAGCAGCAGCAGGATCAGCGCTTCGAGCCGCCGCATCGGCTCGCTACTCCCAGTCCTTGATCTCGAATTCCGGCTGCTGCCGGCGAGCCCGATCGGAAATCTTCAGCTCCAGGTATTTTGCGCCGACGCCTTTCTCGAACTTGAGCGCCGCGCCACGGCGATAGTCGCGCTCATTGGGACCCTTGCCGCTGAACAGCGCGACGAGTTCATGGCTCCCCGCCTTCAGGTTGCCGACATACAGGCGCTGCACGCCGCCCTTCAACAATGCGGCGACCTCGCGCGGCGTATACAGATAATTGCTGACTTCACGCTTGTCGATCTTCAACGTCACCGAATCGAGGCCGAAGAATTCGCCGACATCCATCGACACGAACACGGCGACCTGCGTGTTCGCGGGGAACAGCAGTTCCTCTTCGAGCACGAACAGGTCCTTGTTCAGGTCGACGACCGATTGCTTCAGATCCTGGATCTGTTCATCGAGTGCGCGCGTGCTGGCGTCGCCAGCAGGCGCCGGCGTGGCACCGGGCGCCGGCGATGCATCGGTTGGCGCAGCGCTCGCGTCGGGCGCTGCGGTCGCCGCAGGCGTCGCGGGTGCTGCAGCTGGGGCAGTGCCTGCGGGAGCGGTAGCTGCGGGCTCGGCAGCCGGGTCGGCGGCCGTTACCGGACCTGCGGCCAGGCCTAGCGCAAGCAGCAGTGCGGGCAGCAGGACTGCCCACCGGCGGTTGTTTGCAGTTCTCATTTTGAAGAATCCGTAGCGATTTCAGCGTTCAATAAGGACCATCACAGGGGATCATCGAGCAATTCGCGCACCTGCGCGACGTACGAGTTATCAGTACGGCGATAGTCCGCCACCACGAAGCGCACCCGGCCGCGACGGTCGATCAGCACCATCGTCGGCAGGCGCTCGATGCGGTAGGCGCGGCTGACGTCCTTGCGCCGGTCGAGCAGCAACGGAAAACGGACTGGATGCGAATTCGCGTAGCGCAGCGCGCGATCGACGTTGTCATCGACGCTGACCGCAAGTGTGACGAGACCCGCAGAACGGTAGGTGGTTTGCAGGCTTCCCAGCGCGTCAAGCTGCGCGGCGCAGACTGAACAGCCGCTGCTCCAGAACGTGAGCAGCACGACGTCGCCGCGATGTTCGGACAGCCGCACGTTGCCGCCAGCGACGGCCGGCAGTGCGAAGTCAGGGGCCAGATCGCCGACCACTGTCGCGGCGCGCGCGGCGCCGCTCCCCAGTGCCGCGGCCAGCACGGCCACCATGCATGCGCGTTGAAAACTGCGGATCACTGGTCACTCCTTGCATGCATTTGACATCATCCGTGCGCCGGAAGCGATAGCGGCCACGCTGCCGCATGACTCCGGTCACACGAGGCAGGGCCGCAAACGATGAAGGATGCGTGAACTTTTACGCGCGTGGAACCACCGCGAGCGTCGTCAATGCGCGACAGCAATGCTCGCGGCGAGGTCAGCCTCAGCTCGGCGCAACAGGCCCCGTGACGATCTGCGGCAAGCCAATCAAGCTGGAGTAGCTCGCGCTGCTTCCCAGACCCGTGCTCACGCCGCTCGCCCAGTGCATTGTCTGGAAGGTGCCTTCCTGTCCGTGCAGCGCGAGGTAATTGAGCACGACCATTTCGGCCAGCAGGTTCACGGCATTCGCGCCTGGGCTGCCGGTGCTGACCACCGAGCCATCCGATGTGAAGTGGCCGAGCTGGTTGTTGATCGCGGTGATCGGCCCGGTCGGGTCGTAGACGACGAAGAACGCGGCGGCGGTCGATTGGTTGTCGCCGGTCCACACACCCTTGCCGCGGCCTGCGGCCGAATTGTCGATCATGCCGTTCGATGACAGCGAACCATCACTGAACACGTAGAGCATCAGTGGCATGTGCCGGCGGGCTGCGTATTCGATGCACGCGCCCATGCAGCGGCCCGCGCGGAAATCGCGGTCCTCGCCGGTCGAGCGGTCGCCGGTGTGGTAGTCGAAGCCACCCATTTCGATCGTGCCCGCGCCCGCGTAGCCGTTGACGACCATCTTCATGACGGCCGCCGTCTTGCGAATCTCGGAGTCACCGTCGTACTCGGCCTGCGTGAAGATGCCGGTGGGACCGACGATCAGCGGATCGATATCCGGATCGAGCGCCTGCTTCGCGTTGCCGTAGCGATCGGCGAGGTCGGCCGCCTTGACGTAACCGCACTGCACGAGGTCCTTCACCACAGCGTCGGCGCTCAAGTCGGTGCGCATCGTTGAATTGTCGAGCTTCTTCTTGCTGATGCGCTCCATCGATTCGAGCACCGCGGTCGCATCGGCCTGGCTCAGCAGGCCGACGAGCTTGCCGGTGTCGACGAGCCCGGTCACGTCGGATGCGCGATCGACCTTCGTGGGACGCACGGTCGCATCCATCATGTACGACGGAGCCAGCGAGTTGCCGCCAGAGTCGGAGTTGGCGGATCCGACCAGCGCCAAAAGGTCGCCGAGCGCGCCCGCCGAGTAGATGCCGTACATCGGATTGTGCGGATTGTTGGCCGTGTCGTTCTGGCTCAACGCCGGAATCACGGAGCCATTGACGTTCGCGCGCGTTGTCACTGCGGTGCGCTCGAGCATGCCGCGCAGGAAAGCGCTGTCACCATGGAAGGCCAGGCCGAATTGCTGGTCGACGAAACTGCCGGCACCGACCGATGTGTTCGGCGTCATGTTGCCCGGCAGACCGAGCTTGCTGTAACCAGCGGTCGAGATGAAGTCGAGCTGTCCGCCCTGCTGGCCGACCAGCACGTTCGAGCCGGCGATGTTCGCGCCGCCCGCGAGGTCGAAGCAGATGAACGGGATCTTGCCCGCGCCCGGCACGATGTTGCAGGGAGCATTCTTCAGCGCGGCGATGTCCGGCGACAGCGCAGCGTAGGCTGCGCGCGGATTCGCAAACAGGCTGAACGCCGAGGCGCCGGCGAACGCGATGCCGCCGGTGATGAAACCCTGCCCCAGGAATTCGCGCCGCGTCAGCGGCCGCGGATGATCCGGGTGGCGCAGCGGGTCATTCAACCCCAGGGCTTGCTTGCGTCGCTTCTTCATAAATCAGCCTCGTTATCCGGGTGTCTGCGTCTACTTGATCAGGAGGGCGCCGCTGCCGAGCACCGTGGCGCAGGCCGCCTTGGTGATCGTCTTGGTGCGGTCGGCCGCGCAGCTGGAACCGCAACTCTCGAGCTTCGTGACCAGGCTGTTGAGCTCGGCGCGCACGTCGGCGTCCGCCGGCTGCGTAGTGACGTTCACGCCCACGCCCTTCGCCAGCAGCGGGTCGATCAGCGCGCTGGTGTCGGCGAAAGCTGTGGCCGGCGCCGCACTCAGGTTGAGTCCGGGGAAGAAGCTCGCCGCTTGTCCACCCTCCACCAGCGAATCGCAATACTGGATCGCGAGCTGCGCGACGCCCACCTGGTGCGAGGCGACGAAGGATTCGATCGTCGGCACGCTGGGCAGTTGTTGCTCGACCAGCGCATACGTGGCCTTCACGTTCGCGTCGTTCATCGACACGCCGGTGACCTCGGACAGCGAGGCGTTGATCTCGCTGAATACGCGCACGCCCAGCTGCGAACTTTCAGGCTTGTCGGCCGGCGTCGCCGGCTGCGGCGCCGCGGGCGGCGTGCGCACATGCATGGCACTACCGATCTGGTCGAAACTGAGGAAGAACAGGTCGGAATCCGGTCCCTTCTGCAGCGCGATGATCGTACCGACTGCGCTGAGCTTCTGGCCCACGCCGGCCGTGTAGTTCGCATCGGTGACAGTCGTGTCGAGCGGCGCGTAGGCCTGCCCCACCGCGGCCTCGGAGCCGTTCACGCCGATGCGCATGCCCTTGATCGCGATGCTGCCAGGCTTCGCGGCCGGATCGAGGCTGATGAATGTCGGCTTGTTGAACAGGTAGCTGTAGCTGTCGTAGCGGCTGACCTCGAACATCACGTAAGCCTGGCTCACGCCGGTCAGCGCACTGACATCGAACAAAAGGAAGTAACGCTCGCCAACGCCGGCGGCGAAATTCTGCTGGATCTGTTCCTGCGTCAGCGCCTTGTTGTAGACGGCGGCGAAGCGGATTGTGCCCTGCCACTTGCGGTTGCCCGATGTCTCATTGCCGAGCAGGAACACGAATGTGTCATCCCAGTTGCCGACCGAACCGCCTTTCTCCGCGTCCATGTCGCCGGTGTAGTTGCCGTTCACGTACAGGCGACGGCCATTGACCGGGTCGTAGGTGAGCACGACGTGCTGGAGCGAGGCCTGTGCGTCGCGATCCACATCGCTCGTCAGCAGCGCCGGTGCGCCGTTGGCATCGGTCGCGCTGGAGCGCGCGAACATCTCGTACTGGTAGGCGTGCTGGCCCATCGTGAAGTTGCGCGCCGCAGTGCCACCTGAGTAGCTCGCCATGTACGAATCTTCCTGCGTCACGTTGGCCGGCGCGGCCCACAGCTCGACGCTGAATTCGCCGCCGCCCTTGATCATGTTGTACAGCTTGCTGCTGGCGGCGCCGCCGCGCGCTTCACCGCCGTTCGGGCCGAAGGCCACGCCCCAGCCGCCGACCCAACTCGTATCGCCCGACAGGTTGAGGTTCAGTGCCGGATCGACACCGCTGGTGTCGTCGGCGACGCTGCCCGCGCCTTCCTTGAACTGCCACTTCGCGATGATGCCAGTGTCGTAGCGATTGCCGCCCGAAGCGACGGTGCCATCATAAAGAGTGAGCGCCTTCGACAGCTGCAGCGACGGATCGACCTGCGTCGGCACGATGCCATCGACGAAGGCCTGGATCGCCGCGAGCATGATCGCCGAGCTCTGCGGGCAACTGACCGCGGTGGCGCCCTGCGGAATCCAGCAATTGTGGCTTTCATCGTGCAGGCGCACGTAGAAGCGTGACAGGTCGGGCGTGTCGAGGTTGATCTTCGCCTGCGCATTCGCGTAGGCCTCGTTGACGTCGCTGCTGGCGAAATACGGCGTCTGCGGAGTGGTCGCATTCGCGCTGTGGCAGCGCGAGCAGAACTGGCTCAGCAGCGGATAGATCGTCGTTGAAAACGAGGCGGCGCCGTTGTCGGTCGCCGTCGCCGGGAAGGTCTTCGTGCTGCCGACGTCCTTGACGACCGGCGCCTGCAACTGAATCTGCGTGCCGCCTGAGGAGACGCCGCCGGCCCAGTTCTTGATCCACGTCGTGAGGATGTCGGCGCAGGATTGGGCGCTGGAGAGCCAGCAGTTGTGGCCGCCGGCGACCTTGAGGACCATCGTCGATTGATCGGGCTGCGACAAATTCACGACCGTCAGTGCGTCGTTGTACGCGAGGTTGACGTCATCCGAGCGCGCGAACATCGGCGACTGGCCGCCTGCCTTGTGGCAATTGCCGCAGCGGTTCGGCGTGTTGATGTTCTGCCAGAGATTGATCTTGAACGCCTGCACGTCGGCCGTGCTCGGCGCAGGACCGATGTAGCTGGCGGCGGTGACGGCGCCATTGCCGTTCGGATTGGAAGTCGTGGCGGCGCCGCCCGAGCATGCGTTCAGCGCGAGTGCGGCCAGGCCGATGAGCAACAGGTGCGGAATTCGCAGCATACGATTCACGTCTCTCTCCCTAGTTGCCCATGCAATAGATGGCGGCATCGGCAAAGACCTGCTTCATCTTGTAGCCGGTGGTCTTGAACTTGGTCTTGATCGTCTGCACCGACGCGCGGTCCGCAGCGTTGCCCGGATCACGCAGGCACACGGCGCGGAACACCTTCTCGACCTGGCACTGCGCGAAACCGTCGCTGTGCGCCAGCTCCTGGCCCATGGTCTTGGCACCGGAGCCCGAACCCGTCAGCGCCCCATCGAAGCCGAGCACCTGGTTGGCGCCCTGACGGTAGCGGTTGTCCCAGTGATCGTCAGTCGTCACGTAGCCGGTCTTGAAATTATCGGAGTTGATCAGGTACTTCGGCTGCACGGTGCTGTCGGTGTACTGGAGCGTGTTCGTCGTCGAATCGAAGTTGTAATACGCGAATGACTGCGCAAGCGGATCCATGCCCGCGTGGCAGGTGATGCAGCTGTTCAGGAACACGCGGCTGTCGCCACCCGGTGAGCGACTCACGTCCTGGCGGATGCGATCCGGCGGGAGCGATGAATCCTGCAGCTGCTCCAGGTCGCGGCACATGTGATTGATCATCGTGAAGCGGAACATTGCGCGATTCGTGCCGTTGATGAAGAACGCCTGCGCGGCCGCGTGCGTCGTCATGATGCCGGCAGTCGCCGCGACCGGGAGCCCCAGCAGCCCGGACTGCGTTGCCGGCTGGAGCGTCGCCTTCAGGTCGACGTTGTTGTCGTCGAGGTACTGGTAGTGATCGTTGTTGCTCGCCGAGTACGCCGGCGCGCCCGAGGCGTTCGACACGTACAGCAGGTCGGCCGACAGCAGCGTGCTGAAGTCGACGTCATCGCGCACCATGCCGATGACCGTCGCGGTGTAGTCGTTGAGCGGCACGAAAACAGTGCGGTCGCGATTGGTCCACGGCGCGACGAAATTCTTCAGCGTCACGTTGTAGAAATTCTTGTTGTTCATCGCCAACTGCGCGGCGGCATCGGCCTGGCCGCCCGAGATGTCGCTCGCCATCTGCGTCAGCACGGCATCGGTCGGCGGAACGCCGGCAAGCCGGTCATGGATGCGACGCGCCTGTTCGCGCGGCCCGGCGCTCGACGGCGTCCAGCTTTGCAGCGCCAGCAGCAACGTACCTGCGATGGCCGCCACGCGCCGTGCGCTGCCCTGATGCATGACCTGTTTCATTCGTCGCTCCCAAGTGCCGCAGTGGGCACCACTTCGGCGGTGAATATACGCACGCCAAAAGGGGTGCCCGAATGTCTCAATCGCCACACGTCGCCATACGCCGACAACGTTCCCGCTTACGTTGAACCGCTATGCTTGCCTTCCCGATCTGCGAGACGTGTCACGGCAGGCGCGCGAGCGAACCTCTACCTGTGCAGGTTGGAATTGCGAGCCGCGCCGGCCTCCCGGGAAGCACAAGGAAGCCCAACTGGCAGCCGCGCGGACGTGATCAAGTTGGCAGAACGCGAGCGCTGGCTCGCCCGTTGGAGCATGTGCGAATGAATCGTGAAATCCGTCTGATTTGCAGCCTGTTGGCGCTCGTGCTTATGTCTGCCTGCAGCAGCAAAGGCTCGGTCGACATTGGCCACGGGCAAACCGGCGGCGGGGCGACCGACTTCGGCATCGCCTATATCAAGCGCACGTTGCCGACCGATCCCGTTGACCTGCAAAAGATGCGCGACCTGGACGACCTCACGCACCAGCGTCCTTTCTGGAGCAAGGCGGATGTGTACAT
The DNA here is from genome assembly GCA_041690875.1 of Gammaproteobacteria bacterium. Taxonomy (GTDB): domain Bacteria; phylum Pseudomonadota; class Gammaproteobacteria; order Steroidobacterales; family Steroidobacteraceae; genus FEN-1191. The sequence continues at coordinate 9,032 of JBEPVS010000048.1, forward strand.
CCGCGACAAGGCTACGCCCAGCGGCACCGAGCGCAACATCACCACGCGCATCACCGGCACCGATTTCTACGACATCCGCGATCTCGAAGTCTCGGCCGACGGCACAAAGTTGCTGTTCGCGATGCGCGGCCCGATCGATCCACAGATGAAGGACTTCGACACGCCGACCTGGCGCATCTGGGAATACGACATCACTGCCGATGACCTGCACAGCCTCACCGACGATGTCACCGCCGATGAAGGCGAGGACGTTTCGCCGCACTACCTGCCGCTCGACACCTCGCACCCGAATGGCCGCATCCTCATCGTCTCGACGCGCCAGCGCTATTCGAAGGGCGTGCTGCTGATCGAAGGCAAGAGCGGGTTCGAGGCGCAGACCGAGAATCGCGATGAATCTGCATTCACGCTGAATGTGCTCGATCCGACGCTGACGGGTCCGAGCGCGTTCCAGCAGATTTCGTTCAACCAGAGCCACGACCTGAATCCGACTGTGCTGCGTGGCGGTCGCATCCTGTACACGCGCTGGGACCACGCGCCCGGCGGCACCAACGCGATGCACCTGTACACGATGAATCCCGATGGCACCGATGTCGAGCTGCTGTATGGCGCGCACAGCCACCGGGTCGGCACCGTGGATCCGGCCACGAACCTGCCCACCGACGTGCAGTTCGTCAAGGCGCGCGAGATGGATGACGGACACGTGCTCGCGCTGACGCGGCCAATGGATGCCGGCACCGACTTCGGCGGGAGTCTCGTGATCCTCGATGTCGTCAATTCCGTCGAATGCAACCAGCGCACGATTGCGGCCGGTGCGGCGACCAGCACAAGTCCCTGCCCCGCGATGGCGGCCGCGACGCCGAACGACGTGCGCACGATTCCCGGCCCGTCGCCCGGTGGACGTTTCAATTCCGCTTATCCGCTGTGGGATGGCACGCACCGCATCCTGGCGAGCTGGACGGAATGCCGCCTGATCGATTCGACAGGCGCCACGGTGCCCTGCACGAGCGCGAACCTCGCCATCACGCCGGCGCTTCCGATTGCGCCGCCGCTGTACAGCGCCTGGTTGTTCAATCCGACCGACAACACCTTCAAGCCGATTGCCACGCCGACCGAAGGCGTGATGCTGACCGATATCGTCTCGCTCCAGACGCGGCCCGTCCCGGGCTATGTCCCGCCGGTGGCAACCGGCACGACGCTGGCGGGCGATGGCTTCGGCATCATCGACATCCGCAGCATCTACGACTGGGCCGATGCGACCGTGCCGCTGGCAAACGGCGGCGAGACCAACGCGGATGTCATCGCGCGCATGTCGACGACACCGGCCGATTCGCGCGTGGCCCGCTTCCTGCGAATTGAAAAGGCCGTGTCGATGGGTGACAAGGACCTGAACGACGGCTTCCCGGATTTCGACCGCAATATCTCGCTCGGCAACTCCGTCGGGTTCATGCGCGAGATCCTCGGCTACGTGCCGATCGAGGCCGACGGCTCGGTGCGGGTCAAGGTGCCCTCAAACGTGGCGTTCCAGATCTCGGTCATCGATGCGAACGCGCGCCGGCTGCCGCAGTTCCCGCAGCATCGGCAGTGGCTGCAGTTGCGGCCGGGTGAAGTACTCCAATGCAACGGCTGCCACAACGCGCGTAACGCCAACAGCACCACGGCGCACGGCCGTGGAGGCTTGTTCGCGCCGGCCAACGCTGGCGATGCGGCGAACAACGGCGCCACGATGGCGCAGGCGCTGTACGGTGCGCTCACCAATTGCGGCGGCACGGTGGCTTGCAACGCGGCCACGCCCGGCCTCAACGTCATCTACGCCGGTACGGCCGCGCCTGACTCACCGATTTCGCTGACCTACAGTCCGGGGCTGACCACAGCGATACCGACGAGCACGAGCTGCAACAACAGTTACTCTTCCGCGTGCCGCATCACGATTGACTATGCCGCGAGCGGCACCGGTGCAACGTCGATATTGCCCGCGCACATTGATCCGCTGTGGAGCGTCGATCGCGCGGCGAATACCTGCACGACCTGCCACACGGCGACGCGCACGCAGGATGTCACGTGCACGCCAGCGCCCACGCCCGGCATGACTGTTCCACCGACGCCGGTGACGGTCACGATTCAGGTCGCGGCTGATGGCGGCCTCGAACTCGATGCGGATCCGGCGCAACAGGTCACCGCGCAACTGCGCGCGTACCAGCAGCTGGTCCGCACGCACACGACTTCGAGCTTCAGCCTCGATACCGGCTGCGCACCCGTGCGCACCGACACGCAGGTCTCCGGTTCCATCGCGTCCGGCTCCGCAGCAGGGTCGCGTTTCTTCCGGGTGCTCTCCGGCACACCGGCTGCTCCTGTGAATCACAGCGGGTTCATGTCTCCCGCTGAACTGCGATTGCTGTCAGAATGGGTGGATATTGGAGCTCAGTACTACAACGACCCGTTTGCCGCGCCGCTCAACAACTAAGCGGTGGCGCCTGCTGGCACTGCTGCTGTGTCTGGCGCCGCTCCCGGGCCGCGCCGCGCATCGCGAGTTGCTGCAGCTGTTCGTCACCGAACCGTTCATCGAGCTGCACACTGGGCCGGGCCGCGGTTATCCGGTGGCGCAGGTCGTCGCGCGCGGCGAATCAGTCGATGTGCTGTTCCGGCGCACCGAGTGGTTCAAGGTGCGCACCGAGCGCGGCGTCGAGGGCTGGGCGTCCGAGCGGAGCGTCGAGACCACGACGCTCGCGGATGGCTCGCCGTTCAAATTTGACCGCGGCGATCGCAAGGGTTTCCAGTCGCACCGCTGGGAAGGCGGCATTTTCGCCGGTGATTACGCGGGCGCCACGCTGGTCGAGGGTTTCTTGGCGCGCTCGCTCACGGACAATCTCAAGCTTGAACTGCACGTGGGACAATTCCTCGGCAATTTGTCCAACGGCTACATCGCCGACCTGGGCTTGAACCATGTGTTCATGCCCGAGTGGCGCTTCTCGCCATTCGTGACGCTGGGCACCGGCGTCGAGCGCACCGAGCCGAAGGCGACGCTGGTGACGCCATTGAACCAGAACTACCAGACCGCCTACGCAGGAGCGGGCGCGCGTTTTTATCTGACGCGGCGTTTTTTCCTGCGTGCTGAATACCGCCACCACACGGTGTTCACGAAGAGCGATGCCAACGAGGTGAAACAGGAATGGAAAGTCGGATTCGCGTACTTCTACTAGCATCGGTCCTGATGCTGACCAGCGGTTGCGCCACGATGCACCGGCACATGCATTGGCCGTTTCACCGCCACAAGGCGCAGGCCAGCGCGCAGGATGCCGACGCAGCCGCCGACGCCGCGGCCGCCGCGGCTGATGCCGCGCCGCCGCCAGTCGTAATCGATCCGCAAGTGGAGCGGCGCAAGATCAAGGTGCCGAAGATCAAGGCAAAGAACGTCGAACTGGGCGCCTACTTCGGCGAGATCTCGATCGAGAGTTACACCGCCGCGCCAGTGGTGGGCGCAGTTTTTGACTACCACGTCACGGAAGATTTCTTCTTCGAGGCCGCTGCGGGCCGCTCCAAGACCGGCAAGACCAGTTTCGAGACGCTGGGTGGAAATGTGCAGCTGCTCACCGATGATGAGAGGCGCTTCACGTATTACAACCTCTCGTTAGGCTACAACTTCCTGCCTGGCGAGGTCTTTCTCGGTCGCAATCTCGCCATGACCAGCGGCATGTACCTGCTGGGCGGCATCGGCAGCACGAAGTTCGAGGGTGATCAGAAATTCTCGGTCAACTTCGGTGCGGGTTTCCGGGTGCTGCCGACGGACTGGCTGACGATCCGTATCGAGGCGCAGGACCAGGTGTTCAAGTCCGACTTCCTCGGTACCGATCGGCTGCGCAACAACCTGTCGGCACACATCGGCGCGACCGTGTTCTTCTGACACGGAGTTTGGACCATGAAAATTGCACTTCGATTGCTCGGCGTCGCCGCGCTCGCAGCGCTCCCGGTGTTCGCCGCCAGCGTCGACCCGATCCACACCGGCGCGCCGGCGCCTTCGTTCCAGCTGACCTCGAACACCGGCAAACCCGTCAACCTCGATTCGCTGAAAGGTCAGATCGTTCTAGTGAATTTCTGGGCCAGCTGGTGCGGGCCGTGCCGCAAGGAAATGCCGATCCTCGAGCAGCTCAACCGCCAGTTCCACAACAAGGGCGTCACGCTGATCGGCGTCAATGTCGAACCGAACTCCGCGGCCGCCGCTGATTGGCTCAAGGCGACGCCTGTCTCCTTTCCGATACTGTTCGATACCGATAGCAAGGTGAGTAAGCTCTATCAGGTGGAAGGCATGCCCAACACCGTTATCCTCGACCGCAAGGGCAATGTGCGCTACATCCACCGCGGCTACCAGCCGGGCGCCGAGAATGAATACCTCGACCAGATCCGAGCGTTGATCCGCGAATGAGCCACGCATTGAGCGTCTCGCGATGAACCGCCGCGGATGGCGACACGTTTCACGCTGGCTGTTCGTTGCAGCCGGCTGTGTGGCGCTGTCCGCGTGCAGTTCGATCTCGCCGTGGGTGAAGCCCTACGAGCGTGAGCACCTGGCCGATCCGATCATGTCGTTCACGCCGAATCCGGTGTCGAACACCTACATCGATCACGTCTACGAGTCGCGCGAAGGTGCGCGCGGCGCCACCGGCGGCGTCGGCGGCGGTTGCGGCTGCAATTGATCGCCAGGGCCTGTTCACGCTTAGGACATCGATGCGTTGCTGCTCAAAATGCTTTCAGACAAGGCGCGCGGCGCGATGCGTGGTCATTCCACGTGAGCGCCGAGCAACGCCGTATGAAAGCATTTTGAGCGCAACCCCCGTCAGTACTGGCGTTGCAGTCAAATTGCACACTGGCGCATCTTTACAGGCGGGCCGGCCCGAGATTGCGCAGGGCGGCGTTGCTCCTCCCTCATGTGCAATGAGCACACTTCGGTCGTCGCGCCTTG
>JBEPVS010000049.1:0-13979 GCA_041690875.1 Gammaproteobacteria bacterium
CGTGAAACCCTGCGCGCGCACGTAGGGTATCAACTCGGCCGCAAGTTCGCGGAAGTTGTAGAAACGTCCATCGCCGTGCTGGCGCCAGGAACCCGCGTGCACTTCGTAGATGCTCATCGGCGCGTGCAGCCAATCGCGCGCGCGTCGCGCGCGCATCCACTCGCCATCGCCCCAGCCATGGCGGCTATCGCTCACGATCGATGCAGTCTCCGGGCGCAGCTCGGTGGCGCGGCCGTACGGATCGGTCTTCAGTACGACCGCGCCGTTGAGGCGGTGGCGAATTTCATATTTGTAAAGCGCGCCGGCTTCGAGGCCCGGGACAAACAATTCCCACACGCCACTCGCGCCCAGCGTGCGCATCGGCAGGCGGCGGCCATCCCAGTCGCAGAAAGGTCCGACCACGCTGACGCGTTCCGCGTTCGGCGCCCAGACTGCGAAGCGCACGCCGTCGATGCCATCCACCTGCAGGCGCTGCGCGCCGAGGAATTGCCAGGCGCGGGCCTCGTGTCCGCCGCTGAACGCAGTCAGGTCGGCAACGCCAATCGTGGGCCAGAAACTATACGGATCGACGCGCTCATGCGGCGCGTCGTGGCTGTCGTGCCAGGTCAGGCGATAGTGGTTCGACAGCGTGCCGCGAGGACCCTGCCACTGGAAGAAATCGCTGCCCGGGATGCGTTGCAGCGTAAGCCGCCCGTCGATGCTCGCGTTGCGGGCGGTGGGCAGGTAAGCCAGCAGCGTACTCAGGCCGCCGCGTTCGTGGAGCCCGAGGATGCCGTGCGGATCGTGGTGGGTGCCTGCGCCGATTCGCCCGCGGTCGTGCGCCAGATCGTCGATCCAGTTGCCCATTGCGGGCGTACTATACTCGACGGGGCCCACACTGAGATCGATTGCGATGCCTAAGCCAAACCCCAGGACATCCTCAGGGCGTTACGTCAGCCGGCTTACCAGCGGCACGCTGGCGGTGATCATGGCAGGCGGACGCGGCGAGCGCTTGCACGACTTGACGATCAACCGCTGCAAGCCGGCGACGCCATTCGGCGGAAAATTCCGCATCATCGATTTTCCATTGTCGAATTGCGTGAACTCGGGCATCCGCCAGATTTTCATCATGACGCAGTACAAGGGACAGTCGCTGATCCAGCACTTGCAGCGCGGCTGGAGCTACCTGCGCGGCGAGTTCGGTGAATTCATCGACGTCGTCCCGGCACAGCAGCAGATCGGTGAGCACTGGTACCGCGGCACTGCCGACTGCGTCTACCAGAACCTCGATCTGATCCGCACGCATCGGCCGAAGCACGTGCTGGTGCTGGCGGGCGACCACATCTACAAGATGGACTACGGCCCGATGGTGGCCTATCACGTGGAAAAAGGCGCCGACATCACCGTTGGCGTCGTCGAGGTGTCGCGCGACAAGGCGCGCGAGTTCGGCGTGCTGTCGGTCACGGAGTGGAACCGCGTGACAAAATTCGCCGAGAAGCCGCAGGAGCCGGAATGCATTCCTGGCCGGCCGGATGTCGCGCTTGCATCGATGGGCATCTATATCTTCAACGGCCGGCTGCTGGAGAAATTGCTGGTCGAGGATGCGAAGAACTTGGCGTCGAAGCACGACTTCGGCCGCAATATCATTCCGCCGTCGATCGACACGCTGCAGGTGTTTGCGTACCCGTTCACCGACGTGAAGACGCGCGCGCAGAACTACTGGCGCGATGTCGGTACCGTCGACGCCTACTACGAAGCCAACATCGAGCTCGTGCACGTGGCGCCGGAACTGAACCTGTATGACGAGGAGTGGCCAATCTGGACCTATCAGGCGCATGTGCCGTCGGCGAAATTCATCCTCGACGAGGACGGGCGCCGCGGCATGGCGATCAATTCGATCGTCTCGGGTGCGTGCATCATCTCGGGAGCTGTCATCAACCAATCGCTGCTGTTCTCGAACGTGCGAGTCGATGAACGCTCGAGCGTGTTTCGCTCGGTGGTGCTGCCGAACGTCAAGATCGGCGCGAGCTGTACGATCCGCCAGGCGATCCTCGATGAAGGCTGCGAGGTGCCGGACGGCATGCAGATCGGCGTCGACCGCGGCGCTGATGCCGCTCGCTTCCACGTCACCGAGAACGGCGTCGCGCTGGTGACCCCGGAGATGCTGCACAGAAGTATTGCCAGCGCATGAGTTCGACTGCGCGTTTCCCCGTCGTGCTGCTGTGGCACATGCACCAGCCGCAATATCGCGACCCCGCCAACGGCGAGTACATCCTGCCGTGGACGTATCTGCATGCGATCAAGGACTACGCCGACATGGCCGCGCACCTGGAAGCCAATCGACAGGCGCGCGCGGTCGTCAACTTCGCGCCGATCCTGATCGAACAGCTCGAGGAACTGGCCGCTCGCGTCAGCGCGCACCTCACCGATGCGGAGCCACTGCCCGATCCGGTGCTGGCGATGCTGTCGGAAGCGCCATTGCCGCTCGAGCCGGCCGCGCGACGGTCCCTGCTGCAGGCCTGCCTGCGCGCGCAGCGCACGCGGCTGATTGAACGGTATCCGGCGTATACCGAGCTCGCGGATCTGGCGGTGACCTTCGATACGCCCGAGCGCGTGGCGTATGCCTCCGATCAGTACCTGCGTGACATCGCGGTGTGGTACCACATCGCCTGGCTCGGCGAGACCGTGAAACGCAGCGATGCACGCGTCGCATCGCTCATCGAGCGTGCCCGCGATTTTGGTCCCTCGCATCGGCGCGTGTTGCTCGAGCTGATCGGCGACCTGCTGGCCGGCTTGCTCGGCCGGTATCGCGCACTCGCCGAGCGCGGCCAGGTTGAACTCGCGATGTCGCCGTACGCGCATCCGATCCTGCCGCTGCTGATCGATTTTCGCGCGGCACGCGAGTCGCTCCCTGCAGCGCAGCTTCCGCACGCCGCGGGGTATCCGGGCGGCGAGCAGCGCGCGGCCTGGCACATGGAAGAAGCATTGCGCGTATTCCGCCGCGCATTCGGGCGCGAGCCCGCGGGCTGTTGGCCGTCGGAAGGTGCGATCAGCGCGAGTGCGCTCGCGGTGCTCGAAACGCACGGCATGCGCTGGGCCGCGAGCAGCGGGAATGTGCTGCGCGGTTGCCTTCGGCTAACTGATACGTACATGGCGGACGAAACCGGCGCCGCAACGGCGGCGCACGTGACGGATCTTTCCGCGGCGCCCGAGTTGCGCGCCTGGCAAGTGCCGGGCAGCGCGTTGAGCCTGTGCTTCCGGCACGACGAACTCTCCGACCTGATCGGCTTCACGTACCAGGGCTGGCACGGCGACGATGCCGTGCGACATTTCATCGGCGAACTCGAGCGCATCGCCCATGCACAGGCCGGGCGGCCCGGCGCGCTGGCGCTCATCGCGCTCGATGGTGAAAATGCGTGGGAACACTATCCGTTCAACGGATATTATTTCCTGCAGGGCCTGTATGCGGCGCTCGCGAGCCATCCACTGCTCGAGCTGACGACACTCGGTGACGCGCTTGAGCAGCACCCGCAACGGCAACCGCTGCGGCACGTCGTTGCAGGCAGCTGGGTGCACGGTACGCTGGCCACGTGGATTGGCGATCCGGACAAGAACGCAGCATGGGATCTGCTCGTGCAAGCGAAGCTCGCCACAGACCCGGTGCTCGCGGATGAATCGCTCTCCGCGGAGCGGCGCACGTCGATCGAGCGGCAGCTCGCGCTGTGCGAGAGCTCGGACTGGTTCTGGTGGTTTGGCGATTACAACCCCTACGCAGCAGTGCGCGATTTCGATCGCCTGTTCCGCCACCAGCTCACGAGCCTGTATCGGCTACTCGGCCGCGCTCCGCCCGAGTCGCTGTCGCACGCGATCTCGGTTGGCCACGGCGCGCCCGAGGGCGGTGGCGTGATGCGAAGGGCGCAGGCATGATGCCCGTGCTCGATCGGCGACGCAGCGGTGTGCTGCTGCACCCGGCCGCATTGCCGGGCGAGCAGGGTGTGCTCGGCCGGGCGGCGCGCGATTTCGTCGATTGGCTGGCGAGCGCGGGTTTTTCCGTGTGGCAGGTGTTGCCGCTGGGTCCTGTGGGTGCTGACGGATCGCCATACTGGGTGCGTTCGGACAATGCCGGCAACACGGCGCTCATCGACCACAGCGAAGCGCCTGACCCCGTTCAGTCGCAGGAATCGTTCAGGCAATTCTGCGAAACGCAGCGCGACTGGCTCGAAGACTTCGTGTTGTTCGCCGCGCTGAGCCGCGCGCATGACGCTGCGCCGTGGTGGACCTGGTCCGCGGCGCTGCGTGAGCGTGATCCGCACGAGTTGCACACAGTGCGTGAGCGGCTATCGCCCGAACTGCACGCGCTGCGAGTGGGTCAATGGCAATTTGCGCTGCAATGGGCCGCGTTGCGCGAATACGCGCACGCGCATGGCGTTCGCTTGTACGGTGACGCACCCATCTACGTCGCTCCCGACTCGGTGGCGACATGGACACAGCGCGAGCAATTCCAGCTGCGCCCCGACGGCGCACCGGCGCTGCTCGCCGGCGTGCCGCCGGATTATTTTTCGGACGACGGCCAGCTTTGGGGCAATCCGCTCTACGACTGGGAGCAGGCGCGTCGCGACGGATTCGCGTTCTGGCGCGCGCGCGTTTCCGCCGCGCTGCGCCGCTTCGATCTGCTGCGCCTCGATCATTTCCGAGGTCTGGCGGGATATTGGGCGGTGCCCGTCGGAGCGAGCACCGCTCGCGAAGGCGAGTGGCTTCCGGCGCCCGGCATGGAGTTGCTGGCCGCGTTGCGCGTCGCAATCGGCGCGGACGAGTTGCCGCTGGTGGCCGAAGACCTTGGTGTCATCACGCCCGACGTCGTGGCGCTGCGCCGCTCATTCGATCTTCCCGGCATGCGGGTACTGCAGTTCGGATTCGATGGCGGGGGCGACAATTCGCATCTGGCCCATAATTTCACGCAGCGCTCGGTCGTCTACACGGGCACGCATGACAACGACACGACGCTCGGATGGTTTCGTTCGCTCGACGCGGACACCGCTGGGCGCGTCGGAAAATATCTGGGCGTCACGGCGGGCGCATCCGACGCGACGATTCCGCGGGCTCTGGTGCGCCTCGCACTGGCCTCGGTCGCGGTGCTGGCCGTCCTGCCGGTACAGGATTTACTGCAGCTCGGCAGCGACGCGCGTTATAACTTGCCCGGCACCGCGGCGGGCAATTGGAGTTGGCGCTTGTCGCCGGGCGCGTTGACGCCTGAACTCGCGGCGCACTACCGACAGTGGAATGATTTGTTTGGACGCTTGCCGTGATCAAGAAGCGCAGTGACCTGCCCGCCAAGATGGCCTCATCGTGCGCGAGTCAAGCGGCTAAATAAGCGCAGAGTCGAACAAAGCAGGCAATTTCTGGCTGAACACGCGGCGATGTTTTCATTCCGCGCGTTACATGTAATGCGTTACATGTAACGCATGAAACGATTCGAGGACTATCAGCGCGAGTATCTGGTCCGGCGAGTTCGCAGGCATCGCGAAACGTTGCGGGGAGCCGGGCTGCGGCCAGCGCAGCTCTGGGTCATTGATACGCGTGCGCCCGGTTTCGGCGCGGAATGCAAACGCCAATGTCAGGTCGTCGGCGAACAACAGACGGTTCGTCGTGCTCCGAGACGGCGCTGGATCAAACTACGGCGAGGCTATCTGGTTGCGTGGGGTCCTCAACGCAAGAAGGCATTCTCACCACAATCCTTCCATGGACTTGTAATCCAGCACGATGCGTTCGCCAACCATGTGCGAGTAGCCATCGTGCCGGTCGCCAGGCTGCACTACTCTGTGTCGGACAGTTCTCCGTTCTTGAACGTGGCCATTTGTGATGGCCTCCACGCAATGATCGATCAATTGCGGGTTATACCGAGCCGATCTATAAATGGGGTCTATGGTCGCGTCGACGACAAATCCCGACTGGCGGTCGATCGAGCACTCGCGCTTTTCGTTGGAATAGTCCGCTAGTGCGAGTCCGCTAGCGCGAGACGACGGCGGTGCAAGTCCCGATTACGTTAGGATCGGCTCTCAAGAATAAGGGGGTAGCATGACGAACCAGATGACCAACCAGGCGCGTCCGACGCTGACTTTCTGGCAAATCTGGAACATGTGCTTCGGTTTCCTCGGACTGCAGTTCGGCTTCGCGCTGCAGAACGCGAACGTCAGCCGCATTTTCCAGACGCTGGGCGCGAGTCTCGATGCCATTCCGTCGCTGTGGATCGCGGCACCGCTGACGGGCCTGCTGGTGCAGCCGATCATCGGCTATTACTCCGACCGTACCTGGACCCGGCTCGGACGCCGCCGGCCGTACTTCCTCGTCGGTGCGATCCTCGCGTCGATCGCGCTGTTGGCGATGCCGCGATCCGGCGTGCTGTGGATCGCGGCCGGCCTGCTGTGGTTGCTCGATGCGTCGATCAACGTGTCGATGGAACCGTTCCGCGCCTTCGTCGGCGACCAGTTGGGGCCGGCGCAACGCCCGACCGGCTATTCGATGCAGAGTTTTTTCATCGGCCTCGGCGCCGTCGTGGCGAGCTGCCTGCCGCCATTGTTCACGTGGCTCGGCGTCAGCAACCACGGCACCGATGCCGCGGGCCACGCCGTCGTGCCCGACACGCTCTACTATTCCTTCGACCTCGGTGCGATCGTGCTGCTCGGCGCAGTCGCGTGGACGGTGCTGCGCACGCGCGAATATCCGCCCGAGACGCTGCACGCCTTCGCCGATGCGACGCCCGAACAACCCGACGAAAGCGCAGGGGCCGCAGGCGGCGGCAGGCAAGTCGTCGCGGGCCTGGCCTGGACGGCGATTGGACTTGCTGCGATCGCGACCGTCGCCAGCAACGACCTCGATCGGCAGCTGTATCTGGTCAGCGGCATGTCGCTGGCCTGGGGCCTCGCATTGCTGGTGCATGCGTGGTTTCCGCGGCCGGGTTTTTTCGGCACGATCATGCGCGATCTGGAGAACATGCCGCTGACGATGCGCCGGCTCATTCCGGTGCAGTTCTTTTCATGGCTGGCGCTGTTTTCGATGTGGCTCTACACGACCGCCGCCGTCACGCAGGTGCATTTCCACAGCAGCGATCCAGCCTCGGCCGCGTACAACAACGGCGCGGATTGGGTCTCATTCCTGTTCGGCGCCTACAACGGCTTCGCCGCGCTCGCGGCGGTCGTGATTCCATACATCGTGCGCAAGTTCGGATTGCAGCGCAGCCATCTGGTCAACGTGTGGCTCGGTGGATTCGGCCTCATATCGATCGCATTGATCGGCGACTACCACTGGCTCATCGCATCGATGCTCGGCATCGGCTTCGCGTGGGCGTCGATCCTCTCGCTCCCGTACGCGCTGCTGTCCGACAGCGTACCGTCGCGGAAGATGGGCCTCTACATGGGCATCTTCAATTTCTTCATCGTGATTCCGCAGCTCGTCGCGGCGAGTGTACTGGGGGCGGTGCTCAAGACCGCGTTCGGCGGTAAACCGATCGACGTGCTCGTGCTTGGCGGCGCGTGCTTCTTTATCGCCGGATTGCTGGCGCTGCGTGTGCCGCTCCACACGAGCCGCGCACGACCAGCCTAGTGGGCAGCACGGTGCCTTCCGCATGCTCATCGCGCAGCATGCGCAGCAGCGTCTCGACCAGCACTTCGCCGGCGCGATGTGTGTCCTGCATGACCGTTGTCAGCGGCGGTTGGGTCAGGCTCGCGGCGGGAATATCGTCAAACCCTACTATAGAGACCTGTCCAGGTACCTCGATGCCTCGACCGTGTAGTGCTCTCATCGCACCGATCGCGATCAAATCACTTGCCGCGACGATCGCATCGAAGCGCGCACCGCGCGCGATCAATTCGTTCGTCGCCTCATAGCCCGACTGCTCGGTGCTGATCGCATCGACCTGCGCGACGGCATCGGGATTTTCGCCCGCCGCGGTGATCGCTTCGATGCAGCCGCGATGGCGCTCGAGGAATTCGGGGTAGTGGTTCGAGGCATCGCCGAGGAACGCGAAGCGGCGGCGTCCGAGTGCCAGCAGGTGGCGCGCCGCGTCGTAGCCGCCGCGGAAATTATCGCACCCCACGGACAGCCCCGGCTGACCCGCCTGCACCGCACCCCAGCGGACGAAGTGTGTTCCCTGGCTGACGAGTTGCTCGAGCCGTGACTGGTAGGCGACGTAGTCGCCGTAGCCGAGCAGGATGATGCCATCGGCCTTGCGGCTGTCCTCGTATTCCTTGTGCCAGTCGCTCGACATCTGCTGGAACGAAATCAGCAGGTCGTAGCCGCGCAGCGCGCAGGCGCGGGTGATCGAACCCAGCATCGTCAGGAAGAACGGATTGATCTGCGATTCGTCCGGGGTCGGGTCCTCGAAAAGCAACAACGCCAGCGTGTGCGAATGCTGGAAGCGCAGGTTCGAGGCGTTCTTGTCGACCTTGTAATGCAGCTGCTGCGCGATGGCCTCGATGCGCTTGCGCGTCTCGAGGCTGACCATCGGGCTGCCGCGCAGCGCGCGCGATACGGTAGGCTGCGAGACGCCCGCCAGATAGGCGATGTCTAACGACGTCGGCTTGCCGTGCATCTGCTTTCGATGACCCCCGTAAGGCATGATGCCATAGCCCGGCAGAGCGGGTTAACCGATTGAATTACAGAGAATTAAAGCTGCGGGCAGGGGTCGGTGCTAAAATTCCGGCATGAGCATGAAATGGCTTGCCCTCCCTCTCGTCCTGATCGCCGGGGTCAACACCACGCCCTCGCTTGCAGGGGCCGCGGTGGCGGTTGCGCCCATGACGATCAGCGTGCCGCTCCAGAAGGCGCTGCACGATCAATATGGCGCATCGGAAGGCGCCGTGCTGCAGGAGGCCGTTGCGGAGCGCCTGCAACGTGCGTTCGCTTCCGCCGACGTCTCGATTTCAGATTCGGCGTCGTTGCGACTCGACGTATCGATCGAACGGGCCGTGCCCTCGCACCCGACGCGTTACCAGATCCAGCAAAATCCGAGTCTCGATGCGCTGCGTTCCGTATCGCTCGGCGGCGCGCACTTGCATGCCGTGTTGCACGGCGCGGATGGCAAGGTGCTCGATGAAATCGACTACGATCGCTTCGCCACGTCGCTCGAAGACGCCTCGCCATCGGGTGATGCCTGGGGCGATGCGCGCGTGTCGATCGATCGCTTCAGCGACCTTGTCGTGAAATCCTGGCGCCAGCACGCCGGCAGCTAGATCGGCGCTGCAGCGCGGCGGAATTCCGTCAGCCTCCAAGCTTGCAATACACGACGCCGTGCGGCGGAATCGCCAGCCGCGCACCTTCAAGTTTTCCTTCCGGCAATCCATGCCCACCGAGCGCTGCGCCCGAACGCACGCGCGGCAAGTCGGCAGTCGCGTCTTGCGCTGACAGGTTGAACGCGGCCAGCAAGCGCTCGCCGTTATAGTGGCGCGTGAACGCCAGCACTGTGTCGGAAGCCAACAGAAATTCGATGTTGCCCCACCGTAGCGCAGGATGTTGGCGGCGCCAGCGCATGAAGCGGCGAAACGCCTGCAATGTCGATGATGGATTGCGCTCCTGCACCTCGACGGCGAGCGCGAGCTGTTCGGGCGCCAGCGGTAGCCACGGCGTGCCGCTACTGAATCCGCCTTGCGCAGCAGCGTTCCACGGCAACGGTGTGCGGCAACCATCGCGACCCTTGAAATTCGGCCAGAACGCCTTGCCGTACGGATCGCGCAGCGATTCGAACGGCACCTCCGCCTCACGCAGGCCCAGTTCCTCTCCCTGGTAGATACTGACCGCGCCGCGCAGCGAACACACCAGCGCGGTGAGCTGGGTCGCCAGGTGCGGCGGTGAATGCGGACTACCCCAGCGTGAGACGACGCGCTGCACATCGTGGTTCGAGATCGACCAGCAGGGCCACGTATCGCCCGAGGCGGCGAGCGCGCCCTCGACCGTTGCGCGAATGTGCGCTGGCGAGCGCGCGCTGCCCAGAAGCTCGAAGTTGTAGCCCATGTGCAGGCGGCCGGGACGCGTGTACTCGGCCATCGTCGTGCTGGAATCTTCGGCGGAAATTTCGCCGAGCGTCACGGCGCCGGGATAACGATCGACCAGCGCGCGCAGTTCCTCGATGAACGGCAGGTTCTCCGGACGCGTGTTGTCGTACACGTGGTACTGGTACGCGTACGGATTGTCGGGTAGGAAGCCGCGTCCCGTGCGCTGCTCGATGGGTTTCGGCGGATTGTTGCGCAGCTGCGGGTCGTGGAAGCAGAAGTTGATCGCATCGAGCCGAACGCCATCGACGCCGCGGTCGAGCCAGAACTTCAGGTTGTCGAGCACCGCGCGCCGCACCTGCAGATTGTGGAAGTTCAGGTCTGGCTGCGAGCTCAGGAAGTTGTGCAGGTAATACTGCGCGCGCCGCGGTTCCCATTTCCATGCTATGCCGCCGAAGATCGACAGCCAGTTGTTCGGAGGACCGCCGTCGGGCCGGGGATCGGCCCAAACGTACCATTCGGCGCGCGCATTCGTGCGGTCGCTCCGGCTCTCGATGAACCACGCATGCTCCGCGGAGGTGTGGCTCAGCACCTGGTCGATCATCACCTTCAGGCCAAGGCCATGCGCCTTTGCAAGCAAACGATCGAAGTCCTCGAGTTTGCCAAACATCGGATCGACCGCGCGGTAGTCTGCGATGTCATAGCCGAAATCGGCCATCGGCGACTTGAAGAACGGCGAGACCCAGATGGCCTCGACACCCAGGCTGGCCACGTAGTCGAGTTTGTCGATGATGCCCGGCAGGTCGCCGACGCCATCGCCGTTGGAATCGAGGAAGCTGCGCGGATAGATCTGGTAGATCAGTCCGCCATGCCACCACAGGTGTTGAGGCTCGCTCGCGGGTGTGTGGTCCGACTCAGCTGGCTTGTTCTTGTTCACGGCCGTTCCATCGCTCACTTGCCGATGAGCTTACCTGCTGAAGCGAGCGCTCTCGCATCCGCGCATACGTATTCATTCGCGCACGCGGCAACGCCCGGACTATGTTCCCTGCATGTACTCTGATGCGCGCCGCATCGCCCTTGGTTTGATTGCTGGCATCGCGCTGCTGGCACCGCTCGGCGCCGCGGCCGACGTCACGCCACTCGACAAACCCGCGCGCGACTACGCGCAGCAGGCTGCGCGCAGCTCGCCCGCCTGGCTGCACGACGGCGTCATCTACGAAATTTTTCCGCGCGCGTTTTCAGCCAGCGGCGATTTCGCCGGCGTCACCGCGCAGCTCGATCGCCTGCAGCGGCTCGGCGTGAACATCCTGTGGCTGATGCCGATCCATCCGCTCGGCAAGCTCAAGGGCAAGGGCACGCTCGGCAGCCCCTATGCGGTGCGCGATTTCTACGGTATCAATCCGGCGTACGGCACGGCCGAAGACCTGCATCGGCTCGTCAATGAAGCGCACAAGCGCCACCTCAAGGTCATCATCGACATCGTCGCTAACCACACGGCATGGGATTCCGTGATGATGGCGCACGCGGACTGGTACACGCACAATGCGGGCGGCCACATCATTGCGCCGAATCCCGACTGGACCGACGTCGCCGATCTCGACTACCGCAACGCCGGCCTGCGCCACTACATGCAGGACATGCTGGTGCATTGGATCCGTGACTTCGATCTCGACGGATTCCGCTGCGATTTCGCCGCCGGTGTGCCCACTGATTTCTGGGAGCCGGCGCGCGCCGCGCTCAGCCAGGTCAAGCCCGACATCATGATGCTGGCAGAGGCCGATTCGCCGGACCTGCTCTCGAGCGCTTTCGACATCGACTACTCGTGGAAGCTGTACCACGCACTTGCGGATATAGTGCAGCTAGGCCGCCCGGCGTTCGCGCTGCGCGAGCAGTGGCTGGCCGACGCGGCGCAGTACCCGCGCGGCGCGCTGCGCATGCGTTTCTCCGACAACCACGACCAGCACCGCGCGATTGCACAATTTGGCGAGCCGGCTGCACTGGCCGCATCGGCGCTGATGTTCACGCTAGACGGAGTTCCCATGCTCTACAACGGAATGGAGGCCGGCGACTCGACCGAGTCGGCAGCGCCGGCCTTGTTCGAGAAGCTGCCGGTGTTCTGGCAGAGCGCGGAGCTGCGGCCGGCCTTTCCGCACACGATTGAGCAGCTGATCGGCTTGCGCAAGGCGCATGCCGCGCTGCGCGATGGCGAGGTGCATTGGCTGCACAACAGCGACGAAGACCACGTGGTCAGTTTCGCGCGCCAGGACGGTGCCGAAACGCTGGTGGTCGCGATCAATTTGTCAGCGCACTCGTTTGTGGGCGTGATCGACGCGGGCGCTGGGCAGTACATCGATGAAATGGCCGATACGACAGCCGGGCTGCCGGCGGTCACGCTGGGTGCGTGGGAATTTCGTGTGTTCCGGAAGCAACAGTAACAACGTACATGCATGAATACGTATGCAGCGGGATTGGCAAGCGACTGATATTCATTAAGATCCCGCTCAGAGAACTATTTACAACACTCCCGTGGGGGGAGCAGCCGTGCGTCCTTAAGGGGAAGGCCGCGGCCGAAGCAAGCAAATTCAAGGAGAATTCTTGGTGAAGACGTTCAAGACGCTTTATCCGATCTCATCGCGCCCAACATTCTCCGTCAGTTCGACGGCGACCGGCTGCGCATTGCTGATGCTCGCCGCGGCGAACGTCACGCAGGCGCAAACGGCCAATCAGCCCGCTGCGGCAGCCGCGGCATCGCCCCCGCTCGAAGAGGTCGTGGTCACCGGTATTCGCAAGGGCGTCGAAGATGCGATCTCCGCAAAAAAGGCGTCCTCGTCGATTATCGAGGCGGTCTCGGCCGAGGACATCGGCAAACTTCCCGACGCATCGATTGCCGAAGCGGTCGGCCGCCTGCCCGGCATTGCCGCGCAGCGTACCAACGGCCGAGCGCAAACGCTGTCGATCCGCGGCCTTGGCCCGGACTTCACCGTCACGACGCTGAACGGTCGCGAGCAGGCGTCGGTCAACGACAACCGCACGGTCGAGTTCGACCAATACCCAGCTGAGCTGGTGAGTCAGGTGAAGGTATACAAGACCCCCGATGCGGGCATGTCCTACCAGGGAATCGCCGGCACGGCAGACATTGAGACCGTTCGTCCGCTGGCGTACGGCCATGAGGCAACTGCATTTCGCTACCAGCGCGATGTGGGTCAGTTGAAGGCTCAAGTACCGGGCGCCGAAACGAGCGGGAATCGCGCTAGCGCAATGTGGATTGATCAGTTCGCGAACAACACCTTTGGTCTCGCACTGGGCATCTCCTACAACAAAACCCCGTACCAGGCGCAAACGCGCGAACCTTGGGGCTACGCCGATGCTGGCGGTGGTAACGAGGTAATCGGCGGAGACAAGGACGGCGTGAAGTCCGCGTACTTTGCACGCAATGCGATCATGGGCGTGGCGGAATTCAAACCCAATGACCAGCTACACATGGTGCTCGACGGCTATCACTCGAGTTTCCACGAACTGCAGAAAATCCGCCGCATGGAGTATGGCACGGTCTGGGCGGGTGCAGCGCTGACCTCCAACACGGGGATGATCGGCAATCGCATCACCTCCGGCTCGTTCACGAATGACGTGCCTTTCCTCGTCGTCGAGAACTACAACAATGATCGCCACGCCAAGGTTGACGCGTTTGGTCTGAACACCAACTTCGATTTCAGCGACGCTTGGTCGATCAATAACGATCTGAGCTACTCGCGCTCCACCCGTAACGATCTGCGGCTGGAATCCACCGCCGGTCTCGGCCGCAATGACGCGAGCGATCCGAGTTTCCTGCCGCCGAAGGAGACCGTTAACTTCACGACCGATCCCAGCAGTGGTGTCACGCATTTAACCACCGCCAACAACTACAGCAACTACGACACCACATTCCTGACCGACCCGGGTAACTGGGGAGGCGGACCGACTCGTTCAGGTTACCTCGGCCATCCGACCGTGACCGACGAACTCAAGGCCATCCGTCTG
>JBEPVS010000050.1:0-13703 GCA_041690875.1 Gammaproteobacteria bacterium
CCACGCATCGCGCCTCGCGCCTTGTCTGAAAGCATTTTGAGCAGCAACGCATCGACGTCCTGGGTGGGAACAGAGCCTAAGGGAGTTGCAAGAGAGGCGATTCTAAAACGAAAATACCGGGATAATCGATTTAAACCTTATGCGCCGCAGGCCATCTAGAGGATCATCATGAGCACCAATGCCGAACTCCACCAGCGCCGTATGGCCGCCGTGCCGCGCGGTGTTTCCAATTCGCTGGCTGTCTATGCGGATCACGCCAGCAATGCGGAGCTTTGGGATATCGAAGGCAAGCGCTACATCGATTTCGCCAGCGGCATCGCGGTGCTCAACACCGGCCATCGACATCCCTCGATCGTCAAGGCAATCGGAGCGCAGCTCGAGAAACTGATACACACCTGCTTCCAGGTGACGCCGTATGCGAGCTACATCGAGCTGTGCGAGCAGCTCAACAAGCTGGCGCCAGGCCCGACGCCGAAGAAATCGATGCTGTTTTCCACCGGCGCCGAGGCGATCGAGAATGCGCTGAAGATTGCGCGCTTCCACACGAAGCGCTCCGGCGTGATCGCATTCAGCGGCAGTTTCCACGGCCGCACGCTCGCGGCGATGACGCTCACGGGCAAGGTGCAGCCGTACAAGGCCGGCTTCGGCCCGATGCTGCCGTCCGTGTTCCACGCGCCCTTCCCGGTGGCCTACCACGGCGTCAGCGTCACCGATTCACTCGATGCGATCGACGCGCTGTTCAAATCGGATATTGATCCGCAGCAGGTGGCTGCGATCGTCATCGAGCCGGTGCAGGGAGAAGGCGGCTTCAACATCGCGCCCCCGGAATTCCTGCGCTCGCTCCGCGCGCTGTGCGACAAGCACGGCATCATGCTGATCATCGATGAGATCCAGACCGGCTTCGGCCGCACCGGCCGCATGTTCGCGGTCGAATACGCCGGCATCGAGCCCGACCTGATGACGGTCGCCAAGAGCATCGCCGGCGGCGTGCCGCTGTCAGCCGTCGTCGGCAAGGCCGAGATCATGGATGCTCCGCCGCCCGGCGGACTCGGCGGCACTTACGCCGGCTCGCCGCTCGGCTGCGCCGCGGCGCTCGCCGTGCTGGATGTCATGAAAAACGAAAAACTGCTCGAGCGTTCGCTCCGCCTGGGCGAGCGCTTGCAGGCGCGGTTGCGCACGCTGCAGAAACACTTCCCGGTGATCGGCGAGATCCGCGGCGTCGGCTCGATGGTTGCGATTGAACTGGTCAAGAACGGCAAGGCCGAGCAGCCCGATGCCGACCTGACACGCGCGCTGGTGCAATCAGCGGCGCGCCACGGCCTGCTGATTCTCTCCTGCGGCGTCTACGGCAACGTGATCCGCTTCCTCGCGCCGCTCACCATTCCCGAGGCGTTGCTCGATGAGGGGCTCGACAAGCTGGAGTTGGTTCTCGCGGAAGTGACGGCGGCGGCTAGCCAGGCCGCCGCATAGCGGCAGTTGCGCGAAGCAGCCGCTTCAGGCGCGCCCGACGTTGGCGTCGGTCGGCGCGTGGAAGTATTCGCTCTCGGCGGCCAGCTGGCTGATCAAACGCTTGAGCTCAGTGAGACGCGCCTCGGCCGTGTTGACGGCCAGGCAATCCTCGCAGCGCGCATCGCCGCAGGGTTGCCGCGCGTACAGCCAGTATTGCACTGCGCCCGCGAGCAGGCCGTCGGCGATGTCCCACAGATCGGCTTCCTTGTCTTTGCCCGCCAGCCGATTGCCGAGGTCGACGGCCTTCGTGAAGGCCGAGTCAAAAGTGTCCGCCATTTCTTCCATGCCGCATTGTACCCTAGCGCCTGTTCACTGATAGCCGCGCGCTTGCAACGCGAACAGCTGGGCATAATGCCCGCCCGCCGCTGTCAACGCGGCGTGCGTGCCGCGCTCGATGATGCGGCCGCGATCGAGCACGGCGATCTGGTCCGCCATGCGCACTGTCGAGAAACGGTGCGAGATCAGGATCGTGATGCGGCCGCGTGCGAGCTGACGGAAGTGCTCGAACACCTCGGATTCGGCGCGCGCATCCATGGCGGCCGTCGGCTCATCGAGCACCAGCACATCGGCGCCGGTGCGCATGAAGGCGCGTGACAGCGCGATCTTCTGCCACTGGCCGCCGGACAGCTCCCGGCCGTCGCGAAACCACTTGCCGAGCTGCGTCTCGTAGCCGAGCGGCAGCTCGGCAATGAAATCAGCGGCGCGGCCCTTCTCCGCCGCCTCGCGCCAGCGCGTCTCATCCTCGAAATGCGGTTCATCGCCGGCGCCGACATTTTCTCCGACGCGCAACTGGTAGCGCGCGAAGTCCTGGAAGATCACGCCGATGCGTTCGCGCAAGGCTTGCTCTTCCCACTCGCGGATATCCAGCCCCTCGAAGAGGATGCGGCCGGAAGTCGGCTGATACAGCCGCGTCAGCAGCTTGATCAGCGTGGTCTTGCCGGAACCATTCTCGCCAACGAGCGCAAGCGAACTGCCGGGCGGCAGTTGCAAATTGATGTCCGCCAATGTCGCTTCGGTCGCGCCGGGATAGCTGAAACTCACGTCTTCGAACACGATGCCGGAGCGCGGATCGGGGCCGCGCATCGCTGCGCCGCGTATGGGCTCGACTGGCGTTTCGAGGTACTCGTACAAAGTCGACAGGTACAGGTTGTCTTCGTACATGCCGCCGACGGCGCCCAGCATCGCGGCAACCGCGGACTGGCCCTGACGGAACAGCAGCAGGTACATCGTCATCTGGCCCAGCGTGATCGAGCCGCGCACCGCGTCGAGCGCGATCCACATGTATGCGGCGTACAGCGTGGCCGTGGTCAGGAGCCCGAGCGCGAATCCCCAGGTATCGCGGCGGATCGACAGCGCGCGATCCTGCCCGTACAGGCGCGCAAAAATATCGCGGTAGCGCTGCAGGAAGCGCGCGCCCAGGCCGAACAGGCGGACTTCCTTGGCGCTGTCCTCGCGCGCCAGCACCGTCTCCAGGTACATCTGCATGCGCGTCTCGGGCGAGCGCCAGCGAAACAACCGGAACGCGTCGCCGGAGAACTTCGTCTCCGCGAGGAATGCCGGCACGCCGGCCAGCAGGAGCACGACGACCGTCCACGGCGAGAAGCGCACCAGCAGCACCGCGAAGCTCAGCAACGAGATCGCGTTCTGCAGCAGGCCAAACGTGCGCATGACGAGGCTCAGCGGCCGGCTCGAGGCCTCGCGCCGCGCACGCGTCAGCTTGTCGTAGAACTCGGAATCCTCGAACTGCGCCAGCTGCAACGTCAACGCTTTCTCGAGGATCATCACGTTGACGCGCTGGCCGAGTTGCGCGCGCAGCAACGACTGGCACAGCGACAG
Organism: Gammaproteobacteria bacterium; assembly: GCA_041690875.1. Taxonomy (GTDB): domain Bacteria; phylum Pseudomonadota; class Gammaproteobacteria; order Steroidobacterales; family Steroidobacteraceae; genus FEN-1191. The sequence goes on from JBEPVS010000050.1 coordinate 3,346, forward strand.
TCCACGCTGCACGCCCGACAGCGTCGCGACGAGCAGTCCCTCGAGCAGCACGAGCCGCAACACGCGCTGCACGTCGTGCTGCGGCGAATGCATCGCCTGCAGCACTGCATCGACGATGTGCGCGCCTACCCAGGCCACGCCAGCCGGTAGCACGCCGCCAATTAGGGTCAGGCCGCCAGCCGCGAAGAGCAGCGTGCGGTTCGTATCCCAGACCAGTTGCACCGCATGGGCGCAGTAGCGGAACACGCCAAAGAAATTCCAAAGCGCATCCCTTAGCGGCTGCGGCGGCGCGCTTGGCAGCGGCTGTGGGGGCCCGTGTGAGCTCATGTTCCCAGTATAAACAAATAGTTAGCCGCGCCCGCCGGCTTCTGGTACCCTGCACGGCCTTTTTGCCCAGGCCCGCAAGTTCTGCGCTGAAACCGCCATGCACCGCCCGATCCGCAACATCGCCATCATTGCCCACGTCGACCACGGCAAGACGACGCTCGTCGACTGCCTGCTCAAGCAGTCGGGCACCTTCGCCTCGCACGAGAAGGTCGGCGAGCGCGTCATGGATTCCAACGACATCGAGCGTGAGCGCGGCATCACGATCCTGGCGAAGAACTGCGCGATCGAATACGGCGGCACGCGTATCAACATCGTCGACACGCCGGGCCACGCCGATTTCGGCGGCGAAGTGGAACGCGTGCTGTCGATGGTCGACGGCGTGCTGATCCTCGTCGATGCGGTCGAAGGCCCGATGCCGCAGACCCGCTTCGTGACGCGCAAGGCGCTGGCGCTCGGCCACAAGGCGATCGTCGTGGTCAACAAGGTCGACCGGCCGGGTTCGCGCCCAGGTTGGGTCGTCGACCAGACCTTCGATCTGTTCGACAAGCTCGGCGCTACCGACGAGCAGCTCGACTTCCCGGTGATCTACGCGTCGGCGCTGCAGGGTTGGGCCAGCCTGGATCCGATCCGCGTCGAAAGCGACATGACCGCGCTGTTCGAGGCGGTGTTGCAGTACGTGCCGCAGCCGAAGAGCGAAGTCGATGGCCCTCTGCAGCTACAGATTTCGACGCTCGACTACAACTCCTACGTCGGGCGCATCGGCATTGGCCGCATCCGCCGCGGCACGCTGCGCGCCGGTCGCCAGGTGGCGCTGCGCTACGGCGATGAAGACCGCGGTCTGGCGAAAATCGCGCAGGTGCTCACTTTCAAGGGCCTGCAGCGTGAAAGCGTGGACGAAGCGTCAGCAGGCGACATCGTCGCGCTGACCGGCATCGAGGACATCAACATCGGCCTGACCGTGTGCGATGTGGAAGGGGCCGAGGGCCTGCCGCCGATCCAGGTCGACGAACCGACGCTGGCGATGAATTTCCAGGTCAACACTTCACCGCTCGCCGGCCGCGAGGGCAAGTTCGTCACCAGCCGCCAGATTCGCGAGCGGCTGATGCGCGAGCTGCAGAGCAACGTGGCGCTGCGCGTCGAGGAAACCGACGAGCCGGACGTGTTCTACGTCTCGGGCCGCGGCGAACTGCACTTGACGATCCTGGTCGAGAACATGCGCCGCGAGGGCTTCGAGCTCGCGGTCGGCAAACCGCAGGTGCTGAAGAAGATCGTCGACGGACGTACGCTCGAGCCGTTCGAGGCGCTCACCGTCGACGTCGACACCAACTGCCAGGGCGCGGTCATGGAAGCGCTCGGCAAGCGCCGCGCGGATCTCACCGACATGGTGATCGACGCGCTCGGCCGCGTGCGGCTCGAGTACCGCATTCCGGCGCGCGGCCTGATCGGCTTCCAGGGTGAGTTCATGACGATGACGCGTGGCACCGGCCTGATCAGCCACATCTTCGACGGCTTCGATGAGGTCAAGGGCGAGATCCCCGACCGTCACAACGGCGTGCTGATCAGCAATGAAAATGGCGAGGCGGTCGCCTATTCGATCTTCGCGCTACAGGAGCGCGGCCGCATGTTCGTCAGCCACGGCGAGAAGGTCTACGAAGGCATGGTCATCGGCATCCACAGCCGCGACAACGACCTGGTCGTCAACCCGATCAAGACCAAGAAACTCACCAATGTCCGCGCCGCCGGCAAGGACGACGCGCTGCTGCTGACGCCGCCGATCAAGTTGAATCTCGAATACGCGGTCGAATTCATCGCCGACGATGAACTGGTCGAAGTGACGCCGGAAAGCATCCGCATCCGCAAGCGCATGCTGCGCGAGCAGGACCGCCGGCGCATCGCGCGCGGCGGAGATTCGGCGGCCGCCGTCGGCTGAGCGTCTATCGCGACGCTGCTTTGTCGGTCAGTAACGACAAACGCAGCCCAGACGCGCTTTGGTGGAAAATGCTTCGATGAGGCAATCCGTGGGATCCACGCTGGAGCGAGCCGCCACGCTGGCCGGGTTCGCTGTTTCGGCCCTGCTTTCGAGCTGCGGCGGCGACCTGGGCGGCGGTGGCCCAACGCCGGTGCCAGGGAACAATGTCGCGGCGATCACGATAGATGGCGGGCCCGGCGCCGCCGTCAACGGCATCAACTCCCCCTACGTATCAGTCACGGTCTGCGAGCCCGGTTCAACCACCAACTGCCAGATCATCGATCACATCCTGCTCGACACCGGCTCGACGGGGCTCCGACTGCTTGCATCGGTGGTCAACCCGGAACTGTCGCTGCCGCAGGAACTCGACACGGCCAGTCAACCGCTGTTCGAGTGCCTCGACTTCGCAGACAGCTACGTCTGGGGCAGCGTGCGCCTCGCCGACGTCCAGATTGCCGACGGCAAGGCGGAGAATCTGCCGGTGCAGCTCATCGGCGATTCCGCAACGCTGACCGCGCCAGATGAATGTTCGCGCGCGCAGAGCGCGAACCCGCTTCCGCCGGGTGATTCGGTCGCAGCCCTCAACGCCAATGGGGTCCTGGGCGTGGGCGTGTTTCGCGAGGACTGCGGCGCGGGCTGCGCGACGCCACCCAGTGCCGGCGATATCTACCAGTATTATGTCTGCGGCACGAGCTGCAGTGGCGAGACGCTCGGCACCTCGTTACAGGTGCAGAACGTCGTCTATCACTTCGCCGACAATAATAACGGTGTGGTCATCGAACTACCGTCGGTCGATGCGGGCGGCGCGTTTGGCGCGCGCGGTTCGCTGGTACTGGGCATCGGCACGCAGGGCAACAACGCGCTCGCCGGCGCTACCGTGCTGGCGGTGGATCCTGCCACTGGTTTCCTGACTACGATTTTCAAGGGCCTGGCGCTTACGCACAGTTTCATCGACTCGGCATCGAAAGGCTTGTACTTCGATGATTCGATTCCGGTATGTGATGCGGCGTCCGTGGCGGGCGGTCTTTACTGCCCAGGCGCTGCAGCTCCGCTGGCGCTGTCGGCGAGCGTTCAGGGCATTGGAGGCGGTAGCGTGCCGGTCGATTTCTCAGTGGGCGATGGGCTCACATTGTTGCAGGCACAGCCAAGCTACAGCGCGTTCGGCGACATCGGTGGACCGCTTGGCGACGCCACGGCATTCGACTGGGGCCTGCCGTTCTTCTACGGGCGTCATGTCTACGTCGCGATCGAAGGACAGGCAGCAGGCGGCGCGACGGGGCCTTATTTTGCGTTCTGAATCGTAGTCCGCGCTCGTCGCCGCCCTCTCGCGCTCAGCCCTCGCCCGCCATGAAATGCGCGTAGCGATCGAGTGCGCGCCGCTTGTCGTCCCACAGCTCATACGTCACCGTGTCGTCACCCAGTTGCGTCTGCACCGCAAGGCTGCGCGAAGCAGCGATGAAACGCAGAGTCGCCAGGTCGGTAGGGAAAACCAGCGGTCGAACGTCCTGTCCCGGCGGCGCATGCACTGGCCGTGCAATGCCGAGGTCCGAGGGACTCTTTCCATTGGCGTTCAGTCGAATGCGACGGTCATCGGCGATAAGGAGGATTGAATCGGCCGCTGCCGGCGCTGGCGCGTAACTCGGATCAAGCGTCGACCACACATACGCCACCAACACGAATTCGAGTTTACCGCCACGATTCACCGATGCCGCCGATAGGGTGACGTAGTCGCGCAGGTTCGCGGCCCGCTCGGTTCGCTCGCGCGCGAACACGATTGGCGCATCCACGATGTCGACCGTGGCGCCGGTCTGCTCGTCCAGGTATTCCTCCGGCTGCGGCGCAGGTGCACGGGCGAACGCAGCGGCACTGGCAAGCAGGGCCGCCACCCACAGCGCGCACGTCGAGCCCCTGCGGCAATTCATCAAAATCCGATCCGGTATGCCAGGCTCACATAGTAGCGCTTGGAATTCTGCGTCTGCAGCGCGGAGTCGCGTTTACCGAGCTGGCCGCCCGCTTCGAACTGCAACAAGCGTCGCCCGTGCTGGTAATCGAGCAGCACGGAAGGCAGGAACGACAGCTCAGTGCTGTCATCGCTCGCCAGCTGGCGGCGATCGATCGTCAGCCGCGGGCCCAGGCGCCAGTTGCCGCCCACGGGAACGCGGGTCGTCGCCGCGACGGACGCGATCTTGCCCGTCTCGGTATCCGCATAGGCAAGGCTCAGCACGCTGAAATCACCGTTGCGCCACAGGTTGGAGCCGTAGATCTGTGCCTGGTACGCCAGCGTCATGCCGGTACCGGGTTGTGCAGGAACACCGACCGATGCCGGCGTTGCGGCGATTTTCGCTGCGTCGACAGTTGCCGAAAACTGGTAGCGCAGCCCGAGCGGTCGCGTCGCGGTCAGGCTGTAGTTGGACGAGAGGGAAGTGCGATCGCGCGCGGCCTGCAGGATTTCGTCGTCGGTAAACACCGTCTGGAGGTCCGGAATGCTCGTCGCATTTTGCCCGATCAGCGCGTTGCGTAGCGAGATCACCGGCGCATTGCGTTTCTCCGCATCCAGGCTCAGGCTCCAGCGATCTGGCAGCTGTATAGTCCCGAGCAGGGCCGCGGCGTTCAGCGATTTGAAGTAGACATCGTAGTCGTACAGCACGGTCAATGAACTGCGCGGCAACAGCAGGCGCGCCTCGAAACCGGTGCCGCGACGGTCGGTGAGGCCGTCGAAGCGCTGCTGGGCGAAGAATATGCTGGCGTCCCAGTGCGAGCCCGGCCGCGCGTACGGAATGGCCACGGCCCAGAAACTACGTTGCCGCTCAATGCCACCGTTGGTCTGCTCGACGGGATATCCGGCCGCCACGTTCAGGCCGAGCGACGGCAGCATCTGCCACGAGGCAAAAATGCCGTCGAAAGTTCCCAGGACGCCACCGCTGTTCTGCGACTGCCGTCCGACACGTCCCAGCAGACCCCACTTGCGATCGGCGAACTCGAACGAAGCCACGCTGATGCGCCGGGTGGAATCATTGGCGCTGGTCGCGGAATTTGCTGCGAAGTTCTTCGCATAGCCGGCACTGACACGCGCGGTCATGTCGAAGCGTTCGCCGCGTCGCCTGGCCAGCACGTCGAAGTCGTTGTAGAGCGAATTCTGCTGCTGTGTCTGGCTGTCATTGGGCACCACGGTGGTGCCCGGCGCGGCCGTATTCCTGACGCTGGTGCCGTCATAGCGGTACATCTGCGCAAAGCCGCCGTTGACGCTCCATCCGCCGGACTGCGCTTCGCCGCCACCGGTACCGGTGCGCGCGGCGGTCGACGCGGCACGCAACGTGATCAGGCGCCGCGTGATTCGCTCGGCCGCTTCACCGGCTGGGTAACGGCGCAGGTACTCCTCGTATTCCGCCTTGGCATGCGCGAGCTGCCCCGATCGTTCGCGGGCAAGGCCGAGCAACTCCTGCATCGCCGCGCGCTGCGGAAACTCGGGTTGGCGCTGCAACCGGGTCAGCGCGGTGATTGCCAACGTATAGTTGCGCGCAGTCATCGCGGCGCGCGCGTCCGCCACCCGCTTCGCGAGCTCGGCCGGTTCGAGCGCGGCATCTGCTCCGATGGGTTCGACCGGGGGCAGCACTTCGCCGCCGCCATTGCCGGTAACCGACGTCACCTCGTCGCCAATGGCCAGCCACGCGCGTGGGTAATCCGTCAGCGCCATATTGAGGGCACGATCCGCATCGCTGCGCTTGTCGTAAGGTCCGGCGCGCAGGCGATACCACGTTTCTTCATCCACCACGGCCTGGCTGACGAACACCGGCGCTTTCAGCCTGTCGCGCGCCAGCTGAACGGCATCGGGCGTGAAATCCTTGGGCTGCGACTCCAGGTTCACGGCGTAAGTGCTTGCCGGTCCTGTCTGTTCGTACAACATGACTTTGCCGCGCCCGCGCGCACGATCGATGAGCCGTAGGCGCAAGCCGCGTGGATCAACGCCTTGCGCCAGCACGTAATGCTCGGTCTTGCGGAAATCAAGCACCAGCGTGACCTGTCCCGGCACGTCTGATTCGACCCGTGCGGCATCGACGATGTGCGCGCCGCCGGAAACCGGAGGCAGTTCACCCATGACCTGCGCGCCGGGTACAAACTGGCAGTCGCCGAGCGGCTGCAGCTGGATGCGCAGTTCCTTCGCCTCGGACGCAGGCTGGTGCGTGATGTAGCGAAGAGAACAGGTGAACTGCACGACGATGTCGGCCTGGTCGTCGTGGTCTTCGACTTCGATCACGTCGACGAAGCGGCCGGGCCCCGCGCCGGTGATCTGCGCCAGTGCGGCCGGGCCGAAACCCAGCGCCGCAACCATTAGGAAACCGAGCGAGGCGCTCCTAATGCTTGAACGCCGCATCCGTCACTCGGTGATACGGACCCGGCAGCGGCTTTGCCACGGTGCCCGACGCGGCATTGCTATAGACGTGGCAGGCACCCGTGCAGTTGCGCAGTTCGCTTGCGGTGTACTTCAGGCCATCCAGAGTCTTGGGATGCGAGTCCGCCCGGAAATCACGCGCATGGCAACCCGCGCAGCTACCGGCGTTTGCAGGCGAGGTCCATGGAATCTGGTCGGTGTTCGAACTGTGGCAGGTCGTGCACGCCAACGGCGCGCGATGGTCGCCAGGATACGCGGCCGATGCATGGATGAAGTGCAGCATCGCCCAGTCCGGATAGCTATGGCAGGTCGCGCAATCACGCGCCGCTACCATGTGCGTCGGCGGCACGCCCAATGCAATGTTGTTGTCGTGGCAACTGGCACAGCTCGCCGTGAGCTTCGTGTGGTCGAGCCGCGCCGGTTTCCAACCCAGCGTTCCGTGGCAGGTATCGCATTGCGCCGTGGTCCTGATGTGATTGGCAGGCATTCCGGTCGCATGGACTGAATCGTGGCAGCTCTTGCAAGTGTGCGCCGCCACGGCAACGTGATCGAAGCGCGCCGGCGACCACGCATTGGTCGTGTGGCAGCCTTCGCAACTGTCGGTACTGGCGATGTGATTGCGTCCCTTGGCGCTGGCAGCGACGCCGTTGTGGCAACTGACGCAGCGACCCTGTACTTGCGTATGGTCGACACGGGTCACCGGCGACCACGCAATCGTCATGTGGCAGCTCTCGCAACGATCGCTGGTCGCTAGGTGATCCGTGCTCTTGCCGATTCCGCTGGTCGGGCCATGGCAGCTCACGCAGGGGGTCCCAGCCACGCGGCGATGCGTGAAAGCTGTGGCGCCACCGCCCACCGATGCGGCTGCACTCAAGGCCGGCGCGGTGCCCGTCGCACCTGACTTCTGCGACGCGCTGGTCGCGGCTGAGCGGCGCGCTGCGTACTTGTCGCGCGTCGAGTGGCAACCCGAGCCGCCGCAGTCCACGCCCTTGTGGTGGTTGGCGCTGTCGCGCACCCACAGTCGCACGCCGGAGTTCGTCTTCCACGCCATGCCAATCTCGTGGCAGCTCATGCACGTCATGCCGCGCACGACCGCGTGCTTCATGACGGTGCCGGAGAAACTCGTGAATACCGTCGGCAGGTGGCACAGCTCGCAGGCAAAATTCTGCGACGTGCTGTTGGGGGGATTCGTCGGAATGTGTCCGGTTGCGCCGGACGGTGGCTGCTTGAGCGTCGGCGCCGCCATGTTCGCGAAGCTCAACCCATAGGCGTGGCACTGCATGCAGTTGCTGGTGATGTTGACGTGGTTCATCACGTAGACGCTGTAGTCGCCGGTTGTATGGCACAGCGAGCAGTTGTTGGCGTCTGCGGCCGGCAGTGGAATGTGGTTGGCCGGCAGGTCGGTCGCGCCCTTGAAACTCGTCGTGTTGAAATGACACGTTGAGCACTCGCCCGTCGCAGCGTGCGCGGTGCCATCGGCCTTCAACGCCGGTCGAACCTTGGTCGCAGGCGTTCCGATCCAGCTCTTGCCCTTCTCATGGCACGTGGAACAAGCCGTCGCAGTGACCCGGCTGTGCACCATCGCCGATGGTGCCGTGCCACTCGCATTCGTAAACGCAAAGCTGTTGAACGCGCTGTTCGAATGGCAGCCCTCGCAGGCAATGCCGGTCACGGGCACGTGGTTGGCTGGCAACGTAACCGTGACCTTCGGCGTCTTGCCAACGTCGGTCTTGCCCGCGCCGTGGCAGGTCGCGCAGCCGCTCGAGAATCCGGCGTGGTTCATCGGCGGCACGGCGTTCGCGATCACGAACGTCGTGAAGTTGCCGGCGGTGTGGCAATTCGTGCAAGCGGTGCTGCCGATCGGGATGTGGTTGGCCGGTTCCACCACGGTCGGCGGCGCTCCAACCCAGGTCAGGCCCAGGCCGTGGCAACTGGCGCAGCTCGCGCTCGACACGGCAGCGTGCACCATTGAAGGAGGCGCCGTGCCGCTGGCGTTGGTGAACCTGAATCCGCCTGGCATGGTGAAATTCGTTTTCGAATGACAACTCTCGCAAGCTGCCGTGCCAAAAGCGATGTGCTTGGCAGGCGGCGACACGAGCGGCGTGGTCCAGGTTCCCGCGAAGGTCAGATTCGCTGCATGGCACTGCGCGCAGTTGGCCGTAATGTTGACGTGATTCATCGTCGCAGTGCTGTACGTACTCGCATCAAGGTGGCACAGCGCACAGTTGCTGTTGTCAGCCGCCGGCAGCGGGATGTGCCCCGAGGGCAGGTCGGCCGCGCCCTTGAACGAAGTCGTGTTGAAATGGCAGGTCGAGCATTCGCCCGCCTGCACGTGCGCCGTGCCGTTGGCTTTGAGCGCGGGTCGCACCTTGGTTGCCGGCGCACCAATGTCGGTCTTGCCCTTCTCGTGGCAGGTCGAGCACACGATCGAAGTCACGACCGAATGGACCATCGACGGCGGCGCGGTGCCGCTCGCGTTGGTGAATGCGAAGCTGTTGAAGTTGCTGTTCGAGTGGCAGCCTTCGCAGGCAATGGTGCCCGTTGCAATGTGGTTTGCCGGCAGAGTCACGGTGAGCTTTGGATTGACGCCCACGTCGGTCTTGCCACTGCCATGGCAGCTCGCGCAGCCGCTGGCAAACCCGGCATGGTTCATCGGCGGCACCGCGTTCGGAATCACGAAACTGGTGAAGTTGCCCGCAGTGTGGCAATTCGTGCATGTCGTGCTGCCGATCGGAATGTGCTTGGCCGGCTCCACGACGGTCAGAGGCGCCCCGACCCAGCTCTTTCCCAGTGCGTGACAGCTCCCACAGGCCGCGCTGGCGACGGCAGCGTGCACCATCGAGGGCGGAGCAGTGCCACTGGCGTTGCTGAACTTGAATCCGCCCGTCGCGAAGCTGCTGTTCGAGTGGCAGCTTTCACACGCGGCGCTGCCGAAGGGCACGTGATTCGCCGGCGGTTGCAGCAGCTTCGGCGGCGCCATGTTGGCGAAATTTTTTCCCGCCGCATGGCAGGTCGAGCACACGCCGCTGACCAGCGCGTGGCCGGCCGCATCCATGGCGTATATCGAGAAGTCAGTGGCGTTGGTGTGGCACGTGCTGCAGTTGCTGCTCGTGCCATTGGTCAGCGGGATGTGGTTCGCCGGAAAGTTGCCGGCGCCCTTGAACGAAGTGGTCGACGAGTGACAGTCGGAACACTCGCCGCTGACCGGATGCGTGGCGCCGTTAGCTTCGGTCAGTGGGCGCAGCACGGTCGGCGGCGCGCCCGGCCAGCCGGTCATCGTGTTCTCGTGGCAACTGGAACATTTGATGCTCGCCACCGCGCTGTGCACCATGGATGGCGGCGCGGTGCCGCTCAGGTTCGCGAACTTGAAAGTATCCGTCAGGTGGCAGGCGCCGCATTCGGCTCCAGCCAACGGCACGTGCGGCGTGGGCAACGTGACCGTCGGCGGCATGCCGATGAAGCTGAGGCCGGCGCCGTGGCAACTCGAGCACGCAAGGCTGGTGACGCTCGTGTGCACCATGGCCGGCGGTGCCGTTCCACTGGCGTTGGTGAACGCGAATCCGCCAGGCGTCGTGAAATTCGTTTTGGAATGACAGCTTTCGCAGGCCGCACCCGCAAATGCAATGTGATTGGCCGGCGTTGTGACCAGCACCAGTGGCGCCATGTTTGGAA
>JBEPVS010000051.1:0-13610 GCA_041690875.1 Gammaproteobacteria bacterium
ACTTCGCAGTGATCGCCGCGCGCGTTGCGCGCGGGCGGCGATCCTGGCGTGCGTAGCCGAAATAAGGAATCACGGCGGTGATGCTGCCGGCCGAAGCGCGCCGACAGGCGTCCGCCATGACGAGCAGCTCCATTAGGTTTTCGTTCACCGGTGGGCAGGTCGATTGCAGCAGGAACACGTCGCGCCCGCGCACGTTCTCCATCAGCTCGAGGTTCACCTCGCCATCGCTGAAGCGCGTCACCGAGGCACGGCCCATCGGCAGCATCAAATGCCGCGCAATGTCGTGGGCCAGCGCCGGATTGGCGTTGCCCGTGAACAGCGTTACTGACTGGGAATCCACGTTAAATCTCATCCCTCAAGACTCGACTGGCTGGGGTGGCAGGATTCGAACCTACGAATGGCGGGATCAAAACCCGCTGCCTTACCACTTGGCGACACCCCAAAAAAACCCGCGCCCCCCAAGGTCCTCGCAAACCCTCAGGCAATTATCGCCAACGCGGCATCGAGGGGCGACCGATTTACGCCGCGCGCCACGAAGCTCGTCCACTCATCCGGCACCCGCGCCGCAATGCGCTCCGCCGCAGCCGCGCTTTCGTATGCCTTGAAGACGCATGAACCCGTGCCACTCAATCGCGCGCCTTCGCCCAACCAGCCGAGCGCCGAGGCGACCTCCGGATATCGCGATACCACCACCGGCTCGCAATCGTTCCGGAAATCGTTCCACGCCGGCCCCGGCGAAAAGCCGCGCATTGTGACGAGGGGGGAATTTCGTGTCAATTCAGGGGCCTGGAATATGGTGGCGGTGCTAACGGCCACCCCGGGATGCACGATCACGTACCAGGCTTCTGGCAGGTCCAGCGCCGTCAACTGCTCACCCCGCCCCTCCGCCCAAGCCGATGAACCGCCGAGGAAAACGGGCACATCGGATCCAAGCGCGAGGCCAATCTGCTCAAGCTCCCTCCGGTTCAGGCGAGCCCCCCAAAGCAGGTTCAACACCCTTAGAACGGTGGCTGCATCGCTGCTGCCGCCGCCGAGCCCGCCGCCGAGCGGAATGCGCTTTCGGACCCGGATGCGGGCTCCGCACTGTACGCCTGTCGCCTGCTGCAGCGCCCGCGCCGCGCGCACCGTCAGGTCGTGTTGGGGCTCAATCGAATCGGGTCCCGCGATGCGCTCGACAGGCGCGTCATCGGTGGCCTCGATGCCGATCTCGTCGCCCCAGTCGAGCAGCTGAAACACGGTCTGCAGATTATGGAAACCGTCTGCGCGCTGACCCGTGACATGCAGGAACAGGTTGAGCTTGGCTGGCGCCGGCCACCAGCGCATCGACTGTGGCGAGGGCGATTCGCGCTCCGTCATGGCAGTTGCCAGTTCGAGACCCGCAGCTTCAGGCGTAACGCCCCACGTTGCACGGCGATTCGGCGCGGCAACGTGCGTTCACCGCTTTGCATGTATTCGCTGTAGTCAATTTGCCAGTCGCCCTGCTGCAACCGCGCGAGACGTTGCTTGTCGTCGAGTGTTTCAACGCCGTCGGGCTGGTGCGGGTCAGGCACTCCGACCAGCCAGTACCGCAAGCTCGCGAGCGGTGGTTCGAATCCCAACATACGCGCCAGCTCCGCGTGGGCGGCGTCGCCCTCAAGCTGCGAACCGTCGCTTGCGGTCACATGCAGCAGCGTACCGTCATAAATAATGTGCGCGCCGCCCACCCCGAGTGGCGCGCGAAGCAACAGGTCGCTCGCCGCGCCCAGTTGCTGCCAGCGGAGCGATGCACTGAATCCTTCTGTTGCCGTCGCCGCCGCGAGCTGGCCATTGAAATGAAAGGCATCGATCGCCTGCAGCGCGGCGCGGCGTTCGCTCCAGGGTGTGATGGCCGCAGTGGCAGGCGCCGGCGTGCGAGCAAGCGTATGGCATGCGGCCAGGGACAGCAGCACGAGGCAGGCAAGCAGTGCACGCATTGTTGCTCGCTTCGCTTTGACTTCAGATCGATGTGCGCGGAGCCGGCTCGAGCGCCGGCGGCGGCTTCGGCGCCTTCAATGTCGGGGCAAACTTGCGCACGGTCTTGCCAAGCAGAATATTGTCAGGATCGGCGGCCAGCGCGCGCAGCCAGGCCGCGCGCGCGTCATCTTTCTGCCCAGCGGCCCACAACACTTCGCCCCAGTGCGCGCCGACGTCGCCGTCGTGCAGCAGGCGAAACGCGCGCGCCAGCGGCGCGACCGCCGCGGCGTTTTGTCCGCGCCGGTACAGCACCCAGCCCAGGCTATCGAGCAATGCCGGATTATCCGGTTGCGTCGCCAGCGCGCCACGAATCAATTGCTCGGCACGCGGCAGGTCGCGCTTGTGATCTGCGAGGGTGTAGCCGAGTGCGTTCGTGACGCCGGCGTCGAGCGGACGGGTCTTGTGGAGCGACTCAAGCTCGGCGATCGCGGCATCGACGCGGCCCGCGCGTTCCAGCAGCACGGCGCGTTGATAGGAAATCTCGGGGTTGCCCGGCGAGCGCTTCGCGGCGCTGTCGATGCGGCTGATCGCCTCCTCGGCCGCGCCGGAAACGGAAAGCAGGTCAGCGGCAGCGAGCTCGCTGCGGATGCGATCGTCCGGATCAGCATCGCGCGCGGCATTGAGCACGCGCACTGCCGCATCGCGGTCGCCCGCCCGATACAGCATGACGGCAACGCGGCGACGCCCCTGCGGTTCAAATCCGGTACCCGACAGCAATGCATAGTCGCGCCGGGCCGTGGCGTCATCGCCGCGCCGCTCGGCGATCAGTCCGAGGTAGTACACGGCGAGCGGCGCGGAGTTCGGATCGGTGATCAATGCCTGGCAGCGCTGCTCGGCCACCGCATAGTCGCCCCGTTCCATCGCAAACTGCGCGAGCAGTCGCGAGGCACCAGCACCCACGTCCGCATCGGTGCGCAATCGTTCCAGTTCGTGCAGCGCACCGGCGTCATCGCCCAGCACCAGTAGCGCTTCTGCCAGCGCCAGCTTCCCATTGGGCGCGGTGGCGGCCTGGCGCGCCGCCGCATCCGCGCTGGCGCTGTTGCCGAGAATCGCTTCGGCACGGGCAAGGATCACCGCCGCCGCTGGCGCAGCGGCGCCGGCGGCTTTCGCACCCTGCGCGTAATGGATCGCGAGCGTCGCATCCCAGGCATCGAGCGCGAGCGCGGCAAGTTCGAGCTGCGCATCGGCGCCGCGCAACGGCGGCGCATCGAGGTCACGAACCATCGCGAGCGTGGGTTCACTGCCCGAGCGCTGCACGACAGCGTCGATCGATTCCGACGCTTTCTTGCCCGCGCCCTTTCCGGCATCTCCGAGCAGTTCGCGAAAGTGCTTGCGGGCCTCGACGATCTGGTAGTTGCCGAGTTCGGCCTGCGTGAGCGTCAGCACGGCGCTCGTGTCGCCCGGTGAAAACTTCAGCCACGCTTCGGCGATCGCATGCGCCGTGGCGTACTGCCCGCAGCCCAAGGCCACCGCGCTGGCATGCGCCGCCAGCTCGGGTTGCTCGAGTGCCTGGCTCGCCTGCCGGTACAAGCGGCTCGCAGCGCCGCAGTCGCCACGCTGCAAGGCCTGCTCTGCGCTCGCGACCGCGGCATTGGCATCAATCGGCGCTGTGGCGTCGGTGGCTGCGGCAACCGGTGCCGCGACAGCCGCCGCGGCGGCGACCGCGAATTTTGCGCACATTGCGGCCATTGCAACGCAAACCTGAAGGCGATGGCAAAGCAGCATGATCATGCGACTATAGCAGGGCAATGAAAGTTTCGATCCGACAAAAGCTGGAAAAGTCAGCGGAACGGTGCGAAGAAGTAGGACATCTGCTCGCTGACCCGCAGGTGCTGTCGCGCGCGGACCAGTTTCGCGAGCTGTCGGTGGAATACGCGCGCCTGCAGCCGACGGCGGCGGCGTTCAACGAGTATCGACGGCTCGAAGTGGAACTCGCCTCGGTCGAAGCGCTCAAGAGCGATGGCGATGCCGGCATGCGGGCATTGGGAGACGAAGAGGCCGCACGCCTCAAGGGTGAACTCGCCTCGCGGCTCGATTCGCTGCAGCGACTGCTGCTGCCGCGCGACCCGCACGATGAAGGCAACATATACCTGGAAATTCGCGCCGGCACCGGCGGCGATGAGGCCGCGATCTTCTCCGGCGATTTGCTTCGCATGTACAGCCGCTACGCCGAATCGCGTCGCTGGCAGATCGAGTTGCTGAGCGAAAGTAGCGGCGAGCACGGCGGATACCGGGAAGTGATCTGCCGCGTCGTGGGCCGCGGCGCCTACTCGCGCTTGAAGTTCGAATCCGGTACGCATCGCGTGCAGCGCGTGCCCGCGACCGAGGCACAGGGGCGCATCCACACATCGGCGTGCACGGTGGCGATCTTGCCTGAGCTCGCCGAGATCGATCGCATCGATATCAATCCAGCCGACCTGCGCGTCGACACGTACCGTTCATCGGGCGCCGGCGGTCAACACGTCAACAAGACCGAATCGGCGATTCGCATCACGCACATCCCAACCGGGGTCGTCGTCGAATGCCAGGACGAGCGCTCGCAACACAAGAACCGCGCGCGTGCCATGTCGCTGCTGCAGGCGCGCCTGCTGGCGGCCGAACAGGAGAAGCGCGCCAGCGCGCAGGCGCGCACGCGCAAGTTGCAGGTGGGCAGCGGCGATCGCTCGGAACGCATCCGCACCTACAATTTTCCGCAAGGGCGGATGACCGATCACCGCATCAACCTGACGCTCTACAAGCTCGCGGACATCATGAACGGCGACCTTGATGAACTGCTCGAGGCGCTGCAGCGCGAATTTCAGGCCGAGGAACTGGCCACCGAGTAAAGCACCAGCCAGAGCGCGTTGAAGTACACCAGCGCGATCGCATCAATGCCGAGCTGGCAGGCAGCCGAGAAAGCCTCGAACGCCGCCGCCTGCACGCCGGAAGCCGCCACGACGGCGTGTACGACCCCTAACGAGGCACCCGCGGCCACGGTGCAGACGAAAAAGATCAGCAGCGCGATCACGGCAGCCGCCAGCACTCGCGGCCACATCGGCCGTACCAGGCCCACGCAACGAACCAGCGCCTGCACCGGGCCCACCGATTCGAACAAGACCACAGGCCGCAGCAGCAACAAACACACGCACATGTAAATGCCTGGAATGACGAACAGCATGAATCCGGCGAAGATCGCGATCGTCTCGAGCACATACGTCGTGACCAGCATCGGCCAACGCTGCAAGGCTGCGGCCGACTCGCGCTTGAGGTCTGGCGCAGCGCCATCCATGATCGAGCGCTGGCGCAGCATGACGAGGGCGGCCAGCCACTGGTAGCACACCAACCCGACTGCCGCGAAAGTCCAGAACCTTGGATCAAGCGGCGGGTGGCGGAAATCCAGCGGCTTGCCAGTGGTCATCAGGTACATGCCTGCAAGGCCTGCCAGCAACATCGCGAACAGCGCCGCTGGCAGTGCCTTGGCGAGCGTCGCGCGGAACACGACGGTCGCGGCATCCAGCAAGTCGCTGACCGATGCGGTACGCGGCGGCACCTTGAACTGGGGCATGCGAAACTCCCTGATGGAACATGGACCGACAGGCGCGCAATCTATCATTACCCATATGGATGCTGGGCATTCACCGTTGACCACGGCACCGTGCACCATCGCGGCGGCGCTGGCTCGCGCGACCGCGCGACTGCAACGCAATGCCGATGCCACCAGCGCGGCGCTCGATGCACAACTGCTGCTGGCGCATGCGCTGGCGCAACCGCGCAGTTCATTGCTCGCGCACGATACGGACGTACTTCGACCAGAGCAGGCGGCGGCGTTTGAACAATTCGTGTCACGTCGCGCCAACGGTGAACCGCTCGCGTACATTACCGGCCGCAAGGAGTTCTGGTCGCTGCCGCTGCATGTCACACCCGACGTGCTGGTGCCTCGCCCGGAAACGGAGCTGCTGGTGGAGCGTGCGTTGGCGTTGCTGCCGGCGCAGGTAGCGCGCGTCGCGGACCTGGGCACCGGCGCCGGTGCGATTGCGCTCGCGCTGGCGACCGAGCGGCCGCGCTGGCACATCGCTGCAACGGATCAGTCTTTCGCCGCGCTGGCCGTGGCCGAAGGCAATGCCCGCGCCCTTGGCCTGGGCAACGTGCGGTTCGTCGGCGGCAGCTGGTTCGAGCCTCTCGTGGGCGAGCACTTCGACCTCATCGCCAGCAACCCTCCTTATATCGCTGCGGGCGATTGCGCCCTGGCTGATCCCGCGTTGCGCCACGAGCCCACCGCGGCACTGACCAGCGGCGCGACCGGACTCGAGGCGCTGGCCGCGTTGATCGCCGGCGCTGGAACGCACCTGAACACAAACGGCTGGGTGCTGCTCGAACACGGCGCCGGCCAGCAACGTGAAGTCGCGGATTTGCTTGTCGCGCAGGGGTTCCGTCACGTACGCTGCCATGCCGACCTGGCTGGATTGCCGCGCATGACGGAAGCGCAATGGCCGGCAGGATGAAATTTCAATCGGGGCGCACGGCCCTCAACGTAAGAGTGCACACATGATACGTTTTGAAACCACGCACGGCGGCTTCACAGTCGAACTGTTCGAGAAGGAAGCACCATTGACGGTCGCAAATTTTCACCAGTACGTCGACGACGAATTTTTCGACGGCACGATTTTCCATCGCATCGTGCCCGGCTTCGTCATCCAGGGCGGGGGCTTGGCGCCCGACTTCTCGCAGAAGGGCACGCGCTCGCCGGTGAAGAATGAAGCGGACAACGGATTGCAGAATGAGCGCGGCACCCTGTCGATGGCGCGTACCGACTCTCCGCACAGCGCGACTTCGCAGTTTTTCGTGAACCTCAAGGACAACGATTTCCTCGATCACCGTCCCGGCCAACATGGTTATGCTGTGTTCGGCCGCGTCGTTGACGGCCTCGATGTCATCGACAAGATCGCGGCGGTGAGCACCGGCCGCCGCCAGGGCTACACCGACGCGCCGATGGAAGACGTCATCATCAACAGCGCGCGCCGCGTCAAGGGCAAGGCTTAGCGCCCTGCCGCACAGGGCTTGCGCAGGCGTTGCCGCTGTCCATGACGGAGAAGAGCGCGGGCGGGTTGCGCGCCTTGACCCGGTCGCTGCTCGAATCGCTGCTGGTATTTGTCGCGCTGGTCCTGCTGCTGGTGATCTCGCTGCGCTGGATCAATCCGTGGACCAGCGCGTTCATGGTGAATGCCAGTGTCGCGGCGTTCTTTTCCGGCGACCACCGTTACGCCACGCATTACCAATGGGTCGACCTTGAGCAGATCTCGCCGCAGGCCGCGCTCGCAGTCATCGCATCCGAGGACCAGCAGTTCCCGTTCCATGCCGGCTTCGATTTCAAGTCGATTCGCGAGGCGGTTCGTCACAACGCGGTCAGCCACCACAAGCGCGGCGCCAGCACGATTTCGCAACAGGTCGCGAAGAACATGTTCCTGTGGTCGGGCCGCAGTTATTTTCGCAAGGGCCTCGAGGCAGGCTTCACGCTGCTGATCGAATGGTGCTGGCCCAAGGAACGGATACTCGAGGTGTACCTGAACATCGCGCAGTTCGGCAGCGACATCTACGGCGTGCAGGCCGCGGCGCAGCATTACTTCCACAAGGACGCGCGGCGCTTGAACCGTGCCGACAGCGCCCTGCTCGCCGCGGTACTGCCAAACCCCGTGGGCCTGCGCGTCGAGGCGCCATCGAACTACGTGTTGTCGCGCCGCGACTGGATCGCCGGGCAGATGGCCGAACTCGGCGGCACCTCGTACCTCAATCTCGTCGAAGCGGAAACCAACCGGAAACCCTGACGTCGCGGCAACCCCGACACAGGATCACCCATGACACATAAATCCGAACGACAGTACCGTTACTACGACCTGATCATGGCCGCGTACGTATGCATCTTGCTGTGCGCGAACCTGATCGGCGCGCAGAAGGTCACAACGGTGCAGTTTCCCATTGTCGGCGCACAGACTTTCGCCGCTGGGGTGCTGTTCTTCCCGCTCTCCTATTTCTTTGGCGACATTCTTACCGAGGTCTACGGGTACGCGCGCGATCGCCGCTGCGTGTGGGCGGGCTTTGCCGCACTCGCCTTCGCTTCGTTGATGGCGGCGATCATCGTTGCGATGCCGCCGGCCGCGAAATGGGCCGACAAGCAGGCCGCTCTCGAAACGATCTTTGGCAGCACCTGGCGCATCGCCGGCGCTTCGATCATCGCCTTCTGGTGCGGATCGCTGGTCAACAGCTACGTTCTGGCAAGGATGAAAGTGTTCACGAAGGGCCGCTGGCTGTGGATGCGCACGATCGGCTCGACCGCCTGCGGCGAAGCAGTGGACTCCTGTCTCTTCTATACGATCGCGTTCTACGGCGTCTGGGACAACCAGCTGCTGCTGACCGTCACGGTGACGCAATACGTATTGAAGACGGCGTGGGAAGCGCTGAGCACGCCGCTGACCTATGCCGTCGTGAATTTCCTCAAGCGCGCCGAGCGCGAGGACTATTACGACACGGATACCAACTTCACGCCCTTCTCGCTAAAAGCCTAAAGCAAAGCTGCGCTCGCCACGCCGCGCTAGTTGAGCGGACCGCGCTCGCTGCTTTCGCTGCGCGGCAACGCCTCGCTCGCAAAAAGCTGCTCGACATCGACCGCATCGTAACGGTAGCTGCGACCGCAGAACTCGCAGGTCACCGTCAAAGCGCCCTGCTCGGCCAGCGCGGCACGCGCTTCATCCAGCCCGAGCGAGCGCACGAGACCGGCGACACGTTCGTCGCTGCATCGGCAGGAAAAGCTCACCGGCGTCGCACCGAATAGCCGGCAGTCATATTCGCCCCCTACCCGCTGCACGACCGCCGCAGCCGGCCCGGCCAGCAACGATTCAGGCGCGAGCGATTCAAGGCCGTGCTGCAGGTCTTCCCAGGCACTCTGCACGAGCGCTCCGGCGCTTTCGCCGTCGCTGGGCAGGCGTTGCAGCAACATGCCGCCGGCGCGCGCGTGGTCGGCCACCAGCTTCAGGCGTGTCGGCAACTGCTCCGAGCCCTCGAAGTATCGCTGCAGGCATTCACCGAGCGTGCCGCCTTCGAGCGGCACGATGCCCTGGTAATTTGCCGTCGACGTATCCGACTGTACCGTGACAACGAGGTTTCCTGCGCCAACCAGTTCCTCGAAGCTCGCGGGCTCGCCGTCGGACAGGTCGTGGTGCGCGATCGCACGCAAGCGGAAATCATCGGTGCACTGGGCGACGAGCAATCGCACGCGCCCGCTCCCGGCGAATTGCATCGTCAGCGTGCCAGCGAATTTCAGCGTGGCCGCCAGCAGCACGACCGCCGCTGCCGCTTCGCCGAGCAACGATTCGACGATGGGCGGATACGCGCGCCGAGCGCGCAACTCCTGCCACGCCGCGCCGAGGTGCACCCAATTTCCGCGCAGTGGGTGGCCTTCGACCAGGAAGCGGCGCAGCTCGCCGGCCTCCGCGCCTTCAGCCATTGAGTTTCTGCTTGAGCAGTTCGTTCAACCGCGCCGGATTCGCCTTGCCCTGCGTCGCTTTCATGACCTGGCCGACGAAGAAGCCGAACAGTTTGTCCTTGCCGGCGCGATAGTCGGCAAGCTGGCCGGGGTTCGCGGCCATGACCTGGGCGATCGCCGCCTCGATCGGTCCGTCGTCGGTGATCTGCCGCAGGCCTTTAACGGAGATGATCGCATCGGCCGATTGCTGCTCGTCCCACATCGCTTCGAACACTTCCTTCGCAATCTTGCCGGAAATCGTGTTATCGCCGATGCGCCGCAGGAGCGCCGCGAGCGCGTCTGCACTGACACGGCTGGCGGTGATCTCGAGTCCATCGCGATTGAGGAACGCGGCCAGGTCACCGCCCACCCAGTTCGCAGCGAGTTTCGGGCTGCCGCCGAATCCGCGCACGACGGCCTCGTAGAAATCCGCCAGCTCGCCGCTCGCGGTCAGCACCTGCGCGTCGTACTGCGATAGCTCGTATTGCGCGACGAAGCGCTGTGCCTTCTGGTCCGGCAATTCCGGCAATTTCGCGGCCACCCCGCGCACGTAGTCGTCGTCGATTTCCACCGGCAGCAAATCGGGGTCCGGGAAATAGCGGTAATCGTTCGCCTCTTCCTTCGAGCGCATCGAGCGCGTCTCACCCTTGTCCGGATCGTAGAGCCGCGTTTCCTGCACGACCTTGCCGCCGCCTTCGAGCAAATCGATCTGTCGCGACACTTCGAAGTTGATCGCCTTCTCGACGAAACGGAACGAGTTGATGTTCTTGATCTCGGCGCGAGTGCCATATTTCTCTGCACCAGTGCGCCGTACCGACACGTTCGCGTCGCAGCGGAACGACCCTTCCTGCATGTTGCCGTCGCAGATGCCGAGGTAGCGCACCAGCGTGTGTACCTTCTTCATGTACGCGACGGCTTCCTTCGCGGAACGCATGTCGGGCTCGGAGACGATTTCGATCAGCGGCGTGCCGGCGCGATTGAGATCGATGGCAGTCAGCCCCGGCACGCCCTCATGCAGCGACTTGCCCGCATCCTCTTCGAGATGGGCGCGCGTGACGGCGATGCGCCGCGTGCTGCCGTCGTCGAGCACGATGTCGACGTGGCCGCCGGCGACGATCGGCAATTCGTACTGACTGATCTGGTAGCCCTTGGGCAGGTCCGGATAGAAATAATTCTTGCGCGCGAACACCGAGCGCGGCGCAATGCGGGCGCCGATTGCGAGGCCGAACTTCACCGCCATGCGCACGGCTTCGCCGTTCAATACCGGCAGCACACCCGGATACCCGAGGTCGACGAGGTTGGCCTGCGCATTTGGCGGCGCGCCGAACGCGGTCGCGGCGCCCGAGAAAATCTTCGCGCGCGTTGCGAGCTGTGCGTGAATTTCAAGACCGATCACGGTCTCCCACCCGTTCACGTCGTTCGCCTGCTTTGCTGGCGCAGTCATCAGCGGTACGCCTCCGGCGCGCGCGCGTGCCAGTCGCTGTCACGCTGGTAGCGGTGCGCAACATTCAGGATGCGCTCCTCGGCGAAATGCGCGCCGACGACCTGCATGCCTACCGGCAGGCCGTTGACGAATCCGCACGGCACCGAGATGGCCGGCAACCCCGCCAGGTTCGCGCCGATCGTGTAGATGTCGTTCAGGTACATCGTCACCGGATCATCCATCTTCGCGCCGAGTTCGAACGCAGGGGTCGGCGTCGTGGGACCGATGAGCACATCCACCTCGCCGAAGGCGCGCGCGAAATCATTGGCGATGAGGCGGCGCACGCGCTGCGCGTTCAGGTAGTAGGCGTCGTAATAGCCGGCTGATAGCACGTAGGTGCCGGTCATGATGCGGCGCTTGACCTCGGCGCCAAAACCCTCGCCGCGCGAGCGTTCGTACAGGTCGTTCAGGTCGCGTGGATTCTCACAGCGGTGCCCGAAACGCACGCCATCGTAGCGCGCCAGGTTCGATGAACATTCGGCAGGCGCAACGACGTAATACGTCGGCACCGACAGCGGAAGATTGGGCAGGCTCACTTCGCGTATGCTGGCGCCCTGCGCGCGCAGCACGTCAAGCGCGACGCGCAGGCAGGCTTCGACACCCTTATCGAGCCCCTTGTCGAAGAATTCCTTCAACAATCCGATGCGCAGACCCTGCAAGGGCCTGTCGAGACCGGCCACGTAGTCGGGCACCGCGGAATCGACGCTGGTGGAGTCACGCTCATCGAATCCTGCCATCACGCGCAGCAGGTACGCCGCGTCTTCCGCGCTGCGCGCGACGACGCCCGCCTGGTCGAGGCTGGAGGCGAACGCGACGATGCCGTAGCGCGAGACGCGTCCGTACGTCGGCTTGATGCCGGTGACACCGCACAGCGCCGCGGGCTGGCGAATCGAGCCGCCGGTATCGGTCGCGGTGGCGGCCGGCACAAGGCGCGCAGCCACTGCCGCGGCTGAGCCACCCGATGAACCGCCGGGAACGCGGGTGCGATCCCATGGATTGCGTACCGGCCCGAAGAAACTGGTTTCGTTCGACGAGCCCATCGCGAACTCGTCCATGTTGGTCTTGCCGAGCACCACTGCGCCGGCATCGCGCAGCCGCGCGACTACCGTCGCATCGTAGGGCGCGATGAAATTGGACAGCATCTTCGATCCACACGTGGTGCGCGAACCGGTGGCGCAGAAAATGTCCTTGTGCGCGATCGGCACGCCGGTCAGCGGCGGCGCACCGCCCTTGGCCAGGCGGCGATCGGCCTCGGCGGCCGCGGCCAGCGCGGTCTCGCCCTCGATGCTGATAAACGCGTTGAGCTCGGGCTGGATGCGCTCAATGCGCTCGAGCAGGCCGCGCGCGAGTTCCACGGCGGAGTACTTGCGCGCCCTCAGGCCGGCGATCAGCCCAGCCACTGTCTCCGAATACATACAGGCCTACTCGATGACCCTGGGGACGAGGTACAGCCCGGCCATCACCTGCGGTGCGTTGCGCTGGTATTGCTCATGCTGGTCGGTCTCGGTGACCACATCGGGCCGCATGCGCTGCGTGAGGCCCGTCAGCGGATGCGACATGGGATCGACTCCGGCCGTCGGCGCGTGATCCAGTTCACCAACCAGGCCGATGATGCGCGAAAGGCTGTCGATGTAGACCGGAATCTCGGCATCCGTCAGGGCCAGCCGGGCCAGATGGGCAATGTTGTCGATGTCGCGGCGGCTGAGAGTCATGTCGGCGAGGCGTCTAAATTTCGGAAAAATGGGCGGCAAATCATACACCTCGCCTTGTGGATTGTCGTCTCGGTTGCTAGATTACCCCGCGTTTTCGCCCTCGCTCTTCCTTAAGGCCAGCCCCCACATGTTCAAACGTCTGCGCGGCTATTTTTCGAGCGACCTTTCGATCGACCTGGGCACGGCCAACACGCTGATCTACGTGCGCGATAAGGGCATCGTGCTCAATGAGCCCTCTGTCGTCGCGGTGCAGGACGAACCCTCGCGCGGCGGCAAGATCATCGTCGCGGTGGGCACCGAAGCCAAGGGCATGTTGGGACGCACGCCGGGGCACATCAACGCGGTGCGCCCGATGAAGGACGGCGTGATCGCCGATTTCACGTACACCGAGAAGATGCTGCAGTACTTCATCAACAAGGTGCACGGCAACCGGTTCCTGAAACCCTCGCCGCGCGTTCTCGTGTGCGTGCCGTTCGGATCGACGCAGGTCGAGCGCCGCGCGATCCGCGAATCGGCCGAAGGCGCGGGCGCGCGCAACGTCGCGATCGTCAGCGAGCCGATGGCCGCCGCGGTGGGCTCGGGCCTGCCGGTGCAGGAGGCGCGTGGTTCGATGGTGCTCGACATCGGCGGCGGCACGAGTGAAGTCGCGGTGCTGTCGTTGAATGGCATTGTGTATGCGAACTCCGCGCGCATCGGCGGCGACCGCTTCGATGACGCGATCATGAATTACGTGCGCCGCAACTACGGCATCCTGATTGGCGAGGCGACCGCCGAGCGCATCAAGATCGAGATCGGTTCTGCGTATCCGGGCCAGCAGGTGCGCGAGCTGTCAGTCAAGGGCCGCAATCTGTCCGAGGGCGTACCGCGCAGCTTCACGCTCAACAGCAATGAAATCCTCGAGGCACTGCAGGAACCGCTGCAGGGCATC
>JBEPVS010000052.1:0-13495 GCA_041690875.1 Gammaproteobacteria bacterium
CCCATACGTCGGCCTGTTCGGCACCGTCTGGGGCATCATGAGTGCGTTTACCTCGCTCAGCAATGTCCAACAAGCCACACTGGCCTCGGTCGCACCCGGCATCGCCGAGGCGCTGGTGGCGACGGCGTTCGGCCTGTTCGCGGCGATCCCGGCAGTCATCGCCTATAACCGCTACGCCGATCAGGTGGGGCGCCTGGAAATGCGCTACGACGCATTCATGGAAGAGTTCTCGACCATCCTGCAGCGGCACGCAACGCGTGGCTCTCCCTAAATGAGCGGCGGGCGGCCCAAACGCCGGTTGATGGGTGAAATCAACGTCGTGCCGTACATCGACGTGATGCTCGTGCTGTTGATTATCTTCATGATTACCGCACCGCTACTGACCCAGGGCATCAAGGTCGAATTGCCGAAGGCCGCCGCGGAACCGATCGATGCAAGCGCGGTCAACAATATGGAGCCGCTGGTGTTGTCGGTCGATGCGCGCGGGCGCCTGTACCTGAACGTGGGCTCGACGCCGCAGCAACCGCTCGATGACACGACGGCGCTTGTGCGCGCGACGGCGGCCCTCCGCCGCGCGCCGCGGCGAGTCGTGCTGGTCAAGGGAGATACGGCGGTGAACTACGGGCGTGTCGTCACGGCGATGGTCATGCTGCAACAGGCGGGCGCCACAAAGATCGGATTTCTCACGGAACCCTTGCCGCCGCCTGCCGCGCCACGTCCATGAAGGCACCGAACCCGCCGCGCCAGGCGGCTGGCGGCGCCGGGCGCCTACAGGCCGTGTCCCTGTCGATCCTGTTTCACGCGGCGGTCGTCGGGTTCCTGGGATGGGGCTTCTGGCGGTACCGCAGCCCCAAGCCGGCGCCACAACAACTCGCCATTGAAGCCACGGTCGTCATCGACAAGTCGATGACGCCCGCGCCCGCGCCAACAACAAGCGTTGCGCCCGCGCAGCCCGCTCCTGCGCCCGTGCCGGAGCCTGCACCGCCGCCGCCACAACCGGATACGCAGGCGCAGCAGCAGCGCGAACAGCAGCAACGCGAGCGGCGAGCGCAAGAGGAACAACAACGCGCCAACGACGAACGCGCCGAGCACGAACGCGTGCTGCGCGAGCAGCGCGAACAGGCAGAAGCCGAGCAACGGCATCGCGAGCAGGAGGCCGCGGCGCAGGAGGCCGCGGCGGAGGAGGCTGCGGCGCAGAAGGCCGCGGCACAGAAAGCGGCCGAGGCGGCGCAAACGGCGAAGGAAAAGGCGCGACGCGAGTCCGAGCTGCGTGCGCAGCTGGCGCAGGAGGAGCGCATCAACACGGCGCGCGGAAGCGTGGCTGCGACCGAGTGGCTGTCGCTGATACGCGACCGGGTCACGCAGCGCTGGATTCGCCCGGCGAGCGCGCGTGCTGGGTTAAACTGCGAAGTGCGCGTCACGCAGGTGCCGGGTGGCGAAGTGACCCACGTGGAAATCGGCAGCTGCAATGGCGATGCCGCGGTGCGCGAATCGATCGAAGCGGCGGTCATGCGTGCATCGCCGTTGCCGTCGCCCTCGAACCCCGACGTGTTCGATCGCAACCTGAGGTTCAATTTTGTCCCGATGAGTGAGCAGTAGCCTTGAGCAGCAATCGAAGCACCCGAACAAAAGCCGCCATCCTGTGGATCACCGGGCTGGCTAGCGCCATGGCCGCGCACGCGGAACTGCAGATCGACATCACCAAGGGCGTGAACGATCCGATTCCGATCGCCGTGGTGCCGTTTGCGGCTGCGACCGGCGCCAATGGTTTCGACTACGCAGTGGTCGTGCAGCACGACCTCGATGGAAGCGGGCGCTTTCGCGGCATGGATCGGCGCAGCATGCATCGCCTGCCGGCCCGCGCCAGCGATGTCGTGGCGGCCGACTGGCACGCGGATGGCGCCGACTATGTCGTTGTCGGCACGATCTCTACGGTCGACGCGACCCACGCGCTGATTGACTGCGCGCTGGTCAATACGCTGAGCGGCGTCGCGCTCGGCACGTTCCGCGTGACGGCCAGCGCTGCGAATCCGCGCGCCGCCGCGCACCAGGTCAGCGACTT
This sequence comes from Gammaproteobacteria bacterium, assembly GCA_041690875.1. Lineage (GTDB taxonomy): Bacteria > Pseudomonadota > Gammaproteobacteria > Steroidobacterales > Steroidobacteraceae > FEN-1191. Next base: position 2,063 of record JBEPVS010000052.1, read on the forward strand.
CGTCTACCAGAAAATCATGGGCACGCGGGGCGCGTTCGCGACGCGTATTGCTTACGTGGCCGTCGACGGCACGCCGCCCACGCAGCACTTCCAGCTGATCATCGCCGACTCGGATGGTGAAAATTCCCAGGTTGTGCTCGATTCGGGCCAGCCGATCATGTCGCCGGCCTGGTCCGCCGACGGGCAATGGCTGGCCTACGTTTCATTTGAAAACCGCGTCGCTTCGATCATCGTGCAGCAGTTGCGCACCGGCCAGCGGCAACGCGTTTCGGCGCGTGCCGGTGTCAACGGCGCGCCGGCCTGGTCGCCTGATGGAAAGCGCTTGGCCCTCACGCTCTCGGGCAAGGCCGGCAATCTTGAGATCTATGTACTCGACCTCGCGACCCAGGCATTGACGCGCATCACCGATGATCCTGCGATCGACACCGAACCGGCCTGGAGCGCGGATGGCGCAAGTCTTTACTTCACGTCAGATCGATCCGGCGGTCCGCAGATCTATCGCACCGACGTTGCGCAGCACCAGCGCGTCCAGCGCATCAGCTTCGACTCGCCCTACAATGCACGGCCGCGGCCTTCGCCCGACGGACGTTCGCTGGCGCTGGTCACGCGTGAAGGATCCGACTATCGTATTGCCGTGCAGGACCTGGTTAGCGGCGGTGTGCGGGTGTTGACGCGAGGGAGCCTGGATGAGTCGCCGAGTTTCTCGCCCAACGGCATGACACTTATCTATGCGGGCCGCGCCGGTGGACGCGGTACGCTCGAAACGGTGGCCGTTGACGGCCAGGTCTCGCAGCGGCTCAAGTCCGACCGCGGCGATGTGCGCGAACCGGTCTGGGGTCCGTTCCTCAGTCCCTGAAGGCCATATAAGACGGAAATGGAAGTGGAGTAATTGCCGATGTACAGAAATATCGTCCTCGCGTTGGCCAGTGCTGCGTTGCTGCTGACCGCGGGTTGCTCGCACAAGAACAACCTGAAGCCGACGGCTGCTGCCACCACGGTCGGCGCATCGACCTCGGACGCCAGCTCCGCCGGCGACAGCATGGCCGCGAATGCCGGCACCGTCGGTGACACCGGCGGGAACGGTGCCTCCGCACCGGCCGGCGTCGCACGGCTGATTTACTTCGATTTCGACAGCGCCGAGATCAGGCCGGAATTCGTCGCGGTCATCGGTGCGCACGCGCATGCGATTGCCGGCAACGCCAGCGTCCGGGTGCGCCTCGAAGGGCACACCGACGAACGCGGCTCCCCCGAGTACAACGTTGGCCTCGGCGAACGGCGCGCGCAGGCCGTGCGCCGCGCACTGCTGCTGCAGGGCGTGGCTGAAGGGCAAATCGCCACGGTGAGCTACGGCGAGGAGCGCCCCGCGGCGCCGGGCCAGACCGAAGAGGCCTGGGCCAAGAACCGGCGCGTGGAATTCGTCTACCTGAATTAGGCTTCGCGCATGAAAAGGCTCCTGTTGCCCCTGTGTTGCGCGATGTTGCTGGCTGCTTGCGCCAGCAACCCGGCCGAAGATCCGGTGCAGATCAAGCTCAATGATCTCGATACACGCCTCGGCGGCGTCGAGCGCGTCGTCAGCAACCAGAGCCTCGTCGACATGTCACGGCGCATCGATGCGCTCGAGGCACAATTGCGTGAATTGCGTGGTGGTGTCGAGATGCTTCAGAACGGGAGCGACACGACGCGCAAGTCGCAGCGCGACCTGTATGGCGATCTCGACAAGCGACTTGCGGCACTCGAAGGCAACGTGCGCGCGATGCAGGGCTCGGGCGGCGCTTTGGATGGCGCCGGGGGCGGCATCACGAGCGGCACGAGCACGGGCGGAGGGCCCGTCACGGGCGCGGGTAGCGCCGCGGTCGATGACCAGGCGGCCTACAACGCTGCGTTCGAAAAACTCAAGGCGGGCAGCTACGGCGATGCGATCGCGGGTTTCAAGGATCTGATGAGCCGCTATCCGTCGAGCACGCTGCTCGATAACGCGCAGTACTGGATCGGCGAGTCCTATTACGTCACGCGGGACTACGACCAGGCGGCGATCGCGTTTCGTGCGGTCGGCGAGCGCTGGCCGGCATCGCGAAAGGCGCCCGATGCGCTGCTGAAACTTGGCTACACGCAATACGAACAGAAGCACCTGTCTGCGGCGCGCGCGACGCTGCAGCAAGTCGTCTCGCGCTATGCGGACACCGATGCCGCGCGGCTCGCGCAGGAACGGCTGCGAAAATTGCCGCCGGACGGTCATTGAGCGCCGCGGCGCGGCTGAAGATCACCGAGATTTTCCACTCGCTGCAAGGCGAGGCGCAGTTTGTCGGCATGCCGACCGTGTTCGTGCGGCTCACCGGTTGTCCGCTGCGCTGCCATTACTGCGACACGGCGTACGCTTTCCACGGCGGCGAATGGTGGAACCTTCCCGACATCGTTGACCGCGTCGCGCAATTCAACACACACGACGTGTGCGTGACCGGCGGGGAGCCGCTGGCGCAGCGCGCCTGCGTGACGTTGTTGCACGAGCTCTGCGAGCGCGGATTTAGAGTATCTATCGAGACCAGCGGTGCGCTGCCCATTGAGGGAATCGATGCGCGCGTCAGTCGAGTCGTCGACGTCAAGACGCCAGGATCGGGTGAAGAGGCGCGCAACCTGTATCCGCAGCTGCAGACGCTGACGCCGATCGACCAGGTCAAGTTCGTCATCACATCGCGCTCCGACTACGACTGGAGCCGCGAGCTGCTGGCCGCGCAAGCGCTCGACCAGCGCTGCGGCGTGTTGTTCTCGCCGAGCTTCGGACAGGTCGAGCCGCGCGCGCTGGCCGAGTGGATCCTGGCGGACCGGTTGCCGGTGCGCTTCCAGCTGCAGCTGCACAAGATTTTGTGGGGCGAGGAACGTGGCCGCTGAGAGCGGCGCGCCGCAGCGCGCCGTCGTATTGCTGTCCGGCGGGCTTGACTCCGCCACGACGCTGGCCTGGGCACGGGCGCAGCCGTTTGAGTGCCATGCACTCTCGGTCGCGTACGGACAGCGCCACAGCAGCGAACTCGACGCAGCAGCGAACGTAGCACATGCACTGGGAGCGCAAACGCACCGCGTCATGCACGTCGACCTTGGCTCGCTCGGTGGTTCCGCGCTGACCGATGCCGCGATTGCCGTGCCCGAACGAGCGAGCAGCGGAATTCCAGTCACTTATGTTCCCGCGCGAAACACGGTGTTGCTGGCGCTGGCGCTGGCCTGGTCGGAGGTGCTCGGCGCCCGGCATATCGTCATCGGCGTCAACGCAGTCGACTATTCCGGCTATCCGGATTGCCGGCCGGAATTTATTGCCGCGTTCATGCGGCTGGCGCAAATCGCCACTCGCGCGGGAGTCGAAGGCAACACGCTGCAGATCCACGCGCCACTGCAGCATTGGAGCAAGGAACGCATCATCCGCGAAGGCATTCGCCTCGGGGTCGATTACCGCATGACCGTGTCCTGCTATCAGGCCGATTTGGACGGGACTGCATGTGGACGCTGCGATTCCTGCCGCTTGCGGCGGGAAGGATTCCAGGCGGCGGGCGTCGCCGATCCGACACGCTACAAGGTATGATGCCGCCGAAGATTTTTGGCGGGGATCACATGACGAAGACGCTCGGGAGCTACCTGATCGAGACTCTCGAGGCGCAGGGCGTGCAGCACGTGTTCGGTATTCCCGGCGTGCACAACATCGAGTTATATCGCGGCCTTGCCGGCTCGCGCATCAAGCATGTCACTGGCCGGCATGAACAGGGTCTCGGTTTCATGGCCGACGGCTACGCGCGTGTCTCGCGCCGGCCCGGCGTGTGTTTCACGATCACCGGACCCGGGCTCACGAACATCATCACCGCGATGGGCCAGGCCTACGGCGATTCGATACCGTTGCTCGTGATCGCAAGCGAGAACCGCAACGGCGAGATCGGCACCGGCCGCGGCTACCTGCACGAATTGCCCGATCAGCTCGGCATCGCCGCGCGCGTCGCGGGCTTCAGCCGCCGAATCGGCAAGCCCTCCGACCTGCCCGAAGCGATCGAAGCAGCGTTTGCCGGATTCGCGAGCTCGCGCCCGCGTCCTGCGTACATCGAGATTCCGCGCGACCTGATGACGATGGATGCCACCGCTCTCGCCGCGCCCGCATTTGCCCGGTCCGCGCGACCGGCGCTGCCCTCCGCACCGCCCGCTTCGCTGGCCGATGCCGCGGCGCGCCTGCGCGCCGCGAAGTCGCCGCTGATCCTCGCCGGTGGCGGCTCGCTGGCCGCGGGCACCGAATTGCAGCAGCTCGCCGAACGACTCGATGCGCCGCTCATCATGACGATCAACGCACGCGGACTGTTGGCGCCGCAACACGCGTTGGGCATTTCGGTGAGCCCGACGCTGGCTGCCGTGCGCACGATGATCGCGGATGCGGATGTCGTGCTCGCAGTGGGCACCGAGCTCGGGCAGACCGACTACGATGCTTATTGCGTCGCTGATTTTCCGGCGCACGCGAATTTGATTCGCATCGACATCGACGCTACGCAGTTGACGCGCAACGCGCGTCCGGCTTTGGCGCTGCATGCCGATGCGCGCGAAGCGGTGCAGGGAATATTGGCGCAGTTGCCTGCTTCGCGCAGCGGGGACACGAGTGGCGGTGCGGCGCGCGCCACGCGCGTCACCGCGGCCGCGCTCGACGAGTTGTCGCCGGCGATGCGCCGCGAGATTGCTTTTCTCGAGTGCATACGCGAGACGCTCCCCGATGCCATCCTGGTGGGCGATTCCACGCAGACCGTATACGCGGGCAATCTTGGCTACGCGGCATCACGGCCTTCATCGTGGTTCAACAGCGCCACCGGTTACGGCACGCTGGGTTATGCGGTGCCGGCATCGACAGGCGCCGGCCTCGGCGCTCCCGACCGGCCTGTCGTGTGCCTCGTCGGCGATGGTGGACTGCAGTTTTCGATGGGCGAGCTCGCCGTGCCGCGTGACGTCGATGCCTGGACTGCCATCATCGTCTGGAACAACCACGGCTACCGCGAGATCAAGTCTGCAATGCTGGCCGCGCACATCGAGCCCGTGGGCGTCGATGTCGAACCGCCCGACTTCAGCCACATCGCGCGCGCCTATGGTTATGCGCACCAGCTCATCGACAGCACCGAAGGCCTGCGGCGCGCGCTGAAATCCTTTGGCGCGCGCCGTCAAGTGAGCGTCATCGAAGTGCGCGCGGAGGCCTTCGAATGAGCACGCCCGGCAAGCCACGCTTTGCGGCGCTCGCGGAACGCGTCGCACCCGAGGGGACCGATCCCTGGGTGCTGCACTGGGAGGCGCGTCAGGCCGCCGCCGCCGGCAAGGATGTGATCGTGCTGAGCGTCGGCGATCCTGATCTCGATACACCGGCGCCGGTCATGGACACCGCGATCGCGCGCATGCGCGGCGGCGACACTCACTACACCGAGACGGCAGGGCGCCCCGCGCTGCGCGCGGCGATCGCGGCGCGGCACGTGGCGCGCACCGGACAAGCGGTCACGGCCGACAATGTCATCGTGCTCGGCGGCACGCAGAATGGATTGTTCGTCGCATCGCTCTGTCTCGCAGGTCCGGGCGATGAAGTCATTGCGCTCGATCCGATGTACGCGACGTATCCTGCGACGATCAAGGCCTCGGGCGCGAAGCTGGTGCCGGTCGCGACGCCCGCCGAGCGCGATTTCCACACCGATTTGAGCGCGGTCGAGGCGGCCATCACGTCCCGCACTCGCGCGATCTTCGTCGCCACGCCGAACAATCCGAGCGGCGTCGTGCTCACCGCCGACGAAGTCGCGGGCCTCGCGGCGATCGCGCGCCGTCATGAATTGTGGCTGGTGTCCGATGAGGTCTACGCGGGCATTGCCGATGACGGACGCGTGCCGAGCCTGGGCGCACAGTTCCCCGAGCGCACCTTGACCATTGCGAGCCTGTCGAAAACGCATGCAATGACCGGATGGCGCACCGGCTGGATCATCGGTCCAGTCGATTTCGTCACCCGTGCGCACGATCTGGCGCAATGCATGCTCTATGGATTGCCGGGCTTCATCCAGGAAGCGGCCATCACCGCGCTCGAGATGGCCGAGGAGTGCGAAGGCAAGGTGCGCGAGTATTGCCGCCACCGTCGCGCCGTGCTGTTCGAGGGGCTCAAGGGCATTCGCGGCATCCGGGCCTGCTGGCCGCAGGCCGGCATGTTCATGTTGATCGACATCCGCGCTACCGGCTTGAGCGGCGAGCAGTTCGTGCACCAATTGTACCGCGCCGAAGGCGTGTCGCTCCTCGATGGCGTCCCGTTCGGCGCCGCCGCGCAAGGCTTCGTGCGCGCCTGCTTCGCCACCGAGGACAGAGTGCTCGTCGAGGCGACGAAACGCATCCGGCGTTTTTGCGAGAGCCTGAAGTGAACGGCGCGGCGGATTCCTCCAACACGACAGACCCGACTGGCACCATCGACGTGGCGCTCGCGCACGCCGAGGAACTGCTGCAGCGGGATCCGCAGCTCGCCATCGAGCAAGCCGGTGAAATACTCATCGCGAGGCCCAACTATCCGCCGGCGACATTGCTGCTGGCCAAGGCGCAGCGCGCGGCGGGTGATTCGGCTGCAGCGCTGCGCACGCTGACCGCGCTCGTCGATGCCCAGCACCGCTGGGCCGCGGCACACTACGAGCTGGCGCTATCGCTGGCCGAGAACGGGCAACAGCAAGAGGCCATTTCGAAACTCCGGCGCGCCGTCGAGCTCAAGCCCGACCTGCCCGATGCGTGGCGGGCGCTGGGCGATCTGCTGATGAACGTGGGCGAGTCCTCCGATGACGCGTTCGCCATGCACATCAAGCATTCGACCAGTGATCCGAAACTGATGGCCGCTGCGACTGCGCTCGTCGAAAACCGAATCCCGGAAGCCGAACACGCATTGCGCGCGCACCTCGCAGATCATCCGACCGATGTGGCAGCGCTGCGCATGCTCGCAGAAGCGGGCGCGCGGCTGGGCCGCTATGGCGACGCCGAGAAGATATTGCAGCACTGCCTGGAGCTCGCGCCCAGCTTCGTCGGTGCGCGGCACAACTACGCGATCATTTTGCACCGGCTGAACAAGTCGGTGGCGGCGCTGCAGGAGGTCGATCGGCTGATCGAATCCGATCCGCGCAACACCGGATTTCACAACCTCAAGGCCGTCGTGCTCGCGAAGATCGGCGACTACGCGGAATCGATCGACCTGTTTGCGGGTGTGCTGAAGGCGAATCCGAAGCAACCGAAGATCTGGACGAGCTACGCACACTCGCTGTCGACCGTGGGCCGGGAAGAGGAAAGCATCGATGCCTATAAGCGTGCTATCACGCTGCTGCCCAGCTGCGGCGAGGCGTACTGGAGCCTTGCCAACCTGAAGACGTTCCGCTTCAGCGATGCGGAAATCGCAGCAATGCGCGAGCAACTCTCGCGCACTGATCTCAACAATGAAGACCGCTACCACTTCGAGTTTGCGCTCGGCAAGGCGCTCGAGGATTTGAAGCAGTACGCCGATTCTTTCCAGCACTACGTGCAGGGCAACAGCCTGCGCCGCCAGGACATCCGGTATCAGTCCGAGGAAGTGACCGGTCTGGTGCGCCGCACGCGAGCGCACCTCAACGCCGAATTTTTTGCGGCGCACGCCGGGCATGGCAGTCAGGCGAACGATCCGATCTTCATCGTAGGGCTCCCGCGCTCGGGGTCAACACTGGTTGAACAGATCCTCGCCAGCCATTCGCAGGTCGAGGGCACGATGGAGTTGCCGAACATCATCAGCATCGCCACCAAGCTCAGTTCGCGCAGCGCGAAGTCCGACGGGCCGCGCTATCCGATGGACCTGGCCAACCTGAGCGCCGAAGAGTGCCGGAAGCTTGGCGAGCAGTACCTCGATGACACGCGTGTCCAGCGCAAGCGCGGCACGCCTTATTTCATCGACAAGATGCCGAACAACTTCATGCACATCGGGCTGATACAGCTGATTTTGCCGCGCGCCCGTATCATCGACGCGCGTCGCCACCCGATGGCCTGCAGTTTCTCGCTCTTCAAGCAGCACTTCGCCCGCGGCCAGAACTTCAGCTACGACCTGGAGGACATCGGTTACTTCTACCGCGACTACGTTGAATTGATGGCTCACTACGACGCGGCGCTGCCGGGCCGCACGCACCGCGTTATCCACGAAGCGCTGCTTGAAGACACCGAAGCCGAGGTGCGGCGGCTCCTCGATTATTGCGGCCTCGGGTTCGAGGAGGGCTGCCTGCGCTTCTATGAAAATGAGCGGGCAGTGCGCACGGCGAGCGCCCAGCAGGTGCGCCAGCCCATCTCTCGCGCCGGAGTCGACCAATGGCGCCATTACGAGAACTGGCTTAGGCCGCTGGAGCGGATATTGGGGCTGGTGCTGGAAATGTATCCGGCGGTGCCGAAGTTTTGATTTTACCCCGCTGTGGCATACACTCCGCGCGGGTTCGTACTAAAACGACGATTCAAGGGGTATCTCAATGACTCGGAGCCGCAAGCGCAAACTGCGCAGAAGTGCAGCCAATTGGGCCGGCTTGCCGCTGGCTACGGCCGCCATTGCCTACGGAAGCGTTGCGTTCGCGCAACAAACCGCGCAGCAGACCGAAAATGCCGGCGGGCTCGAGGAAATCATCGTCACGGCGCAGAAGCGCGTCGAAGACGTGCAGAAGGTTCCGATCAGCATCCAGGTGCTGGGCGGCGAGAAGCTCGAGCAGCTCCAGGTCTCAAACTTCGTCGACTACGCGAAGTTCATGCCGAGCATGTCCTTCCAGACGCTCGGACCCGGCCAGTCGCAAATCTACTTCCGCGGTGTATCCGCGGGCTATTCAAACCTCCATGCCGGTCCCGCCCCATCGACCGGCGTGTACCTCGATGAAACGCCGGTCACGACCATCGCCGGCGTGCTCGACGTGCACATGTACGACATCCAGCGCGTGGAAGGCCTGGCCGGCCCACAAGGCACGCTGTACGGCGCCAGCTCGATGGCGGGCACATTGCGCATCATCACAAACAAGCCCGACCCGACCAAATTCGAGGCCGGCTATAACGTCAAGGGATCCTCATTCTCGAAAGGCGATCCCGGTGAGCTGTTCGAGGGTTTCGTCAATCTTCCGGCTGGCGATCATGCTGCGATACGGCTCGTCGCGTTCTACGACAAGCAGGGCGGCTACATCAACAACGTGCCCAAGACGCTGCACTACGAACGGCCGGCGGGCGGTACGTTTGGGCCTGGCAATGACCCATCGCGACCCTGGCTTTTTACGGTCGATCCGACGGGGGACGCTCCCGGCTACTCGAGCTATACAGCGAATCCGCATCCGATCGATGTCAACAATGCCGCGCTGGTGGAAAAGGCTTTCAATGGCGTCGAAAGCTACGGTGGCCGCGCCGCGCTGAAGCTCGACCTGGGCGATCATTGGACCGTGCTGCCGACCATCATGCAGCAAACCCAGAACGCACACGGCGACAACAGTTTCGATCCGAAAGTCGGCGACCTCAATGTCTATGACATGAAGCCGACGTACAACAACGACAAGTGGACGCAGTCGGCACTGACGGTAACGGGCAAGATCTCGAACCTCGATGTAACCTACACCGGCAGCTGGTTCACGCGCCATGTCGACAACCAATACGATTACGCGCTCTACAGCGTGCAGTACGACTACTGCTACCACGTGTGCTACACGTACCTGCCGGAAGTCGGCCATCAGGACGACCCGAACCAAAACAAGTTCGATGTCAATCCGACGCTGGCCGACCCGACGCAGTATGTGCAGAACCACGACGACTACACCAAGGTCAGCCACGAGTTTCGCATCAGCACGCCGGCCGAGTACTCCACGCGGCTGATCGCAGGTGCTTTTTACCAGAAGCAGACGGATGCGATCCGTGCCGAATTCCGCATCGATGGACTCTCCGATTACTGGTCGGTGCCGCGCAACCCCGGCATCCTGTACCTGTCGGATCAGCTGCGTACCGATCGGGATTCAGCACTGTTCGCCGATGTGACGCATGACTTCACCGCCAAGTTCAAGTCGAGCATTGGCGTACGCGAATTCGACACCAACAATACGCTCTACGGGTTCTTTGGCTATGGCCCGAACTTGCCGAGCGCCAGCGGTACCCGCATCTGCTTTGCGGATTCTCCGGCGGGGTCCACCAGGCCCTGCATCAACACGGCGAGCCAGGTGAAGGAGCAGGGCGCGACCAAGCGTCTGAACTTCACCTACCAGTTCGATCCCAGCCACATGATTTACGCGACCTACTCCACCGGCTATCGCCCGGGCGGCAACAACCGCCGGCCGCAAGCCAAGACCTGGCACGCTGACACGCTGACCAACGTGGAAGTGGGCTGGAAGACGTCCTGGGCCGGCAACACGCTGCGCTTCAATGGTGCGATCTTTCATGAGGCCTGGAAGGGCGTGACGGTTGCGATCCAGGGCGAGAATGGCATCACCTCGATGGTGAACGCCGGCGACGCGCGAACGCAGGGCTTCGAAACGGAGCTCGAATGGCTGGCGACGAGCCATCTGGACCTGTCGCTGTCGGGGACCTACGTCAAAGCCAATACGACGTCCGATTTCTGCCAGCCAACGGCGCTCGGTGTGCCGGTGCCGAACTGCACCGTCGATGGGCTCGATGCACCGTCCGGTACGCAGTTGCCGGGCATTCCGAAGATCAAGGCGAATGCGACCGCACGATACAATTTCGACATGAACGGTTACGACAGTTTCGTTCAGCTGGCCGGGGTGCACTCAGGTTCGACGACCAACAGCCTCGAAGCCCCGAAGAATGCGCTGGTGGGCGATACGCCGTCTTACACCAGCTTCGACTTTGCGATCGGTACGGCAAAGGACAATTGGACGCTGCAGGCCTTCGTCAACAACCTGACCGACGAACGAGGCGAAAATGCCCGCACTGCCGAGTGCGCAGCATCGAATTGCCTCACTAACTATCGCATCGTGCCGATCCTGCCGATGAACTACGGCATCAAGTTCGGGCAAAAGTTCTAGGGTGATTCCAACGGCGCAAGCCGCTTGATGCAACGACGCCCGCTTCGCAAGAAGCGGGCGTTTTGCTTTATGATGCCGCCCCCTCGGCGGGTCGGTAGCTCAGTCGGTAGAGCAGCGCCCTTTTAAGGCGTTGGTCGTGGGTTCAAGCCCCACCCGACCCACCATTTGCGGCTAAGACCCATGAAAATGGCCCGATTGTTCAGATCTGTATGGTTCGGCACGGTTGCAATGCTGCTCACGGGCCTGGCTCATGCGGGTCCTGCGGCGGACGCATATCCTGCGTCAGTACTGCTGGCGCCGCTGTCGGCTTCGGCATCCGCGCTGATCGCCCCCGTCACCAATGCAGCCTTTGCTCCGGGCGCCGATGCATTGACGGCGGAATCTTTTGCCGGCGAACTGCTCCTCGAGTCAGCGA
>JBEPVS010000053.1:0-13442 GCA_041690875.1 Gammaproteobacteria bacterium
CCGCGGCCCCCCCCGCACCCGCGCTTTGGGCGCGCACTTTGCAGCGCTCCCCTGCGCGCACTCGCGCGTACCGAGGGGGCTGGGACATGTCCGGCACCAAAGAAACCCGCGGAAGCGTGGTCGGCGCGAACCGCACGGCGCGCTGCGGGGTCGCGTGTCACGACGGTGAGCGCAGCGGTACCGGCCGAAGTGCGTGAAGACTTTGCGACGGCGGGGATGTGTGGAACCGTGAATGCGACGGACAAGCGCAAGGCTGCAGACGCCCGCAACGGTCGGGCTGCAGGCGCGAGAGCGTGCAGGCCCGATTTTCCAAAGCGAGTTACGGGGAGCGACGAAAATCGGGCCTGCGCGCTAGGCGCGCCTGCGGCCCGGCCGCTCCCGTCTGTATTCTTACGCTCTTCCATCTTCACTCTTCAATACGTCCCGGTCTTCGCAAACTCTTCGCAGATCTTCTTGAGCACCGCTTCCTGCGACTTCAGTTCCGGCTTGGCATTGATCGCCGCTATGTCCGCCTTGAAGCTGCTGTTCGCAAAGCCCTGCAACGCGGCCTCGAAGTCGACGATCTTGTTGCGCGGCACCTTGTCCATGTAGCCGTTGTTGACCGAATAGATCGACAGCGCCATCTCGGCCACCGACATCGGGGCGTACTGCTTCTGCTTCATGACCTCGGTCGTGCGCTGCCCGCGCTCGAGTTGCCTGCGCGTCGCTTCGTCCAGGTCGGAAGCAAACTGCGAGAACGCCGCGAGTTCGCGGTACTGCGCGAGCGCGAGGCGAATGCCGCCGCCGAGCTTCTTGATGATGTCGGTCTGCGCGGCGCCGCCGACGCGCGACACCGAGATGCCGGCGTTCATAGCGGGACGAATGCCGGAGTTGAACAGGTCCGTCTCCAGGAAGATCTGTCCATCGGTGATCGAGATCACGTTGGTCGGCACGAACGCGGTGACGTCGCCGGCCTGCGTCTCGATGATCGGCAGTCCCGTGAGCGAACCGGTCTTGCCCTTCACGCGGCCCTTGGTTGCGGCCTCGACATACTGTTCGTTGACGCGCGCGCTGCGCTCGAGCAGGCGCGAGTGCAAATAGAACACGTCGCCGGGGAACGCTTCGCGGCCCGGCGGGCGGCGCAGGAGGAGTGAGATCTGGCGATATGCGACGGCCTGCTTGGACAGGTCATCATAAATAATGAGTGCGTCTTCGCCGTTGTCCATGAAGTATTCGCCCATCGTCACGCCGGAGTACGCAGACAGGTACTGCATCGCGGCGGGTACAGAGGCGGAGGCGGCCACGATGATCGTGTGCGCCATCGCGCCGTGCTCTTCGAGCTTGCGCACGACGTTGGCGATCGAACTCTGCTTCTGGCCGATCGCGACGTACACGCACTTAATGCCCGACGACTTCTGGTTAATGATCGTGTCGATCGCGAGCGCGGTCTTGCCGGTCTGGCGGTCGCCGATGATCAGCTCGCGCTGGCCGCGGCCGATCGGCACCATCGCGTCGACTGCCTTGTAGCCGGTCTGCACCGGCTGGCTGACGCTCTTGCGATAAATAACGCCCGGCGCCACGCGTTCGATCGGCGCGGATGAACTGGACGTGATCGGGCCCTTGCCATCGATCGGATTGCCGAGCGCATCGACGACGCGGCCGAGCAGCTCCGGACCGACCGGCACTTCGAGGATGCGCCCCGTGGTCTTGACCGTGTCACCTTCGCGGATCGTCTTGTAGTCGCCGAGCACGACGGAGCCGACCGAATCCTGCTCGAGGTTCAGTGCGAGCCCGAAGAGCTTTCCCGGGAACTCGATCATCTCGCCGTAGCGCACATCGGCCAGACCGTGGATGCGGCAGATGCCGTCGGTCACCGACACCACGGTGCCCACGTTGCGGGCCTCATTCGCGGCGCTGAAGTTCTCGATGCGCGCGCGGATCAGGTCGCTGATTTCGGAAGCTTTGATCGCCATGAAACTTTCCTCTGTACGAAACTTTTTGCTGCCGCGCCCGCGCGCGGCGCTAGCTTTCCATCGCGCCGGCGAGCTGCGCCAGTCGGGCGCGCACCGAGCCGTCGATCACCAGGTCATCGGCGCGCACCACGGCGCCGCCGATGAGGCTCGGATCAATCGCGCAATGCAACCGCACCTCGCGATCGAGACGCTTGCGCATGGCCTCGGTGTAATGCTTCTTCTGCGCGGCGCTGAGCTCGACCGCAGAGGTCACCGTGACATCGACGCTGCGCTCCGCATCCGCGCGCAGCCGCTCGTAACGAGCGGCAATTTCGGGCAGGAACCCCAGCCGCTTGTTCGCCGCCAATGTGCGGATGAAATTCTTCGCGCCATCATCGAAGGCATCACCGCCGACACCGGTGATCAGCCCGACAAGCTGCTCGGCGCTCACCGCGGGATTCCCGAGCAGCGCCGCGACGCGCGCGTCGGCCACGACGCTGGCTGCGATGCCAAGCGCGCCAGACCACTGCCGCAGACGCTTGGTCGCAAATGCCAGCGCGAATACCGCCTTGGCATAGGGTCTTGCGATTGTCAGCCGTTCGGCCATGCGTGTCCCGTTTCCGCTCGCGTCAGATGCCGGCGGCGAGCTTGTCGAGCAATTGCGCGTGCGTCTGGGCGTCGATCTCGCGACCGATGATCTTCTCGGCGCCGCTGACGGCGAGTGCCGCCACTTGGCCGCGCAACGAGTCACGCGCCTTCTGCGATTCGAGCACCACCTGCGCCTGCGCGGCTTCGAGCAATCGCGCCGCTTCCGCTTGCGCCGTCTGCTTCGCCGCCTCGACGATCTGGTTCGCACGTGCCTGTGCCTGGTGCTCCATGGCGAGCGCGCGTTCGCGCGCGGCCTTCACCAGCTCCTCGACGCGCGCTTCCGCCGCGACCAGGTCCTTCTGGCCGCGCTCGGCAGCAGCGAGTCCCTCGGCGATGCGACGCGCACGTGCCTGGATCGAGCCGGTGATTTCCGGCCACAGGAACTTCATCGCGACCCAGATCACGATGGCGAAGATCACCATCTGCGCCAGGATCGTTGCATTCAGATTCACGCTACGTACCTCGCGGCTGTATCAGTCGTGCTCAGACGATGCCCTTGAGAAACGGGCTCGCATACGTGAACAGCAGGCCGATGGCCACACCGATCATCGTGACCGCATCCAAAAGGCCCGCGACGATGAACATCTTGATCTGCAACATCGGCACCAGTTCCGGCTGGCGCGCTGCGCCCTCGAGGAACTTGCCGCCCAGCAGGCCGAAGCCGATCGCCGTACCCAACGCGCCCATGCCGATCAGGATCGCGACCGCAACCGCGGTCATGCCCTGGACTTGCGCCAAACTTGCTACGTTACCCATGTCAACTCCTTAAACGAAACGCAAATTTCCAAAAACAAAAAACTCAGTGCTCGTCGTGCGCATGCGCCATCGACAGGTACACGATGGTCAGCATCATGAAGATGAACGCTTGCAGCAACACGATGATGACGTGAAATACGCCCCAAATCGTGCCGGCGGCGAATTGCCCGAACCAGGCAAGCAGGGCGCCGCCGCGCGTTGGCCAGCCGTTGCTGAGCGCCAGCACGGCGATGAGGATGAACACCAGTTCGCCGGCAAACATGTTGCCGAACAACCGCAGCGCGAGCGAAACGGGACGCGCCAGCTGCTCGACGAAATTGAGCATGACATTGACCGGCGCCAGCGCCCAGTGATTGAACGGGTGCAGGAAAAATTCCTTCGCGTAGCCGCCGACACCCTTCATCTTGAAGCTGAAATACTGCGCCAGCAGGAACACGCTGATCGACATGCCGAAGGTGATGTTCGGATCGGTGGTCGCGACCGCCTTGAAGGATTCCAGGCCGAAACCGCGCTCCGCGACTACGGTTGACCACCAGTCGATCGGGAACAGGTCAATGGAGTTCATCAGGAGGATGAGCGTGAAGACCGTGATCGCAAGCGGCGCGATCAGCGGGCCCGCCGAGTGCAGGTTGTCCTTGACGCTGTTGTCGACCATCTCGACCACGCCCTCGGCGTATTTCTGGAAACCCGAGGGCGGCTTGTCGATATCGCGCTTCGAGGTGCGCAGCGCAACCGCGAACGCAACGAGAAACAGCAGGCCCATCAACCCCGACCAGAAGATGCTGTCGAGATTCAGCGTCCAGAACGGGCTGTCGCCGAACTGCCAGGACCAGTTCTTCAGGTGGTGCTGGATGTAATCAGTGACCGTTGCCGGTCCCTGTGCAGCTTCTGCAGCCATCGCGTTTGTTCACCTATCCCTAAAAGCCCAATTCGACCGCACCTTCGTCGTCTCAGCCCGCGCGCAGCGTGCGCGCCAGCGCCACCCAGTAGGCGACGAAGGTCGCCACGTATCCCGCCAGCATCGGGCCCGGCGCAAAGTGCCGGCCACGCAGGGCCAGCACGAACAAAATCACCGTCACCGCGATCTTCAGCGCCTCGCCGCGGTAGAAACCGCGCGCGATCGCCTGGGCGTCGCCGGCCGTGCCGCGCCGGAACCCGCTCAACACCTGCGTGAGGCTCGCCAACACGCCAATGCCGCCGCCGATTCCCGCCCCGATGGCCGCCTGCACCCCGCTCGTCAGTGCGTAAACCAGCGCCACCGCTATCGTGATCGCGGCCTGCCCCAACACCAGCATCAGGGCCTGGCGTCGGGCGAGCGCAAAGTCGTAATTCGTCAGCGGTTTTATCCAGATTCGGCGGGTACCGTAAGGCCCCGCAAAGGCGGCGCATTATAGGGAGGACGACACGGCGCATCAACGCTGTTAACGCGGCGCATCAACGCTATGTGAAGTCAGCGAATATGCGCGAGGATGCCGTCGAGTTCGTCGAGGCTGTGGTAGGCGACGACGAGCTTGCCCCCGCCCTTGGCCGTGTGCTGGATCTGCACCTTGGCCCCCAGCTTTTCCATCAGATCGTCCTCGAGCCGCTGTACGTTCGGGTCGCGCCCCCCACCCGGACCGCCGTCGGCCTTTCCGGCCGCCGCGCCGCCGACCGGTTGCCCCAACCGCCTGACCAGGGCCTCTGTTTCTCGTACAGATAAGGACTTTTTCACGACCAATAGCGCAAGTTCGACCTGTTTTCGGCGATTTTCCAGCCCAAGTAGGGCCCGAGCATGTCCCATATCGAGCTGGCGCCGTTCGAGCAGCTCACCCACCTCGGGTGCCAGCTCGATCAGCCGGAGCAGGTTGGTGACCGCCGCGCGCGAGCGTCCGACCGCATCGGCCACCTGCTGGTGCGTCAGCCCGAATTCGGCGATCAGGCGCTCGAAGGCGCGAGCCTCTTCGAGCGGGTTCAAATCCTCGCGCTGGATGTTCTCGATGAGCGCCATCGCGACGGCGGCCTCATCGGGCACGTTGCGGATGATCGCCGGCACTTCGGTGAGTCCGGCGAGCTGTGCTGCGCGCCAGCGGCGCTCGCCGGCGATGATTTCGTAGCGCTGCTCGCCCACGCCGCCACTGGCATTGTGACCGCTCGACCCGAGCGGCCGCACCACGATCGGCTGGATGACGCCCTGCGCCTTGATCGACTCGGCCAGCTCACCGAGCGTGTCGTTGCGCAGATCCGCGCGCGGCTGGTAGCGGCCGCGCTGCAGCAACTCGACCGGCAATTTCGCCAGCGCATCGCCGCGCAACACGGCTGCGTTACTCGCCGGCTCGGGCGCGCCCGTCGCCGGCGCTGCGGGCGAGGAAGCGCGCGCCTGGCCGAGCAGGTCCGCGAGTCCGCGGCCGAGCGTGGGTTTTTTCATGCCGGCACCGGGCTGGCCCCGACCGCGGGCTGCGCGCCGTCTTCGCGGCGCAGCATTTCGCCGGCGAGCGCGAGATAGGCGAGCGCGCCGCGCGAATCCTTGTCGTGCACGATCGCGGGCCGGCCGAACGAGGGCGCTTCGGCGAGCCGCACGTTGCGCGGCACGACGGTGCGAAAAACCTTGTCGCCGAAATGATCCGTCAATTGCGCGCCCACCGCGATCGCGAGGTTATTGCGCGGATCGTACATCGTGCGCAGGATTCCTTCGATCTCGAGCTGCGGATTCGCCGTGGCACGAATCTGCTCGATCGTGTTGACGAGTGCGGACAATCCTTCGAGCGCGTAGAACTCGCACTGCATCGGAATCAGCACGCTGTCGGCAGCGACCAGTGCATTGACGGTCAGTATATTGAGCGAGGGCGGACAATCGATCAGCACCACATCGAACCCACTGCGCACCGAACGCAAGGCTTCGCGCAGCCGCGTCTCGCGTCCGTTCGGCACCGCAAGCAGTCGCACTTCGGCGGCAGTGAGATCCTGGTTCGCGGGCAGCAGCGACAGGCCAATTCCGTCGAGCTGCATAATAGCCTCAGGCGCAGTGCACTCGCCTAACAGCACTTCGAGCGTGCCGCGCGCGAGCTGCGATTTATCGACGCCGCAGCCGGTGGTCGCGTTTCCCTGCGGGTCCAGGTCGATCAGCAGCACCTGGCGGCGCGTGGCGGCCAGCGAGGCGGCGAGGTTTACCGCGGTGGTCGTCTTGCCGACGCCACCCTTCTGGTTGGCCACCGCGATCACGCGTTTCATGGGCTAGGGCCTGCTGACACTCAGAACATCGATGCGGCCGAGCCCAGTTTTGTACGGGGCAAGGCGCAACGACCGACATGTACGTAATGTACTTGAGGGAGGAGCAACGCAGCCCCGTGCAAAACTGGGCCGGCCCGCCTGTAAAGATGCGCCGGCGTGTAATTTGACCGCAACGCCAGTACTGACGGGGGTTGCGCTCAAAATGCGTTCACACGGCGTTGCTCGGCGCTCACGTGGAATAACCACGCAGCGCGCCTCGCGCCTTGTCTGAAAGCATTTTGAGCAGCAACGCATCGATGTTCTGAGTGTCAGCAGGTCCTAGTGTAGGGCCTAAGT
Source organism: Gammaproteobacteria bacterium (assembly GCA_041690875.1). Taxonomy (GTDB): domain Bacteria; phylum Pseudomonadota; class Gammaproteobacteria; order Steroidobacterales; family Steroidobacteraceae; genus FEN-1191. Next base: position 6,879 of record JBEPVS010000053.1, read on the forward strand.
CCGCATTCCGGGCCTGAATTTCAGCGTAACGATGCAGCGCTCCGCGTCGAGCCCGGGCACGCTCACGGCGCGCGCGCCCATGAGTTCCCAGTCCGCAGGAAGGCTCGCGATCTCATCATCAGGACGCTGTCCCTTATAGGCCAGCAGCAACGTGCCGGGACCGGCGATTGGCCGGGCGAGCGCAGCGAGTCCCGCGAGCGAGGTGACCGCACGCGCGAGGATCGTATCGAAAGGTGTGTCCGGCGAGAGATCCTCGGCGCGCGCGTGCATCGCGGTGACGTTGCCGAGCGAGAGCGCGCGCGCCGCATGCGCGACAAAACGTACTTTCTTCGCGGTGGCATCAATGAGCGTGAAGTGCCGATCCGGATGCACGATCGCGAGCGGGAGCCCGGGGAAACCTGCGCCAGTGCCGAGATCGGCGATGCGCGATCCCACCAGGTCCCTGCTGGCTGCGAGGCTGTCGAGCAGGTGGCCGGCGATCATCGCTTCCTCATCGGTGATCGCGGTGAGGTTGTAGGCGCGGTTCCATTGCGCGAGTTCAGCGAGCAACCGCAACAGCTGCGCCGCGGTCCCGGGCGTGAGCGTCACGCCGAGCGGCACTGCGCGCTTGAACAGATCCGCCGCCTTGCCTGCCTGCATGGGTTGCCTTAGCCTTGTTTTCAATGAGGACGATACCAAAGATGCGCCGACCGAACGGCGCGCGCGCGCGCGCATGGATGTGCATGCTCGCGGCACTTTCGCTGCTGGCACCGGCCTGGGCCGCGCGCATCGTACAGGATGGCGTCGTGCTCGATGGCGTGCCCGCGATCGGCGGCGACGATACGGCTGGCCTTGCGCGTTATCGCGGTGGCAGCGAGGCGCGGTTGCTTGATTGGCAGGGCGATGGCGCGCTGTTGGTCGCGGTGCGCTCGAACGGCCGCGACCAGTTGCTGCGGCTGCGCAGCGGCGCGGCGGGTGAGGGCACCGCGGGCGAGAACATCGGCGCGCCCGGGAGCGCCATCAGCTCTGCGGCCGCGCAACCATTCCAGGCCGACGCGCTGGCTTTCCTGAAGGGTGATGTCTCGGGAACCGGCGGCGCTGCGCTGCGCATCGCATCGCTCGCCGATGGAACCGTGCGCGAGCTGTTGCCGGCGAGCACGCATCCCGGCGCTCCGGCGGGGGCGCACGACGGACGGCAAATTGCCGTCAGCGCGACGCTGCCCGAATCGCAGGGCAAGTCGAATGTCTACGTGCTCGATGCGGGCACAGCGGGAAATTCCACGCCGACACCGCGACTCGTGCTGGGCGGACAGGATGGTTCGTTGCAGGTCATCGAATGGTCAACCACCGACCGTGCGCTGCTCGTGCGCCACCGACGCGCCGATGGAAACGACGAACTGCTGCTCGTCGACCTGACGACCGGATCCGCGCGGCGCATCGACGCGCCGACCGCGCAGGCGAGCACTGACGGTCACATCGGCGAAGCGCACCTGCGCAGCGACGGGCGCGGCGTCTATTTCATCGGCGACGGGGGCGGCGATCACGCGCAGCTCCACTACGTCGACACTTTCGCCAATACCGACGAGCTGCTGGCGTCCGACCTCGACGTCGCGCATTTCGATGTCAACGCGAGCGATCGCACCATCGCCTTGAGCTGGAGTGAATTCGGCTACAGCCGCGTCGCGCTGCTCGATCGCGTGAGTGGCAAGCTGACGACGCTGTCGACGCTGCCACCCGGCGCCGTCGATGCGCTGCGCTTCGATCGCGCCGGCGCGCGCCTTGCGATCGAAGTCGCGCCGAGCGCCGCGCCGCGCGATGTCTACGTGCACGACATTGCTGCTGGAACAAGCGCGCGCTGGACAACCAGCCAGATGGGCGAGTTGAGCGCCGCACAGCTCGTCACCCCGCAAACCGTGCGCTTTCCGACGTGGGATCGGCTCGCCGGCGGACGACCGCGCATGTTGACGGCACTATTGTACCGGCCGCACGCCGCCGGCCCGTGGCCGGTGCTCGTCATGATGGGCGATCAGGGACTGCAAGCGCGCGCGCAGCTCGACCCCTTCGTTCAGTACTGCGTCAACGAACTGAAAGTAGCCGTCGTCGTGCCCGGGCTGCGCACCGGCGAGCCCGGCGCGCTCGACATCGGTGCGCTGCTCGCCTGGCTCAACGCACAGCCGGACTTGCGCCGCGATCGCATCGTGCTGCATGGCAGCGGCACCGGCGGCACGCTGGCGCTGACGGCGCTTGGCCTCTACGGCGATCGGCTGCGCGGCGCGGTCGACATCGACGGTCCGGCGATCAGCGCGCAGCTCATTTCACTGCGAGCGCCGGTTCTCCTGGTGCGTGGGTTGCAATCCAGCATGCTGGATGCCGGTGCCGCGGAGCAATTGCTGTGGCGCCTCCGCGGTGCGGGCGTCGTGAGCTGGTTCGTCGCGCCTCGCGATCTCAATGGCACGCTGAACGGCGAGCAGGGCGAGGCCGCCGCGCAGCGCGTCATCGCACAATTCCTGCGAACGCGCCTCGGCAGCTAGGGAACGCGCCAGCTCGGACGCGGTTCGGTCTTCAGCGCCGGACGCTGCGCCGCGTAGTACTCGGCGATGAGCTTTATATCAGCCGCGGTCAGCGGCGCGACGAACGGCCCCATGATCGGATTCTTGCGATCGCCGCGCTGGTATTCCACCAGCGCGCGCGCGATGTAGTCGGCGTGCTGACCCGCCAGCGTCGGATAGTCGCCGGTGATGCCGACGCCATTGGCGCCGTGGCAGGCGGAGCATAGTTCGGTGACTTTTTGGGGTGCAGTGCCCGTTGCTGGAGCACCTGCAGGCAGCACTGCGCCGGCCAGGTAGGCGGCGACGTCTTCCATATCCTGGTCGCTGAGCGAACTCGCCTGCGCGTACATCGTGCCGTGTGAGCGCTGCTTGCCCCGATACTCCTTCAGCGCCCCGACGATGTATTCGGCGTGCTGCCCCATGAGCTTCGGCACGTTGTAGGTCGGGTACACATTCTTGTAGTTCTCGATGCCGTGGCAGCCGAGGCAGGTGTAGCCGATCTGCTTGCCGCGCGCGACGTCGCCGGCAGCCTGCGAAGGTCCGGCCAGCGTCAGCGCCAGGGTGAGGGCGGCGAGCCTGGCCCACTGATACGACATCGAAGGCATAATCGGACTCCGTTCCCGTCACTAAAGCGCGCGGCGCCGTAAAATGGCGGCAAAGTGTACGGATTCACCGACGGATTTACCACTGCATGATCGCACTCATCCAGCGTGTCTCAAGTGCCCGCGTCAGCGTCGACGAGGAAGTCTGCGGCGCGATCGGCGTTGGCCTGCTTGCGTTGATCGGCATCGAGCGCGGCGACCGCACGGCCGAGGGCACGAAGCTGCTCGAACGCGTGCTCGACTATCGCGTGTTTCCCGATACTTCCGGCCGCATGAACCGCTCGCTGCGCGAGACGGGCGGCGGCTTGCTGCTCGTGCCTCAGTTCACGCTGGTCGCCGACACCTCGTCCGGCAACCGCGCGGGCTTCTCGAAGGCCGCGGAACCGGTGCAGGCACGCGAACTGTTTGGCCAGCTCGTGGTGGCGGCCCAGACGGCGCACGCGAAGGTGGCATGTGGCCTGTTTGGCGCCCACATGCAGGTGTCCCTGGTCAACGACGGCCCAGTGACCTTTTGGCTGGAATCCGGGTCAAAACCGTGACATGCGACAAGCTGTGCAGGCGCCGTTCACGGCACGGGCTTGAGTTCGCCTATCATTGAGGGCCTGGCATCAAGAGCTTAGGTCCCGGAGGACGTTATGGATCTTTTTTCACCCCGCCATCTGCTGATCATCCTGGCGGTCGTATTGCTGGTGTTCGGCACCAAGAAGCTCCGCACCATCGGTTCAGACCTGGGCGCCGCAGTCCGCGGCTTCAAGAAATCGATGAGCGATGGCGACCAGGAAGAGCAGGTCGCGCAAAAGCAGATTCCGCCCACCGGCAAGGATGCCGAATTTCCGGAGAGTGGCGGAAACAGTACGCGCCAGGACGATCGCCGCGCCTGAAGGCTCCCTGACCCGCGGCCGGCTTTGCGATGTTCGACATCGGCTTCTCTGAGGTCCTGCTGATTTTCGGCCTGGCACTGGTCGTGCTCGGCCCCGACAAGTTGCCTGGCGTAGCGCGCACCGTTGGACGCTGGGCCGGACGCGCCCGCGCAATGGCGCGCCAGTTCCGCGACCAGCTTGAAGCGGAATCAGACGGTCTCAAGGTGGACCTGAACACGCCGCCGCAATCCGCGACACAGTTGCAATCCACGCCGTCGCCGCAACCGACAGCGCCGCCGCCAGCGGAATCGCAATCTCCCACGGCGCCCGCCGAGCCGTGGGTTCCACCGCCGGAATCGCCGCACGGTGAAACACCACCCGCGCCTCCGCCCGAATCGCTGAGCCCGATAGATCCTATACATGACCGGCGAGAGTGAACCGCTGCTCGAAGGCACGCTGATCTCGCACCTGCTCGAGCTGCGCACGCGATTGATGCGCGCGTTCCTCGCGGTGATCCTCGTCTTCATTCCGTTCGCGTTTTACTCGAACCGCCTTTTCGAGTTGCTGTCGCATCCGCTGCTGCAAAAGCTCCCGCTCGGCGCCACGCTGATCTCCACCAGCATCACCGCGCCGTTCACCGCGCCGCTGAAGCTCGCCTTCGTCGCCGCGCTGGTCGTCGCGATGCCCTACGTGTTGTATGAACTGTGGGCGTTCATTGCGCCCGGGCTGTATCGCCACGAGAAGGGCTTCGCGGTGCCGCTGCTGGTCTCCGCGGTTATCCTGTTCTACGTCGGCGTCGCGTTCGCGTATTTCGTCGTGTTTCCGCTCATATTCAGTTTCTTCGTCAACACGGCGCCGCGCGGCGTCACGCTGATGGCCGACATCTCCATGTACATGGAGTTCGTGCTCGTGCTGCTGTTCTCATTCGGCATTGCATTCGAGGTGCCGGTCGCCGTGGTGTTGCTCGTGCTGATGGGCATCGTGCCGATCGAAAAGCTCACGCACATCCGCGGCTACGTGCTGATCGCGGTGTTCATCATCGCGGCCATCCTGACACCACCCGATGCGATTTCGCAGACGGTCATGGCGGTGCCGATGTATCTGCTCTATGAAGGTGGCATCCTGTTCGCGCGGCTGATGGTCCGCAGCCGTGACAAGGCAAAGAAACCGGAAACCGGGGGATAAAGAAGATGGCTAACCCAGCGTCAATGGCGCCCACCGTGCGCGCCGAACTCACCGTGCGCGGACTCATCCTCGGCGTGATCATCACGGTGCTGTTCTCCGCGGCGAATGTGTACTTCGGCCTGAAGGCCGGATTGACGTTCGCGACCTCGATTCCCGCCGCGGTGATCTCGATGGCGGTGCTGCGCGGTTTCAAGGGCATGACTGTGCAGGAGAACAACATCGTGCAGACGGTGGCGTCCGCCGCCGGCACGCTGACCTCGATCATCTTCGTGCTGCCCGGTTTCGTCATCATCGGCTGGTGGACGGGTTTCCCCTACTGGGTGTCGACCGCGATCTGCGCGCTCGGCGGAATACTCGGCGTGATGTACTCGATTCCACTGCGGCGCGCACTCGTGACGCAATCCGATTTGCCGTACCCGGAAGGCGTGGCCTGCGCTGAAGTGCTGAAGGTGGGCGGCGGCGAGCACGCCGATGCAACGGCCGTCGAAGAGAGCCGCGACGGCCTGCGCGCGGTGGTGTGGGGCTCGATCGTATCCTCGACGTTTGCGGTCATCGTCGCGACGCGCATTTTCGCCAGCGACGTCGCTCGGGTGTTTCGCGTCGGCAGCCGCGGCGGCGCCAGCGGTTTCGATTTCCTGTTGTCGTTCGCGCTGTTCGCCGTCGGGCACCTGGTGGGCCTGTGGGTCGGCATCGCGATGGGCGTCGGCGCACTGATCGGCTGGGTCTGGGGCGTACCGCATTTTTCGGCACTGGCGCCAGCCAGTGACACCATCGCGCACCTGGTTTCTGCCACATGGAGCCACAAAGTGCGCTTCGTGGGCGCCGGCACCATCGGCGTGGCTGCGGTGTGGACGCTGGCCAAGCTCATCAAGCCAGTCGCCGCGGGACTTCGTTCGGCCATGGCGGCCTCGCGCGCGCGCGCCGCGGGCAATGCCGCGCTGCTGCCGCGCACCGAGCAGGATATTCCGATCGGCTGGGTGGCAATAATCACGCTCGTGTGCATGGCCCCAATCGGATTGCTGCTCGCGAATTTCGCCATGACCAGCGGCCTCGGCTCGCACCTCGCGCTGCTGGTCGTCGCAGGCGTCGTGTACATCGCGGTGATGAGCTTCTTCGTCTCGGCGGTGTGCGGCTACATGGCCGGGCTCATCGGCTCTTCGAACAGCCCACTGTCGGGCATAGGCATCCTGGTGGTAATCGGCGCGGCGCTGCTGCTGGTGTTCGGCGTACGGAGCGGTGTGCCCGCCGGTGGCCAGAAGGCGCTGGTGGCCTACGCGCTGTTCGTCACGGCGGTCGTGTTTTCGGTCGCGGCTATCGCCAACAACAATCTGCAGGACCTCAAGACCGGCCAGCTGGTCGACGCGACGCCGTGGAAGCAACAGGTCGCGC
>JBEPVS010000054.1:0-13229 GCA_041690875.1 Gammaproteobacteria bacterium
CCAGGGTGGGCATCGAGGCCGTCGTGCTGTCAACGCAGCACAGCCCTGAAGTGTCGACCAAGAAGCTGCGCGAAGCGGTCATGGAAGAGATCATCAAGCCGGTGCTGCCCAAGCGATGGCTCGACAAGCGCACGCAGTATCACATCAATCCGACCGGGCGCTTCGTCGTCGGCGGACCGGTCGGCGATTGCGGCCTGACGGGGCGCAAGATCATCGTCGACACCTATGGCGGATTCGCGCGCCACGGGGGCGGCGCCTTTTCCGGCAAGGATCCCTCGAAGGTCGATCGCTCCGCGGCCTACGCCGCGCGCTACGTGGCAAAGAACCTGGTCGCGGCCGGCCTCGCAGAACGCTGGGAAGTGCAGGTGTCATACGCGATCGGTGTCGCAGAGCCCACATCGATCATGGTCGATTCGTTCGGCACCAGCGCGCTCTCGCGCGAACAGCTCACCGAGCTCGTGCGGCGCCATTTCGATCTCACGCCTTACGGATTGCGCGTCATGCTCGACCTGACGCGGCCGATTTACCAGCAGACCGCTGCTTACGGGCACTTCGGCCGGAAGGAAGCCGACTTCACGTGGGAGCGCACCGATCGCGCCGAAGCGTTGATGTCCGCCGGACGACGGCTCGCGAGGCGCTCAGGCCGCACGGGCGGCTAGGGCCGGTTCACCGTGCGGCTTTGGCGCCGCAGCGGGACCTCAGATATAATGGTTCATTCCGCGCGGGCCGCCCGCGCGGCGGTGCAGCAAGGAGCGTTGCGACAGGGTCAGCCCCTGCCAGGCTTGGTGCATCGTGGCTACGGAGCCAACGGCGCTCACAACCCTATTGATTCATCTTAAGGAGTTGGAGCCCATGACTGCTGCAATCAAACCCATTGCCGAACCGCGCGACTACCGCATCGCCGACCTTGCGCTCGCTGACTGGGGCCGCAAGGAAATCGCGATCGCCGAAACCGAGATGCCCGGCCTGATGGCGATCCGCGAGGAATTCGCGCCACTGCAGCCACTGCGCGGCGCGCGCATTGCCGGATCGCTCCACATGACGATCCAGACGGCGGTGCTGATCGAGACCCTGCAGGCGCTGGGCGCCGAAGTGCGCTGGGCCTCGTGCAATATTTTCTCGACCCAGGACCACGCAGCGGCCGCGATCGCGGTGCGCAACACGCCTGTCTTCGCCTACAAGGGCGAAACGCTCGAGCAGTACTGGGAATTCACACACCGCATCTTCGAGTGGCCCGATGGCCATCACGCGAACCTGATACTCGATGACGGCGGCGACGCGACGCTGCTGCTGCACCTGGGCAGCAAGGCTGAAGGCGATGCCAGCCTGCTCAAGCGCCCGGGGAGCGAGGAAGAGACGGCGCTGTTCGCCTCGATCGCCGCGATGCTGAAGCGAGATCCTCACTGGTACTCGACGCGGCTGCGCGCAGTGCGTGGCGTGTCGGAAGAGACGACGACCGGCGTCAAGCGCCTATACCAGATGGCGCGCGACGGCGAACTCGCCTTCCCGGCGATCAACGTCAACGACTCGGTGACCAAGAGCAAATTCGACAACCTGTACGGTTGCCGTGAATCGCTGGTCGACGGCATCAAGCGCGCGACCGATGTCATGGTGGCCGGCAAGATCGCTGTCGTGGCAGGCTACGGCGATGTGGGCAAGGGCTCGGCGCAGGCGCTGCGGGCGCTGTCGGCGCAGGTCTGGGTCACCGAGATCGATCCGATCTGCGCGCTGCAGGCCGCGATGGAAGGCTACCGCGTCGTCACGATGGACTACGCCTGCGACAAGGCCGATATCTTCGTGACTGCCACGGGCAACCTGCATGTGCTGACGCACGAGCACATGAAGCAGATGAAAAACAACGCGATCGTGTGCAACATCGGCCACTTCGACAACGAAATCGACTGTGCCGCGCTTCGCCAGTACAAGTGGGAGAACATCAAGCCCCAGGTCGACCACATTATTTTCCCGGCGGAAGGCGGGAAGCCGGCCCGGCGCATCATTTTGCTGGCCGAGGGTCGCCTCGTGAACCTGGGCTGCGGCACCGGTCATCCGAGCTATGTCATGAGCAGTTCGTTCGCGAACCAGGTGCTGGCGCAGATCGAGCTGTGGAGTCGAAATGGCCAATACGCAGTGGGCGTGCATGTGCTGCCGAAGCACCTTGATGAAAAGGTTGCGCGGCTGCAGCTGGTGAAACTTAATGCGCAGCTCACGACACTGACCGATGCCCAGGCGCGCTATATAGGCGTAGGCCTACAAGGTCCGTTCAAGGCCGACCACTACCGTTATTGACGCATTGCCGCGCGCTGCCGCGGATCGGCGACAAGGGATCCGCGGCGCCTTTTAACATCATCGGAAACGAACGGCTGGAACTGTGGAGCGCGTCTTCAGTCCAGCCTTTTGTGAATTCCGCGAAGTTGAAGCAGTTCACTCGCCGCGCGTCTTGCGGCCGGTAGTATGAGCGGCATGCCTGCCGATATTCGCCTGTTGCAGCTCTCCGATACCCACCTGTTCGGTGCGGCCGATCGTGCGCTTCGTGGCATCGTCACGCGCGCTTCTCTCCAGGCCGTGCTGCGGCACGCGCGCGCGCATCACTGGGATGCCGAGGCGCTGCTGCTGACCGGCGATCTCGTCAACGACGATGCGGCCGGCTACGCCACGGTGCGCGAATTGCTCGGAAATCTGGGCAAGCCGGTCTGGTGCCTGCCGGGCAACCACGACGATGTCACCGCAATGAAGCGCGAGTTGAATGGGGCGCCCTTTTCGATCTGCGGCCATCACGACGTCGGCGGCTGGCGCGTCATCATGCTCGACAGCTGCGTGTCCGGACAGGCGCATGGACGCATCAGCGCGGGCGAACTGGCGCGGCTCGATGCGGCGCTGGCGAGCGCCGGCGACCACCACGTGCTCGTCAGTCTGCATCATCATCCGGTGCGCATGGCGAGCCGCTGGCTCGACTCGGTTGCACTGCAGAACGCCGATGATTTTTTCTCGGTCACCGACCGTTATCCCCAGCTGCGCGCCATCGCCTGGGGACACGTGCACCAGCCCTACGATTCACGACGAAAGGGCGTGCGGTTGCTGGCGGTGCCCTCGACCTGCGCGCAATTCCTGCCGCACTCCGACCAGTTCGCGCTCGACCCGAGCCCGCCCGGCTATCGGCGCCTGGTGCTGCGCGCCGACGGCACGATCGACACCGACGTTTTGCGCGTCGACCTGCACGCCGGCAGCGAGTCAGCCCAGCGCGTGGCCGGCGGCTGAGCGCAGCCGGCCTCGGCCGCGCGCGACTTCTAGCTCGCTCCAGCCGCTTCCGGCGGCACTTCGATCAACGGTGCCAGCACGGACATCCGCCTCTGCGGATCTTCCAGCTCCAGGAGTTGCTGTTGCGCGCTGCGCTCCAGCGGCAGGAATTCCGCCAAACGATTGGATACCCAGCCCGCGTCGTCGAAGTCGGCATCGAGATGCCGCGCGGTGTCGCCGAGCTCCTGCAATACGCGACGCAGCAGCCGGGTCAGCGGCAGGTGTTCCGGCGCAACCGCGCTGGGCGCCGGCTCGGTGAGCCATTCCACGTCGCCGATGTAAAGGCCATCAGCCTGCACACGACGCGCGCGCAATTTGAATCGGCGCGCGCCGCGGCACATGAGGCCGAGCAGGCCGTCCGGCAGCGCGTGAAAATCGACGATGCGGGCGCTGGTGCCGATTTCGGCCAAATCGCCGACCGGCCCGGCATCGGTCTCTGATTCGCTGCTGATCAGCAGCACGCCAAACTCACCCGCCTCGCGCATGCAGCGGCCGACCATGTCGACGTAGCGGGTTTCGAATATTCGCAGCGGCAACAAGCCGCCCGGGAACAGGACCGTGCGCAGCGGAAAAAGCGGCAGTTCGCTCACCGTGGGTTACGGGGCGGCCGTGCTGCTTTGCAATGCCGCCAGCAGTCGCTCATGCAGGCCGCCGAAGCCGCCGTTGCTCATCAGCAGCGCGTGATCGCGCGCGTGAAGGTCGCGCATCAATCCCGACAGCAGCGAATCAAGATCGCGTGCGAGGTGCGCACGTGTGCCAAGCGGCGCCATCGCGGCGGCTGCATCCCAGCCCAGGTCGGCGGGCGCATACAACCACACGCTGTCGGCGCCAGCGAGCGATGCGGCCAGCGTGTCGGCGTGCACGCCGGCGCGCATTGTGCTCGAGCGCGGCTCAAGCACCGCAACGATGCGCTCGTTCCCGACGCGGCGGCGGAGCCCCTCGAGCGTCGTGGCAATCGCGGTCGGATGATGCGCGAAATCGTCGTACACATGCACGCCAGCCGCGGTGCCCCGCAGCTCCATGCGGCGGCGTACGCCGCTGAATTTCGCAAGCGCTTCGCAGGCACGCTCCGGCGGCACGCCGGCATGGCGCGCCGCGCCGATAGCAGCCAGCGCGTTGTCGACGTTGTGCAGCCCGATCAGCGGCCAGCGTACGTCGCCGCAAGCGTTGCCATCGAAGCGCACGGAGAATTCCGAGCCATCACTCCCGCTTTCGAGTTGCGCCGACCAGCCACGACGATTGCGGGTCGCGCCTTCGCTCTCTCGCGCAAAATATTCGACCCCGCTCCAACAACCCATTGCGAGCACGCGCTCGAGATTGCCATCGGTGCCATTGACGACCAGCAGCCCGCTCTGCGGCACCGTGCGCACCAGATGATGGAACTGCCGTTCGATCGCGGCCAGGTCCGGGTAGATGTCGGCGTGGTCGAACTCCAGGTTGTTCATCACCAGCGTGCGCGGATGGTAGTGCACGAACTTGGCGCGCTTGTCGAAGAAGGCCGTGTCGTATTCGTCCGCCTCGATGACGAAGAACGGCGCATTGCCGAGCCGCGCGCTCATGTTGAAGTTGCCGGGTATGCCGCCAATCAGGAATCCGGGCGACAGGCCGGCGTCTTCCAGTATCCAGGCCAGCATCGATGCGGTCGTGGTTTTCCCGTGCGTGCCCGCAACCGCGAGCACCCAGCGGTCGGCCAGCACTTCGCGCGCGAGCCACTCCGGCCCCGACAGGTACGGGATACCGCTTTCGAGCAGCGCTTCGACCACCGGCATGCCACGCGAGCAGACATTGCCCACGACGACGACATCGGGACGGGGCTCAAGCTGCCCGGCGCCATAGCCTTGCGTCAATTCGATGCCAAGCGCCGCGAGCTGCGTGCTCATCGGCGGGTACACGTTGCGATCCGAACCGCTAACGCGATGTCCTGCGCCGCGCGCAATCGCGGCGACGCCGCCCATGAAAGTTCCGCAGATGCCGAGTATGTGTACGTGCATAATCACGCCGATTGTACACGTGCGATCGTGCGCGACTGGCCACGACGCCCGCAGGAGTAGGTCATCTCAGCAGCACCGATTATCGACAGCACCAGGCTAAACGACGTCGCCACCGCACTTGCCGAGCATGACGCAATAGGCCTCGATACCGAGTTCATGCGGGAGCGCACGTACTACGCGCAGCTATGCCTGCTGCAGCTCGGCTCCGGCACACTCGCCGTCTGCGTCGATCCGCTGTCGCTGCGCTCACTCGATGCGCTGCGCCCACTCATGGCTGCGGCGCGACCGTGCAAGATCCTGCATGCTGCACGGCAGGACATGGAAGTGCTCGCGCCCGCAGTCGGAACGGTGTGCAATGTCTTCGACACGCAGGTCGCCGCGGCGCTAGCCGGATTCCCAGCGCAGGTGGGATATGCGGATCTCGTGCGCCAGGTGCTCGGCGTCGAGCTGCACAAGAGCCAGACACGTACCGACTGGTCGCGCCGGCCGCTGTCCGCCGCGCAAATTGAATACGCGCTCGATGACGTGCGCCACCTGCCGCCGCTTCGCGAGCGATTGGCGGAAAGACTCGAACAACTCGGGCGGCGCGCCTGGTTCGACGAGGAAATGGCGGACATCGGCAGCGAGACATACATCGTCGATCCAGAGCAGGCCTGGCTGCGCATCAAGACATTTGCCGATCTCGACGTGGACCGCAAGCGCCTGGCTCAATCGCTGGCCGCGTGGCGCGAACGCCGCGCGATGAGCTCCGATCGTCCGCGCGGCTGGATCCTGCCGGATGCGGCGTTGCGCGACATCGTGCTGCAGGTGCCGCGCGATGCCGCCGCGCTGGAGCGCATCCGCGAACTGCCGGACGGCATTCGTGCCAACAGCGGCGCGCAGATCCTCGAGCTGGTCGGCGTCGCGGCGGTGCCGGATCCCACTGCGCCGTTGCCGCAGCGCAGGCGGCCGGACACGCAGCAACTCGAACAGGTGACGCGGCTCGCGGATATCTCGCGCCGCGCGGCCGGGACGCTGCAACTCGCGCCCGAAATGTTGGCGACGCGGCGCGAACTTGAAGCGCTCGTGCGCGGCGAGCGCGATGGAACGCTGCTACGCGGCTGGCGCCGCGAAGCCATCGGACTTGAGTTGCTAAAGGCGCTTTAGCGCCGCGCTCCAGCGCCGCTTTTCGCGCGCGCCTTCTTGCGCGCCGGTTTGCGTTGCTTCTTGCGCACGCTGTTGCGTGTCGCTTTACGCAACGACTTGCGCGCAGCTTTCCGCGCGCGCCCCGGAGTCGCCTTCCTTTTCGCCTTGGTCTTCGGTTTCGCGCGGCGTTTCGCGGCGCGTTTCACCGGCGCCGCGCGCCTCGCCGGCGACGCACGCACGGGCGTCGCGGGTGCAGCTGAAGTTGCGGCCAAGGCGAGCACCGCCACGAGCCGCGCAGTCACATCATCGACGGTGCCTTGCGCATCGACGCTGCGCAGCAACCCCTGGGCGCGGTAGTGTTCGATCAACGGTCGTGTCTGCTCGTCATACACGGCCAGGCGGCGCGCGACGGTCTGCTCGTTGTCATCCGGCCGTTGGATCAGCAACGGCGCATCCGCGCACTTCGCGCAATGCGTGATGCCCCGCGTCGCGGCATCATGCACGTTGAAGATCGTGCCGCAGTTCGGGCACGTGCGGCGGCCGGAAATGCGCCGCGCGATCTCGGCGTAGTCGACGTTGAACAGCACGACGGCGTCGAGCGGCTGGCCGATCACCGCCAACATCGATGCCAGCGAGCGGGCCTGCGCCAGGTTGCGCGGAAATCCGTCGAGTATGTAACCGCCCGCGACATCCATCTGGCTCAGGCGTTCGCGGATGATGCCGATGACGATGTCGTCCGATACCAGCGCACCGGATTCCATGGTGGCTCTCGCCTTGAGGCCGAGCTCGGTTCCGCGCGCGACGGCGGACCGCAACAGGTCGCCCGTCGAAATCTGCGGAACGCCGAAGCGCGCGACCAGTCGCTGCGCCTGGGTACCCTTGCCCGAGCCGGGCGCTCCCAACAATACGATTCGCATGCGCGAAAGGTACCTAAGCGCACCGGACGCGGTCAAACGTCGGGTGCAGCGGGCGGCTGCCTTCGGCTATCCTCTCGGCTTCCCACGCGACCGAAAAACATCGGAGCCCCCGTGATGTCCAATCCGAAGAACCCGAAGCCACGTAATGCCGTCTACGCCCAATCCGGCGGCGTCACCGCCGTCATCAACGCTTCGGCCTGCGGTGTCATCGAGACGGCGCTCAAGCACCGCAAGCACATCGGCAAGGTGTATGCCGGGCGCGATGGCATCGTCGGCATCCTCACCGAAAACCTGATCGATGTCGGCGCCGAATCGCGCGCCACCCTGCGTGCGCTTCGACACACCCCCGCAGGCGCATTCGGCTCGGCGCGTTTCAAGCTCAAGGGGCTCGATCAGAACCGCGCCGAATATGAACGCCTGATCGAGGTGTTTCGCGCCCACGATATCGGGTACTTTTTCTACAACGGCGGCAACGATTCGATGGATACGGCGCACAAGGTGGCGCAGATCGGCACGCAACTCGGTTATCCGATCGCCTGCATCGGCGTACCGAAGACCGTCGACAACGACCTGCCCCACACCGACTGCTGTCCCGGCTTCGGCTCGGTGGCCAAGTACATCGCGGTCTCGACGCTCGAAGGCGCGATGGATGTCGCCTCGATGGCGCGCACGTCCACCAAGGTGTTCGTGCTCGAGGTGATGGGCCGCCATGCAGGCTGGATTGCCGCCGCGGGCGGGCTGGCCGGGCACAAGGCCGGCGATGCGCCGCACATCATCCTGTTCCCGGAAATCGCCTTCGAACGCGAGAAGTTCCTTGCGCGCGTCAAGCAGTGCGTCGAGGCCTACGGCTACTGCGTCATCGTCGTTTCTGAAGGCGCGCACTACGCCGATGGAAAATTCCTCGCCGAAGCCGGCACGAAGGATGCCTTCGGCCACACGCAGTTGGGCGGCGTGGGCCCGGTGGTCGCGAACATGGTGCGCGAGGCGCACGGCTACAAGTTCCACTGGGCTGTCGCGGACTACCTGCAGCGCGCGGCGCGTCACATCGCCTCGAAGGTCGATGTCGCGCAGGCCTACGCCGTCGGCAAGTCGGCGGTCGAGTACGCCGTGCAGGGCAAGCATGGCGTCATGCCGGCGATCAAGCGCGTGTCGTCGAAGCCCTATCGCTGGAAGATTGTTCCGGTGCCGCTCGAGTCCGTGGCCAACGTCGAGAAGACCGTGCCGCGCCATTTCATCACCGCGGACGGCTTTGGCATCACCGCACCCTGCCGCAACTATCTCGAACCGCTGATCGGCGGCGAGGACTACCCGCCCTATCGCAACGGACTGCCGGTCTACGCGCGGCTGCGCGGCAAAGCGGTACGGCGCAAGCTCAAGAGCGACTACGCACTCAAGTGAACGAACAACAACGTTTCGAAAGCCTCGAGATCAAGCTCATGCATCTCGAGGATTCTGTGGCCGTTCTCAGCGCAACCTGCGCGCACCAGCAGCGCGATCTCGCCGAGATGCGCGAGCGCCTGCAGATGTTGGGCGAGCGACTGGTTGAGCAAGAAGACCCGCCAGGCGCCAGCGCGACCGGGCACGAGCCGCCGCCACACTACTGAGACCGCTGTATCACAGACTCCGCCCGCTGCGGATCCCGGACATCATGAGCGCGAACAAGAATTTTCCCGGCATCGTCGCCATGGTCGTGGCGGCGGCGCTGTTCACGGTGATGGACGCCGGCATGAAACTGCTGGCGCAGCATTATTCGCCGATGCAGGTGACGGCGCTGCGCAGCCTCGCCTCGTTCCCGCTCGTTTACGTGTATGTCGCGTGGCGCAGTTCCTTCGCCGCGATGCTGCGCGTGCGCTGGCCACTGCACATGGCGCGTGGCGCACTCGCCGTGTTCATGCTGGCCAGCTTCGTCTACGGCCTTCACCAATTGCCGATGACCGAGACCTACGCGATTTTCTATATCGCTCCATTGCTCATCACGGCGCTGTCGGTGCCGCTGCTGGGCGAACGGGTCGGCGCGGCGCGCTGGCTGGTGATCGCTTGCGGTCTGGCCGGCGTGCTGGTCGTGCTCCGGCCTACCGGCGGCGGCGTACTGACGCTGGGCGGCCTGGCCATCGTCGCCTCGGCCGTGTGCTACACGTTCTCGGCAATCGCAATACGCATCCTCGGGCGCACCGATTCGATGGAAAGCCTGATGTTCTGGCTGATCTCAATGCTGGCGATCGGATCCACGGCGCTGGCGTGGCCGCACTGGCAACCGGTGCGCGCAGCCGACGCGTGGATCATCGCCGGCGTCGGCATCACCGGCTTCTGCGCCCAGTGGGGCGTGACGTTTGCGTTCCGCCACGGTGAAGTCTCCGCCGTCGCGCCGTTCGAATACACCTCGTTGGTGTGGACACTCGGCCTCGACCGGCTGATCTGGCACACGATTCCGGACGGATTCACGCTGCTGGGTGCCGCGATCATCATCGCCGCTGGCCTGTTCCTCGTGCGCCGCGAGCGCGTGCGGGTCGAGGCCGAGCACCCTTGAATCCGGCGCCTGCCCGGCCGCCCTCCCCCGTGATCTCCCCGGCAAGACCTGCGCGGCGCAGCCGCTCGATCACTTCCTTCGCCAGCTTGCGGCCACGACTCACGCTTTGGGGTTCGCCGGTGTAGTGGAACAGCGTTCCGTCGGGCCGCAGCACGCGCACGAGCTGGTCGTAGAACGCCTGCGAGTAGAGTTCGCCGGCGATCGAAATGCGTGGCGGATCGTGCAGGATCGCATCCACCGAGGAATCCGGCAGCGCAACGACCTGCTGCACGATGTCGCCGTGCACGAGTTGCAACGCGCGACCCGGTGTTGGTTGCCATGGGCTGTCGGGCGACCAGGGATTCAGCGACCGCAGCCACAACACGCTGGCGTGCTTCTCGAATGACAGCACGCGCGCTGCACCGCCGCGCAAGCACCATGCTGCGAAATATCCGAGGCCGCCGCAGGTGTCGAGCACCGTCTTGCCGCGCGGTGCGATCAGCGCAACCTTTCGCTCGGCATCCGCATACGGCGAAACCTTTGCGCTCGGCAGCATCTTGATGCCATCGATCTCGAATGTTGGTACGTCCCACTCCGTCGGCACGAGCTTGAACAGCGCCGTCGCGTACTGCGCGACCTGTTCGTAGCCGCTGCCGGTCCAGTAGTAAATCGTGCGTGGCCTGCAGCTCTCAGCATAGGGAAAGTTGCGCCCGTCCCATGTCCAGTCATCGGCACGTGACGTGAGCGCGCTACGCGTCAGTCCCAGGTCGAGTGTGCATTCGATGCGCGCGCCGCCCGCGGCGCGCGCATCCCGCAGGGCGCGGCATTCGCGCTCGGTCAGCAATGGCGTGGGGTTCACGCGCATAAGACCGTAATTTCGCGCTCGCTGAGCGCGCGCCATTGGCCCTTGGGCAATCCGCCGAGCGCCAGCGATCCGATGCGTACGCGCACGAGGCGCAACACGGCAACGCCGCAGGCGTCCAGCAGTCGTCGAATCTGCCGGTTGCGACCTTCATCCAGCACGATCTCGAGCCACGCATGCCGCACACCGCTCCGTAAAGTGCGCGCGGCTTTTGCCCGCAGCCGCTCCCCATCGACTTCGACGCCTTGCTCCAGTTGCCGCAGCAATCGGGCCGTAGGCAGCCGATCGATCTGCACGTGATAGGTTTTTTCCGGGCCGGTCGCCGGATCGCTGATGCGCGCGCCCCACGCCGGATCATTGCTGAACAGCAGCAATCCCTCGCTGGCCTTGTCGAGCCGTCCAATCGGCGCCAGCCAGGGGAGTCCCGATCCCTCGAGGCACTGGTATACGGTCGCCCTGCCCTTTTCATCGCGCGCCGTTGTCACCAGGCCGCGCGGTTTATTCAACATCAGCACGACGCGGATCACGGCGCCCGCGGCCGCCCCGTCGATCGTCACTGTGTCGGCGCCGAGCTGCACGGGACAATCCGGATCGAGGACTGCGCGGCCGTTGACTTGCACGCGGCCGGCGCGCACCCAGGCGGCGGCAATAGTGCGCGAAGCCAGGCCCATCTTGGAGATGACGCGCGCCACGCCGTGGCGCGGAACCGATTGCGCGCGGCTCAAGGTGCCGGGTCAGAAACCCAATTCGCTGAGCGAGGGATGATCCGCGGGACGCGGTCCCGCCTCCCAGCGGTATTTTCGATCCGCTTCCGCAATCGGCATGTCGTTGATGCTGGCGACGCGCCGTTGCATCAGCCCTTCAGCGTCGAATTCCCAGTTCTCATTGCCGTAGCTGCGGAACCACTGGTTGCTGTGATCGTGCCATTCGTAGGCGAAGCGCACCGCGATGCGGTTCTCGCGGAAGGTCCACAGTTCCTTGATGAGCCGGTAGTCGAGTTCACGCGCCCACTTGCGGCGCAGGAAAGCCTCGATCGCCTCCCGCCCCTGGATGAACTCGGCGCGATTGCGCCAGCGCGAATCGGGCGTGTAGGCCGGCGCGACGCGGGCCGCGTCGCGCGTGTTCCATGCGTCTTCAGCGAGGCGCACTTTTTTTGCGGCGCCTTCGGCGGTGAAGGGCGGCAGCGGCGGACGGCTCATGCGCGCACTGTAATGCGTTCGGGCGCGGACTGGTACCTGTCGCCGTGTTCATTCACAATCAAGCGAAACAAGGGGAGTCGCCGATGAATATCCTGCTCAAGCTCAGCCACTGGCATGCGGGCCTTGCGCGGTCACTCGACCGGCTGCAGTCACTGCTGCTGCTCGCGACGCGTTTCTACGTTGGCTGGCAATTCACGAAATCCGGCTGGCTGAAGGTCACTTCGTGGGACACCACGCTGGGGCTGTTCCGCGACGAATACCACGTGCCGCTGCTCCCGCCCGATGTCGCGGCCGTGATGGGCAGCTGCGGTGAGCTGGGATTTCCGATCCTCCTGTACCTCGGATTGTTCACGCGCATCGGGGCGCTCGGCACGCTCTTCGTCAACGTCATGGCGGTCGTCTCGTACCGGCAGGTGTTGCTGTCGGAAGGTTTCGAAGCCGCGCTCGGCCAGCACGTGCTGTGGGGGTTCATGCTGATCGTATTAACTATATTCGGCGGCGGAAAAATTTCGCTCGATGCGTGGCTGGAGCGGCGCCCACGCACGGGCTGAAATCGGCCCCTGTGGTATATTTCGCGCCCCGCGCTCCTCGTGGGCCAAAGTACTTAATAACTCGTTGATTTCCGGAGAATTTAACAATGGATGCCGCTAACTGGCTTTGGCTGGCTGTGATCGCCGGTCTGCTCGCAGTTGCCTATGGTGTGCTGTCGATGCTGTCGATCCTGCGACTCGATGCCGGCAACGCCCGCATGCAGGAAATCGCGGCGGCAATCCAGGCCGGTGCCAAGGCCTACCTGAATCGCCAGTACACGACCATCGCCATTGTCGGCGTGTTGCTGTTCGTCGTGTTGGGACTGGCGCTTAACTGGGTGCTGGCGGGCGGCTTCGCCGTGGGCGCGCTGTTCTCCGGACTCGCCGGCTACATCGGCATGAACATTTCGGTGCGCGCGAACGTGCGCACCGCGCAGGCCGCGCACTCCGGCCTCAACGCCGCACTGCAGGTCGCTTTCCGCGGCGGTGCGATCACCGGCATGCTGGTCGTGGGCCTTGGGCTCCTCGGCGTCGCGGGCTATTACCTGTTCGCGCGTTCGTTCCTTGCCGGCACCGTGAACGCCGATGACGTCGCGTTGCATTCGCTGGTGGGCCTCGCCTTCGGTGGCTCGCTGATCTCGATCTTCGCGCGCCTCGGCGGCGGCATCTTCACCAAGGGCGCCGACGTCGGCGCCGACCTCGTCGGCAAGATCGAGGCCGGGATCCCCGAGGACGACCCGCGCAACCCCGCCGTGATCGCCGACAACGTCGGTGACAACGTCGGCGACTGCGCCGGCATGGC
>JBEPVS010000055.1:0-13225 GCA_041690875.1 Gammaproteobacteria bacterium
CAGCGCGAGGTGGTACGCGGCCTCGATGTGCGGCGTGCGCACCAGGTCGATGCGGCGTGGATCGGCGACGATCAACTGTGCGCCCTGCCGCAGGCGTCGCTTCATCTGCGAGGCGAACACCGGATGCGCGTCAGTCGGATTGGCGCCGATCACCATGAGGACGTCGGCATCCATCACCGAATCGAAGGTCTGCGTGCCCGCCGATTCGCCCAGCGTCGATTTCAATCCGTAGCCGGTCGGCGAATGACAGACGCGCGCGCAGGTGTCGACGTTGTTGTTGCCAAAGCCGGCGCGCACCAGCTTCTGCACCAGGAAGGTTTCTTCGTTCGAACAGCGGCTCGAGGTGATGCCGCCGATGCTGTCGCGGCCATACTTGGCCTGGATTCGGCGCAGTTCGGAGGCCGCGTGGCCGATGGCTTCTTCCCAGCTTACTTCGCGCCACGGATCGGAAATGCTGGCGCGGATCATCGGCTTCGTGATGCGGTCCGGGTGTGTCGCGTAGCCGATGGCGAAGCGCCCTTTCACGCAGCTGTGACCGTGGTTGGCGTGGCCGTCCTTGTTCGGCACCATGCGGATCAATTCCTCGCCGCGCATTTCGGCGCGGAACGAGCACCCGACGCCGCAGTAGGCGCAGGTCGTGATGACGCTGTGCTCGGCCTGTCCCTGCTCGATCAGCGATTTCTCCGACAGCGTCGCGGTCGGACAGGCCTGCACGCAGGCGCCGCAGGACACGCACTCCGAGTCCATGAAAGATTCGCCCTGACTCGCCGATACCACGGAATCAAAGCCGCGGCCGGCGATCGTCAGCGCCAGCGTGCCCTGCTGCTCGTCGCAGGCGCGCACGCAGCGTGAACACACGATGCACTTGCCCGGATCGAACGTGAAATACGGATTGGATTCGTCCTTCGGCGCATCGAGGTGATTCGCGCCTGAATAGCCGTATCGCACCTCGCGCAGCCCCACGGCTCCCGCCATATCCTGCAGTTCGCAATGGCCGTTGGCGGGGCACGTCAGGCAATCGAGCGGATGGTCGGATATATAGAGTTCCATGACGCCGCGACGGAGCTTCGCCAGCTCGCCGTTCTGCGTCGTCACCTTCATGCCCATCGCGACGGGCGTCGTGCATGAGGCCGGAAAACCCTTCACGCCCTCGATCTGCACCAGGCACAGGCGACAGGATCCGAAGGCCTCGAGCTGGTCGGTCGCGCACAGCTTCGGGATCTTCATGTCAGCGAGCGCGGCGGCGCGCATGATCGACGTACCGGCTGGAACGGAGACCTCGCAACCGTCGATCTGCAGCGTCACCTGCGTCTCCGAGGCGCGTGCCGGGGTACCCAGGTCGTTTTCAGCTATGGATTGCATGGCGTTAGCTTCCGGCTGACATCGCAGCCCTCGGTTTGACAAAGTCCTGCGGGAAATGTTCGAGCGCCGACATCACCGGTAGCGGTGTCAGCCCGCCCAGTGCGCACAGCGAGCCGTATGTCAGTGTATTGCACAAATCGCGCAGCAGGGTTTGCTGCAGTGCCGGGCGATCGCCCGCCAGCATGCGGTCGATGACCTCGACGCCACGGATCGATCCGATGCGGCAGGGCGTGCACTTGCCACACGATTCGATGGCGCAGAATTCCAGCGCGTAACGCGCCTGCGCCGCCATGTCGACCGTGTCATCAAACACGACGATGCCGCCGTGCCCGACCATGCCGCCGCCCTGCGCGAACGCTTCGTAGTCGAGCGGCGTGTCGAACTTCGATTCCGGCCAATACGAGCCCAGTGGTCCGCCGACTTGCACGGCACGGATCGGCCGGCCCGAGCGTGTGCCGCCGCCATATTCCTCGAGCAGCGTACGTAGCGTGACACCGAATGCGATTTCGACCAGCCCACCGCGCTTGATGTTGCCGGCGAGCTGCACCGGCAGCGTGCCGCGCGAGCGCCCCACGCCGAAATCGCGGTAAAAGCTGGCGCCACGCGCGAGCACGATCGGCACGCTCGCGAACGTGATGACATTGTTGACGACCGTCGGGCAGCCGAACAGCCCCTTGATCGCAGGGAGCGGCGGCTTGAAGCGCACCTGGCCGCGCTTGCCCTCGAGCGACTCGAGGAGCGAGGTCTCCTCGCCGCAGATGTAGGCACCGGCGCCGAGCCGCACTTCGAGATCGAAGGACTTGCCCGACCCCGCGATGTCATCGCCCAGGAACTTGCCCATGCGCGCCGCGGCGATGGCGGCGTTCAGCGCAGCGTGCGCGTGCGGATATTCGCAGCGCAGGTAAATGAATCCCTTCGTCGCACCGACGGCAAGTCCCGCGATCGTCATGCCTTCGACGAGGCAGAGCGGATCCCCCTCCATCAGCATGCGGTCGGAGAACGTGCCCGAGTCGCCTTCGTCGGCATTGCAGACGATGTATTTCTGCGGCGCGCTGGTGTCGTGCACAGTGCGCCACTTGATGCCAGTCGGAAACGCCGCGCCGCCGCGGCCGCGCAATCCTGAGTCAGTCACGGCCTGCACGATGTCGGCGCCCGCCATCGCAAGCGCCGCACGGAGCCCCGCCATGCCGCCGTGCGCCTGGTAGTCATCGAGGCTCTGCGGATCAATTACGCCGATGCGCGCCATCGTCAGGCGCTGCTGCTTTTGCAGATAAGGAATCGCCTCGACTTCGCCCTGCGCCAACGGGAGCTTCTTGCCAACGAGAAAGCCGCCGTCGAACAGGCTCGCGACATCGCTCGCGCGCACCGGTCCGTACGCCATGCGGCCCGCAGCGGTCTGCACCTCGACGAGTGGTTCGAGCCAGAACGCGCCGCGCGAACCAGTGCGCACGATACGCACATCGAGCTTGCGCCGCGCGGCCTCGGCCGCGATGGCTGTCGCGACAGCCTCGGCGCCAAGCGCGAGCGCGGTCGCATCACGCGGCACGTAGACAATCGTGCTCATGCGGGTTTCGCCACCAGTTCATCGAACCGCGAAGGCGTGACCAGCGCGTGCAATTCCTTGTCGATCATCATCGACGGACCGCAGGCGCAATTGCCGAGGCAATAGACGGGTTCGAGCGTGTAGCGCCCATCGGCGCTGGTGCCGTGGAAGTCGACACCGAGCTTGCGTTTGGCGTGCGCTTCGAGCGCCACGGCACCCGATGCCTGGCAGGCTTCCGCGCGGCACAGGTAGATGACCTGCTTGCCCGGTTTCGATTGCCGGTAATAGTGATAGAAGCTCAGCACGCCGTGCACTTCGGCGCGCGACAGATTCAGCTCAAAGGCGACCAGCGGCACCGCGCGCGGGGGCACCCAGCCGAGCCGATCCTGGATCCCGTGCAGGATTTGCAGCAGCGCGCCCTGGGTTTCGCGATGATCCTTGACGGCCTCGAGTACCGCCGCGCGTTCAGTTGCCGGCAAGTCGGAACCGGGCTCGACGCGCAGCGGTACTGTGATGGGGCGACGCTTGCTCATGACGCAACCAACCTCAAGCGAGTGTGCCGCAGTAAACGGTGAAGCGCGGCGGCCGCGCCCAACCCACCAGCGTCATGCCCGCCTCCATGGCGAGCTTCAGCGCCAATGTCGTGGGTGCTGAAATCGCAGCGACCAGCGAGCAACCGACTTCGGCGGCCTTGTGCACGACTTCATAGGATGCGCGCGAGGTCACGAGCAGAGTATGCGGGACTGCACCCGCGCGCATCACGGCGCCCACTGCCTTGTCGATCGCGTTGTGCCGGCCAACATCCTCGCGCACGTGAAATCCGCCATCGCTGGTCAGCAGCGCTGCGGCATGCACCGCGCCGGTGCCGTCATTGAAGGGTTGCATCGTTGCGAGCCGCTCCATTCCGGCGCGCAGCTCGGCAGCGTCGATCGCGGGCCCACCGGGCGCAACCTGCCGGACCGGACGAATCGCCGACTCGAGCGCAGAGGTGCCGCACAATCCGCAGCCGGTACGTCCGGTCAGGTTGCGCTGGCGGGTCTCCAGCAGCGCGAATCGAACCTCGGGGATGCGCATTCTCAGCGCCACGCCGTGCTGCGACCAGGCCTGCTCGAGCAATGTGAACTCATCCGCCCTCCTGATAATGCCTTCGGTCAAGGCAAACCCCAGTCCAAAGTCTTCCAGGTCCGCGGGTGTCGCCATCATAACTGCGTGCGAGAGGCCATTGAAATGCATGGCCACCGGCGTTTCGACCGCCAGCGTCTCGGTTATGTCCTGCGCCGCCGCCCCGTCCATGCGCTGCGCCGGAATGGACGCGGTGGGACTCACCATAACGCCTGTCATTTAATAAATGACCACGTCAGTAGACGACGACGGTGCGAATCGATTCGCCTCGCGTCATCAAGTCGAAGCCCTCGTTGATGCGCTCGAGCGGCAATGTGTGCGTGATCAGGTCGTCGATGTTGATCTTGCGCTCCATGTACCAGTCAACGATCTTCGGCACATCGGTGCGCCCGCGCGCACCGCCGAATGCAGTGCCCTTCCACACCCGGCCGGTCACGAGCTGGAACGGCCGCGTCGATATTTCCTGGCCCGAAGCGGCGACGCCAATGATGATGCTCTGGCCCCAGCCGCGATGGCAGCACTCGAGCGCCTGGCGCATGACCTGCGTGTTGCCGATGCACTCAAAGCTGTAGTCGGCGCCGCCGTCGGTCAGCTCAACCAGGTGCGCGACGAGATCGCCCTTCACGTCTTTCGGGTTGACGAAATGCGTCAGCCCGAATTTGCGCGCGAGTTTCTCGCGCGCCGGGTTCGTGTCGACGCCGATGATCTTGTCGGCGCCCGCCAGCTTTGCGCCCTGCACGACATTAAGCCCAATGCCACCCAGGCCAAATACGACGACGTTCGCACCTGCTTCGACCTTGGCCGTGAAGATCACCGCGCCGATGCCAGTGGTCACGCCGCAGCCGATGTAGCAGGCCTTGTCGAAGGGTGCGTCCTCGCGGATCTTCGCGACCGCAATCTCCGGCATCACGGTGTAGTTCGCGAACGTCGAACATCCCATGTAGTGGTAGATCGGTTTGCCCTGGAATGAAAAACGGCTGGCGCCATCCGGCATCAGGCCCTTGCCCTGCGTCGCGCGGATCGACGTGCACAGGTTGGTCTTGCGCGAGGTGCAGCTCTTGCACTCGCGACATTCTGGCGTGTACAGCGGAATGACGTGATCGCCTTTCTTCAGCGAACGCACGCCCGGCCCGACATCGACGACGATACCGGCGCCCTCATGGCCGAGGATCGACGGGAACAGGCCTTCCGGGTCCGCGCCAGACAGTGTGTACTTGTCGGTGTGGCAGATTCCGGTGGCCTTGACCTCGATCAGCACCTCGCCGGACTTTGGCCCTTCCAGCTGCACCGTCTCGATGCGCAGCGGCTTGCCCGCTTCGAACGCCACTGCCGCACGCACATCCATATTGACCTCCGGCCGGCAGGTTAACCCTTCAGCACACCCGCGGCCTTGGCCAAATGCGTCGCTATGAAATCCATTAACGGCGGCGACAGGCAATCGTAAGGTTCGAGACCCAGCGCCTTGAGGCGTGCGCGCACCGCGCCCATCTGCGCTGGATCGGCGCCCGCTTCGATGATCGAGGACACGAACGCTGTGAACTCGGGGGCCGACCAGCCCGGCTGCGGGGACAATTCGGTGTGGACGAAATCGAGGCCATGGAACGGATGCTTCGTGTTCTCGACGCGACCGTACATGTGCACGCCGCAGCCTCTGCAGGCGTGCCGCTGGATCGTCGCCGCGCCGTCGACGACGGCGAGCTTTTCGGCGCCTTTCGTCACGCTGACTTTGTCGCGCCCAACGACCGCGACCACCGAGAACAACGCGCCTTTTGGCTTCCAGCACCTGGTGCAACCGCAGGCGTGGTTGTGGGCCGATTGCGCCTTGATCGTGACTTCAACCGGGTTCGAGCTGCACTTGCATACCAGCGTGCCACCGGCGAAGTCCTTTGCGCCGGGCGCTACGCCGTTGTCGACGGATGGATGAATGGAAATAGCGGCCATGGGACCCCCCCTGATGGATGGACTAGGGCCCACGGATTTTAGTGGCGATGGCCCTGCAAGGCCAGCCAAGGCGCTGTCGCGCTAGGCGCTTGCCGCGCGAATTAAGGCAGCGCCGAGGTCGTTGCGCAGGTCATCGAGGCTTTCGATGCCCACCGACACGCGCAGTAACCCGTCGGTGAGGCCCGCGGCGCGCCGCGAGGGCTCATCCATCGCAGCGTGCGTCATCGTTACCGGGTGCGCGACGAGGCTTTCGACGCCGCCGAGCGACTCCGCCAGCGTGAAACAACGCAAGCCCTCGACGAAGCGCTTGACCGCCGGGATACCCCCTTTGAGCTCGAAAGACACGATGGCGCCGAAGCCGCTCTGCTGACGCGCGGCCAGCTGATGACCGGCATGGGCCGGCAAGCCGGGATACCAGACCCTGCTGACTGCCGGATGCCCGGCGAGGAACTCAGCCAGGCCCTGCGCATTGTGGCCATGCACGGCGAGCCGCGCCTGGAGGGTACGCAGGCCGCGCAACGTCAGGTAACTGTCGAACGGCGATCCGGTAAGGCCCAGCGTGTTCGCCCACCATCCCAGGCGCTCATGAAGCTCCGGTGTCTTGCCAACCGCTGCTCCGCCGACGACGTCGCTGTGGCCATTGATGTACTTCGTCGTCGAGTGCACGACGATGTCGGCTCCCAGGCGCAACGGCTGCTGCCAGGCCGGCGACAGGAAGGTGTTGTCGACTACCAGCAATGCGCCTGCGCCCTGGGCCTGCTTTGCCACGGCAGCGATGTCGGTGATGCGCAGCAGCGGATTGCTCGGTGTTTCGACCCACACCAGCGCGGCCGGCTTCGCGAGTGCCGTGCGCACCGCCGCTTCGTCGCCAAAATCGACGAAGTCGACGCTGAACTCGCCGCGCTTCTGCCATTCCTCGAATAGCCGGTAGCTGCCGCCGTAGCAGTCGTGTTGCGCGACGATGCGTGCGCCAACCTTGAAAAGATGCCCGACGAGCGTGACCGCGCCCATGCCGGAGCCTGTTACGACGCCCCCGGCACCCCCTTCGAGGTCAGCTATTGCATTGCCAAGCAAATCGCGCGTCGGATTGCCCGAGCGCGAGTAGTCATAGGCGCGCTTGTCATCGTACCCGCGGAATGCGTAGGTCGTGCTGAGGTGGATTGGCGGCACGACCGCGCCCGTCACCAGGTCGCTGGCGATGCCCGCGCGCACGGCGCGGGTCTGGATGTCGACGGGCTTGTCGGTGCTGTCTGTCACGGGTCGCGGAGTCTAGGTGGCGCGTGTCGAGCGCGTCAAGCCCTGCCCGCGGCTGGTTTGCCATGCGATACCTGCGTGGTATATTGTATTAGTGCGTTAATACAGTAGGACAGGAAATGAAATCGCACAAGAACATCACCGATCGCCAGGAATCGCTCGCCGAACAGCGGCTTGCCGAGGCAATGCTGACGATGCGCACGGTCGCCGAGTGCCGTGCCTTCCTGCGCGATCTGTGCTCGCCGGCGGAGCTGCAGGCGATGGCCGACCGTTGGGCGGTCGTGCGCGACCTCGGGCGCGGCCTGCCCTACCGCGAGATCCACGGCCGTACCGGCGTCAGCGTCACGACGATCGGCCGCGTGGCGCGCTACCTCGCGCTCGGCAACGGCGGCTACGCGCTGGCGGCGAAGCGCCTCGGCGGTAACGCCCATGGATGAGTTGCCGCGCCTCAAGCTCGCTGTACAGAAGAGTGGACGGCTGACAGACCCGTCCCTCGACCTGCTGGCTCGCTGCGGGCTCAAGCTCGCGCGTGGCAAGGACCAGCTGGTCGGTTTCGGCGAAAACCTGCCGCTCGACGTGCTGTTCGTGCGCGATGACGACATCCCGGACCTGGTGCAGGAAGACGTCTGCGACCTCGGCCTGGTGGGCTTGAACGTACTCGAGGAACGGCAACTGGAACTCACCGCACGCGGCGCGATCGCCCGCTTCGAGAAGTTGCGCGACCTCGATTTCGGCCGTTGCCGGCTGTCGATCGCGGCACCCGCCGAAGCGGGCTTCGACGGCCCGGAATCTCTGCGCGGCCGGCGCATCGCGACGACCTATCCGTACATGCTCGATCGCTACCTTCGGGCCAAGCAGATCCAGGCCGAGATCGTCACGTTGTCGGGTGCAGTCGAGATCGCACCGCGTTTAGGTCGCGCCGACCTCGTGTGCGACCTCGTCTCCACCGGTTCCACGCTGCAGGCGAATCACCTGCGCGAAGTGCTCACAGTGGCCGAGAGCCACGCGGTGCTGATCCGCACGCCAGTGCCGCTGGCCGCGTCCAAGGCCGCGTGGGTCGAACGCATGCTGTTGCGCATCGATGGCGTCGAACGGGTCAAGGAGAGCAAGTACATCATGCTGCATGCGCCGCGCGGCGCGCTGCCGGCGATCCGCAAGCTACTGCCCGGCAGCGAATCGCCAACGATCATTCCGCTCGACGGTTTTCCGGAGCGTGTCGTCGTGCACGCGGTCTGCCGCGAGAATGTTTTCTGGGAAACGCTCGAGAACCTGAAGCAGGCCGGCGCGAGCTCCGTGCTGGTGCTGCCGGTCGAAAAGATGCTGGCATGAGGCGATGCAGATCATCGACTGGCAAGCCCTAGATGAAGCGGCGCGGCGCGACGCGCTGGAGCGGGCTGCGGACGTCGCGAGCGAAGCGGTGTTGCAGCGGGCGCGCTCGATCATCGCCACGGTACGGCGCGATGGCGATGCGGCGTTGCGCCACTTTGCGCGCGAGTTCGACGGCATCGAGCTGGGCGCGTTGCAGGTTACGTCCGCGGAATTCGCACAGGCGTATGCCAATGTGCCAACCGCCGCGCTGGCCGCAATGGGCACGGCAATCGAGAATGTGCGTACTTTTCACCGCGCGCAGCTGCCCTCCGCGCTCTCGCTCGAGACGCAGCCGGGCGTGCGCTGCGAGCGCATCTGGCGCCCATTGCGTTCGGTGGGACTGTACGTGCCCGCCGGTCGTGCGCCGCTCCCTTCGACCGCGATCATGCTGGCGGTGCCGGCTACGCTCGCGGGCTGTCCACAACGCGTGCTGTGCACGCCGGCGCGCGCGGACGGCCACGCCGATGCGGGGGTTCTTGCCGCTGCGCAGCTGTGCGGCGTGGACACCGTATTCAAGGTCGGCGGCGCACAGGCGATCGCCGCGATGGCCTACGGCACGGCGACCATCCCGAAAGTCGCGAAGATTTTCGGCCCTGGCAATCGTTGGGTGACCGCCGCCAAGCAACTCGTCGCGGCCGATGCCAAGGGCGCGGCAATCGATTTGCCGGCCGGTCCGTCTGAAGTCTGCGTGATCGCAGACGAAACCGCCGATGCGGATCATGTCGCCGCGGACCTGCTCGCGCAGGCGGAGCATGACCCACTCGCGCAGGCAATCCTGCTGACGGATTCCGCGACGCTGGCGCAGCGTGTGCGCTCGTGCATCAGAGCGCGCGTCCCGCTCCTCTCACGCCAGGCTGTGCTCGCCGAATCGGTCGATCGAATTCGGCTCATCGTCGTAGCCGATCTCGACGCAGCGGTTGGGATCGCGGAACAATACGCGCCCGAACACCTGCTTCTGCAGACACGCGATCCTCGAGCCTTGCTCGAACAGGTCGGCTCCGCCGGATCTGTCTTCATCGGACCCTGGTCGGCGGAGCCACTGGGCGATTACTGCTCGGGCCCGAATCACGTATTGCCCACCTACGGGCATGCCCGCGCGTGCAGCGGACTCTCGGTCACCGATTTCATGCGCAGCATGACGGTGCAGCAGGTGAGCGCCAGCGGTTTGCGCGCACTGGGGCCAGTCGCCGTGACCCTTGCGCGTCTCGAAGGACTCGATGCGCACGCCGCCGCCATTGAAACGCGGCTCGCAGCCCTCGACTCCGTGTCACCGCCCACATGAGCTGGATCACCGACATCGCGCGGCCGGACATCCTGCTGCTCACGCCCTACCAGCATGCCGCGTGGGAACCATCACTCGTGCGGCTGCATGCCAACGAGTTGCCGTGGCGCGCTGACAGTGATGCGAGTGAAGTGGGGTTGAATCGGTACCCCGAACCGCATCCGCACGCACTCGCGGCGCGGCTCGCACAGCTGTACGGCGTGGACAACGAAGCCGTGCTGCCCTGCCGCGGGAGCGATGAGGCAATCGACCTGCTGACGCGTTGCTACGCGCGCTGCGGGCGCGATGCGATCGTCATCACGCCGCCGACCTTCGGCATGTACTCGCTGTGCGCACGGGTCCAGGGCGCGATGATCATCGAGGTGCCACTGAGCCGCGAAGCGGGCTTTCGCGTGGACGTGCCCGCATTGCTGAAGGCGGTGACCTCCTCGGTCAAGCTCGTGTTCCTGTGTTCGCCGAACAATCCGACCGGCAATGCCGTCAACCGCGCCGCCGTGCTGACGCTGGCCGCTGCACTCGCCGGCCGCGCACTGCTCGTCATCGATGAAGCCTACGTGGAATTCTCTGGCGCGCCATCGCTCGTCGATGCACTGCATACGACCCCAGGCCTGGTTGTGTTGCGTACCTTGTCGAAGGCGCACGGCCTGGCCGGTGCGCGCTGTGGGGCGGTGCTGGCCAATCCCCAGGTCATCGCGCTGCTGCGGCGGGTCATCCAGCCCTATGCGGTCTCCCAGTTGACGATCGAGGCCGTGTTTCGCGCGCTCGAGTCGACGGCGCTCGATGCAGCTCGCGAGCGCATACAGCGTGTCATCGTCGAACGTGATCGACTTGCCGATGCGCTGGCGGCGCGCAGCACGGTGCGTCATGTGTGGCCGAGCGCAGCGAACTTCCTGTTGGTCGACTTCGCCGACGCCGGCGCTGCGTTGCAGCGCGCCCGAGCCGCGGGCTTGTTGATACGCGATCTGCGTCACCTCCCTTCGCTCCCGCAATCGCTGCGTATCAGTGTCGGCACGCCCGAGAACAATGATCGCCTGCTGGTGGCGTTGCCATGACGCCGCTCCCGACGCTGTTCATCGACCGTGACGGCACGCTGATCGAAGAGCCCGCTGACGAGCAGGTCGACGCGCTCGACAAGATCCGATTCATGCCTGGCGTATTCGCGGCGCTGGGCGAGTTGCGCCGTGCCGGCTATCGCCTGGTCATGGTGAGTAACCAGGAAGGCCTGGGTACTGCATCGTTTCCGCGCGAAGAGTTCGAGCGTTGCCAGGATTTCCTGCTGCGCAGCTTTTCATCCCAGGGCATCGAATTCGATGCCGTGACGGAAACGCTGCACGAATGGCTCAGGACCCACGCCCTCGATGTCTCCCGTAGTGCGGTAATCGGCGATCGCGACACCGACACGCAATTCGCGACGAACGTGGGATTGCGCGCGTTCCGTGTAAGACAGCCCGCTGGCGTGCGTGAAAGCTGGCCTGAAGTGGTGCGCGCGCTACTGGCACGCCGTGCCCGAGTCGAGCGGCGCACGCGCGAGACCTCGATCACAGCCGAGGTTGCACTCGACGAACCCAACGACACGCACATCAACACTGGAATTGGCTTTTTCGATCACATGCTCGAGCAGCTCGCGCGGCACGGGGGCTTCGGTCTGCAGCTGCAATGCCAGGGCGACTTGCATATCGACGAGCACCATACGGTCGAGGACTGCGCGCTGGCGCTCGGCGATGTGCTACGGCGGGCACTCGGCGACAAGGCCGGCATCGGCCGCTATGGCTTCCTGTTGGCGATGGACGAGGCCGAAGCACAGGTCGCAATGGACCTCTCTGGCCGCGGGTACTTCACTTTCCATGGGCGCTTCGGCCGCGAACAGGTTGGCACCTTGCCAACCGAGCTGGTGCCGCACTTCTTCCGTTCGCTCAGCGATTCGCTCGGCTGCGCCCTGCACCTGGCCGTGCGCGGCGAGAACACGCATCACATGATCGAGTCGTGCTTCAAGGGAGTTGGGCGCGCGCTGCGCCCGGCGCTGCGGCGCGAGGGCCATGACTTGCCGAGCACGAAGGGCGTGCTGTGAGCGCGACCAATGTCGTCATCATCGACAGCGGCGGTGCGAACATCGCATCGCTCAGGTCTGCGCTCGAGCGGCTCGGTGCGAGCTGCGAAGTCAGCGCTGATCCCGCCGTCGTATCCGCCGCACCGCGCGCGCTGCTGCCGGGCGTCGGGGCGGCGGCCGACGCGATGGCGCGGCTGCGTACTGCTGGCCTCGTTGACATCATCCGCGCGCTGCGCCAACCGTTGCTCGGCATTTGCCTGGGGATGCAGTTGCTGTACGAATACTCTGAAGAAGGCAATGGCCCTTGCCTGGGCCTGCTCGCGGGCGATGTCCGACGCATTCCAGGCGAACCGGGACGGCCCGTACCGCACATGGGCTGGAACACCTGCGACCTTCGCCGCGCTGATCCGCTGCTCGCGGGCGTCGGCACTACCGACTATTTTTATTTCCTGCACAGCTACGCGGCGCCTGCGACGGAACGCTGCAGCGCGACGGTCACTTATGGCGAGCCGCTATGCGCTGTCGCCTCGAGCGGCAATTTCCACGGCGTGCAGTTCCATCCGGAGCGCTCCGGTTTGGCCGGCGCGAGGGTACTGCGCAATTTCCTGGAGCTGTGATGTTGTTGATGCCATCCATCGATCTGCGCGGCGGACATTGCGTGCGCCTGCGCCAGGGCGACTTCGACGCCGAGACGCGCTACCCGCAAGATCCGCTGGGGCTGCTGCGCCGATACCGGGTGTTGGGCGCTCCATGGCTGCACGTTGTCGACCTGGACGGTGCGCGCGATGGGTTGCCGGTCAACCGGGACACGATCGCGCGGCTCGCCGGAGAAAGCGGCATCTCGCTGCAGGTGGGCGGCGGCGTGCGTACGGCCGAAACGGCCGGCGCGCTGCTTTCGATCGGCGTGGCTCGCGTCGTGATCGGCAGCGCAGCGATCGAGGCGCCCGATGAGGTCGTCCGCTGCTTCAATGAATTCGGGGTTGAGCGAATCTGCCTGGCGTTCGACGCGAAACACGACGCAGCGGGCACACCGATGCTGCGCACACGCGGCTGGCGGCAGGATGCCGGCTGCTCATTGTGGGATGCCGTCGATCGCTACACGAGCGCCGGCCTGTGCCATGTTCTGTGCACCGATATCGAACGCGACGGCGCGCTGGGCGGCGCGAACGTGGAGTTATATCGCATGGCCGTGCGGCAATACCCGGCGTTGCATTGGCAGGCATCCGGCGGCATCGCCACCATTGATGACCTGCGCGCACTCAAGGCGACCGGTGCGGCCGCAACGATCAGCGGCACGGCCTTGCTC
>JBEPVS010000056.1:0-13184 GCA_041690875.1 Gammaproteobacteria bacterium
GGTTGTAGGCGTTCAGCGAGTCCGTGCGCGTGTTCTCTTCCGAGTGCACGGCCGCGAGCAGGAACCCCAGGGTGTGATCCGCGTTGGTGTTGGTCACGAACGCGGAGAACTTGTTGCCGTGCAGGTGCGTCATCGAGTTGTAGTCGCCCTGTGCATGCGCGCCAGCATGAAAACCAGGCTTGTCAAAGGCGCTCGCGGTTCGCAGGTTCACGGTGCCGCCGATGCTGCCTTCCAGGGCGGAAGCCTGGGGTGACTTGAGCACGTCCGCACCGGAAATCACTTCCGAGGGCAGCACGTCGAACGCCAATTCACGACCGTCGTCGTCGGTGGCGAGAATGCGATTGTTGAGAGTGACCAGGTTGTAATCCGGGCCGAGGCCCTGAACGTTGATGCGCAGGCCTTCGCCGCCGGTCGTGCGCGAAATCGTGATGCCGGGAAGGTGGCTCAGCGAGTCGGCCACGTCGGCGTCGGGAAAGCGGCCCAGCTCCAGCGCATTGATGGAGTCCTGCACCACCGCTGATTCTTTCTTCATCTCGAGCGACTTTTCGAGACTGGCTCGCAGACCAGTGATAACGATCTCCTCGACATCCGCGGGTTTTGCCGCGGTCGCGTTGGTCTGGGTCGTTGCAGACTGCGCCAGTGTCGGACCGGCAAGGGACATCCCAATAAGTGCCGCGCACATCATGTGCGGAATGCGCCCCGGCGACCGAAATGCGTGCTTGCTCATCGCGTACTCCCTGTCTGTGGCCTCACGACGCGGCCAAGATCTAGCGCTGCGCCAACTCGCCATAGGTTGTTCTCGCGTGGAAAATAAACGAAAGACAAATGAGTTTCAAGAGTAGCAATTAGTGACTACAGAGGGCATTGTCTGCACCTCGACAGGCGCTAAACCACAATCCAGAACAAAACGATTACTATTGAAAGTTATGGATGTTTCACCTATAAAGACAACTGCTAACCTTTGGGAACGACGGATGAGTTCGCGACCGTGGCTGATATACGCCCTCGTCACGCTGGGTTTCTGGGGTGTGTGGGGGGCGTTTACAGGCCTGCCTGCTAACCATGGTTTTCCGGAGACCCTGATCTATTGCGTGTGGGCCCTGACCATGATCCCGCCCGCGGTGTTTGCGCTCGGACGAGTGGGTTGGCGGCTGCAACGTGATCCGCGGTCATTGGTGTACGGGTTGCTGATCGGTTTGCTCGGCGCGGGCGGGCAGATGCTGCTTTTTCACGCAGTGCGCATCGGGCCTGCGTACCTGATCTTCCCCGTCATATCGTTGTCACCATTGATCACGATCGTGATGTCGCTGGCTGTACTCCGCGAACGCACTGGCAAGCTCGGCGCGCTCGGAATCATTCTTGCACTCTGTTCGCTGCCACTGTTCGACTACGCTAACGGACCGGACGCGGGTGGCATCGGCCAGGTGTGGTTCCTGGCGGCTCTCGGCGTGCTGGTGGCCTGGGGTGTGCAGGGCTTCTTCATGAAGCTCGCCAACGCAACGATGGATGCCGAGAGCATTTTCTTTTACATGATGGTCACGGGCTTGTTGCTGATGCCGGTAGCGATCTCCATGACCGATTTTTCCATGCGAATCAATTGGGGACCGGATGGTCCCTGGCTGGCCGCGGCGATCCAGGTCCTCAATTCCGTCGGCGCATTGTGTCTGGTCTATGCGTTTCGCTATGGCAAGGCAATCGTAGTTTCGCCGTTGACCAATGCCGGTGCGCCGTTGATTACCGCGGTGATCTCGATCCTGCTGCTAGGCGCGGTACCCACCGGCACCAAGGTCGTCGGCATCATGCTGGCGCTGGCGGCGGCCGTATTGCTCGCGATCGAGCCGGAACCCGCACCGGCAAACGGCTTCGCGTCCAAATGATCGTCCGGCGCGACACCAGCAGCCGGCGCGAGCGCATCGTGGCGCTGCTGCGCGAGCACAACAGCGTGCAAATTCCTGCGCTCGCCGACCTGTTCGGCGTGTCGACGCAGACGCTGCGCAAGGACCTGAACTTCCTGGATGCGAAGGGCGTGTGCACACGCTCGTCCGGCGGTGCGCTGCTGCGACTCGGCGCGCTGTCGCCAACCGAGGAAGCGGTCGATGTGAAACGCCGCCGCTTTGCAGATGAAAAAGTGCGCATCGGGCGCGCGGCCGCTGCGCTGATTGGTGCAGGGGAATCGGTGCTGCTCGATTCCGGCACGACAACGCTGCAGGTGGCGCGTCATCTCAACGGCGCCGATTCGCTTGTCGTCGTCACGAACGATGTCGGCATCATGAACGAACTCGCCGCGCGCGAACTCGTGCAGCTGGTGTTCCTTGGCGGCACGCTGCGGCGCAAGAACCTTTCCTTCTACGGCACGCAGACCGAGCGCGCGCTCGAGGGACTGCACGTCGACAAGCTGTTCCTGGCGGCAGACGGTTTCCACGCCGAGAAGGGCATCACGACGCACTTCGAACCCGAGGCCTTGCTCAACCGCCTGATGTGCCGCGCGGCCAGTGAGATCATCCTGGTGGCCGACTCCTCGAAATTCGGGCGCATCTGCCTGCACAAGATCCTCGAGCCGCAGGGCATCGCGCGCGTCATCACCGACGAAGGCATCGCGGACGAAACGCGCGAAGAACTCGCGCGAATCGGCGTCGAGGTGGTCATCGCATGAAGACGCTGCTCGACATCATCGCGCGGCACAAGGCGGGCGATTCACGCGGTATCTACTCAGTGTGCTCGGCGCACCCGCTGGTCATCGAGGCCGCGTTGCGGCGGGCGCAGCGGCAATCCACCCCGGTTCTGATCGAGGCGACGTCCAACCAGGTCAACCAGGACGGGGGCTACACCGGCATGCGGCCGGCCGATTTCGCGCGCTTCGTGCGCGAGATCGCTGCGCGCGTCGGGCTGCCACCGGCACGCGTGCTGCTCGGCGGCGATCACCTCGGACCCAATTGCTGGCAACATCTCGACGCCGAGGACGCGATGCAACGCTCCGAGCAACTGCTCGCGGACTATGTGGCGGCGGGCTTTCGCAAGCTCCACCTCGATTGCTCGATGTCCTGCGGCGGCGATCCCGCGCAACTGGGCGATGAACTCGTCGCAGCGCGCGCGGCCCGCTTGTGCCGCGTCGCCGAGGCCGCCTGGCAACGAGCCGGCGGCGAGGCGCCCGTGTACGTTGTCGGCACTGAAGTGCCGGTGCCGGGCGGTGCGCAGGAATCGCTCGCGGAGCTGCGTCCCACCGCCGCAGCCGCCGCGGTCGCGACGATCGCGGCGCACGCCAGTGCTTTCGCAGCCGCGGGTCTCACCGCGACGTGGCCGCGCGTCATCGCGCTGGTCGTGCAGCCCGGTGTCGAATTCGATCATCACCACGTCATCGATTTCGTGCCCGAACGCGCGAGCGCGCTGAGTGCTGTGATCGCCGTGCAGCCGTCGATGGTTTACGAAGCACACTCCACCGACTACCAGAACGCCGCAGCCTTGAGTGCGCTGGTGCGCGCGCACTTTGCAATCCTGAAAGTGGGGCCGGGCCTGACTTTCGCGCTGCGCGAAGCGCTGTGGGCGCTCGCGCAGATTGAAACGGAATGGCTGCCGGCCGCCGAGCGCTCGAACCTGCGCGAAACTGTGTTGGCCGCAATGCGGGATGAACCGCGGCACTGGAACAAGTACTACCACGCAAGCGGCGCGCAGCTGCTGCTCGACCAGCAGTACAGCCTCAGCGATCGGCTGCGCTACTACTGGCCCGTCCCACCAGTGGAGCGCGCGCTTGCGAAGCTACTCGACAACCTCGAGTCGAAACCACCGCCGCTGACGCTGCTCAGCCAGTACCTGCCGCAACAATACGCCGCGGTGCGCGCCGGCAGCCTGCCGAACTCCGCCCGAGAACAGGTGCTGCACCACATCGACCTGGTGTTGCAGCAGTACGCCACGGCGTGCAATGGGCCACGGGACGGCGGGGGAACACGAGATTGACGCCATGAATTACCTCGGCTTCGACGAATCCACGCTGCAGCGCGCCGGCGCCCTGCACACCGCGCGCGAAATCGAGCAGCAGCCCGAGTGCTGGATCAGCACTCTGCGCGGGCTGCAGGAGCGGCGCGATGCGATAATTGCTTTCCTTGATCCCCTGTTGGCAATGCCTGCGCTGCGGGTCATTCTGACCGGCGCCGGCAGTTCCGCCTTCATCGGCGAAGGCCTCGCGCCGATCCTGATGAAGAGGCTAGGCCGGCGCGTCGAGGCGATTGCAACGACCGACCTGTTGTCCGGTCCGCGGCTCTACCTGCAGCCGGATGTGCCGACGCTGCTTGTTTCCTTTGGCCGTTCCGGCAGCAGCCCGGAAAGCGTCGCCGCGGTTGAACTCGCCGAGCAGCTGGTCCGCGATTGTCATCATCTCGTGTTCACCTGCAACCCGGAGGGCACGCTGTACCAGCGGTGCAGGGAAAAACCCCACAGCCTCGCAGTATTGCTGCCGCCGGAGACGCACGACGCGGGCTTTGCGATGACTTCGAGCTTCACGTCGATGTTGCTGGCTGCGTGGGTCGTGTTCAATCAGCTGGCCGCGCCGGCGCCGGGCGTCGAGATACTCGCCGCTGGAGCGCGCGAAGTGCTCTCAACGCACAACGCAGCATTTCGCGAGCTCGCTGCACAGAACT
Organism: Gammaproteobacteria bacterium; assembly: GCA_041690875.1. Classification (GTDB taxonomy): domain Bacteria; phylum Pseudomonadota; class Gammaproteobacteria; order Steroidobacterales; family Steroidobacteraceae; genus FEN-1191. The sequence goes on from JBEPVS010000056.1 coordinate 4,632, forward strand.
TTTCGCGCGTCGTGTTCCTGGGCAGCAATAGCCTCCGGGCGGTCGCGCGCGAGGCGGCGCTTAAACTATTGGAGCTGACCGACGGCGCAGTCGTCGCCACGCACGATTCGCCGCTCGGGTTTCGACACGGCCCCAAGACGATCATCAACAGCGATACACTGTTGTTCATGCTGCTTGCCAACGACCTCTACACTCGCGCCTATGATCTCGACCTGCTGCGCGAGCTGCGCGCCGATGCGCGCGCCGGACGCGTCATCGCGTTGACGGCGCGCACCGGTGACGCCGTGACCGAGGGCGATCACCTCGTAGTCAATTCGCTCGCCGAGGCGGATGATGGCGTGCTGGCATTCCCGTATGTGCTGTGCGCGCAACTCTATGCCTTCCATCGATCGCTCGCGGTCGGCAACACGCCCGACCAGCCCAGTGCCTCGGGCACCGTGAGCCGTGTCGTCAGCGGCGTGCGCATCCACGCCCTGCCAATGGCGAGTCGCTGATGTTCCTCGGCGTTGACGGAGGCGGCACGAAGACTGCGCTGGCGCTGATCGATGGCGATGGCAATATCCGCGCCACGCATGCGGCGCCTGGGGCCTACTATTTTGCCAGCGGGCTTGCAGCAACCGCGACGGTGCTCGCCGAGGCCGTGGCCGTCGTGCTGAAAAGCGCGGGCGCGCAAGCGTCCGAATTGAAGTTTGCCTACTTCGGGTTGCCTGGATACGGCGAGGATTCCACCGTCGGCGACGCGCTCGATCGCCTGCCCGAGGCGTCGCTCCATGGCACGCCGTATCGGTGCGGAAATGACATGGTTTGCGGCTGGGCCGGATCGCTGATGTGCCGCGACGGGATCAACGTCGTCGCCGGAACCGGTTCGATCTGCTACGGCGAACGCGGCGGCAACAGCGCGCGCTGTGGAGGCTGGGGCGAGTTGTTCAGTGACGAGGGCTCCGCGTACTGGATAGCCTGCCGCGGCCTGAACCTGTTCTCCCGTATGAGTGATGGGCGCGCGCCGCGCGGTGCATTGCACGAATTGATGAAATCATCGCTCGCCCTGGCGGCCGATCTCGACGTGTGCGGGCACATCTACACGCGGCTCGCGAGCGATCGCGCGCGCATCGCGCAGCTGGCGCGGCTGGTGCAGGAAGCGGCCAACGCCGGCGATGAACAGGCGATCGCGATCTATGCCGACGCCGCCGCAGAGCTGGCGGGCCTGGTCGAAGCGACGCGCCGACAACTGGGATTTGGCGCTGATGAAACCGTCCTCGTGTCGTATTCGGGCGGCATCTTTGATCACGCGGGCGAGCGCCTGTTGCTGCGGCCCTTCGCCGCGGCGCTGCGCGCGCACCACGCGCACTACCAGCTCGAAATTCCGGTGCTGCCGCCGGTGCTCGGCGCGGCGCTGTACGCCGCGCGTTGCGCGGGCACGCCGCTCCAGCCGGCCGCGATTGCGCGATTGCGCGCATCGCGCGAAGCTGCAAAGGCCATCTCGCCATGACACAAGAGCGCAATCGGCCGCGCGCGTTGTCGCTGTTCGCATCGTGCAGCCTGCTGCTCGCATCGCTGGCCTGGAGCGCCGGCCCTGAAGATGTGCCGCCGGACAATCGTTTCGACACGGCGCGCATGGACTCCTCGCTGGTCGTGCCGCAAACGGCCGTCTCGCGCTTTCGTTATGGAGTCATCGACGCGCACAGCCACGATGTGTACACCACAACGCCCGAGCAGCTTGCGGCGTGGGTGAAATTGCAATCCGCGGTCGGTGTCGAGCAAACCTTCATTTTCACTGGAAAATCGGGTGCGGCATGCGCGGCGGGGTTACCCCGCTCCGCTATTGCCTACCCCGGCGGGTCCCTTATGTTGGCGGCCACCCCGCCCGACGCCACCCACCCGCCCGGGTGGGGAGAGCTGCGGCCCCGCGGGCGGCGCGGGGACGTACGCGCCGGCGCGCGAGGACTCGGTGAACTCACCGACAAGGGACTCGGCCTCGTGCCCGCCAGCAACCAGACGTACTACATTGACGACGAGCGCTTCGATGCCTTGTGGGATGAGGCGGGAAAACTGCATGTCCCCGTGTTTGTGCACATCGCCGAACCGGCCGAGTTCTACCAGCCTCCGGACGAGCGCAACGACCTGCGGCGCTCGGCCAACTGGTCGCTGTATGGCAAAGGCACGCCAGGATTCGAGGGCATGCTGGCACGTTTCGAAAAAGTGATTGCGCGCCATCCACATACGCAATTCGTTGCCGTGCACGCCTTCAATCTTGCCAACGACCTGCAGCGCGTTGGCGCGTTGCTCGACAAGCATCCCAACGTGCAGGTCGATTTCGCAGCACGCATGTGGGAGTTGGCGCGCCAGCCCTTCACGGCACGCAAATTCTTCATCAAGTATGCCGACCGCATCCTGTTCGGAACGGATAACGATCCCACGGCGGACATGTACCTCGCGCACGTGCGCCAATTGGAGACCGAGGACGAATGGTTCTGGCCCGCTGATGCCGAATGGTGGCGCGGCTACGGCATGAACCTGCCCGGCCCGGTGCTGAAGAAAATCTATCGCGACAACGCGCTAAGGCTGCTGCGGGAGCGCCTCGATCAATAGCGAGTGATCGAACTTCACCTCGAGCGTGGCGCCCGGCGCGCTGACTTCCCCAAGGTCACGATCGTTCACGTAATCGCGAATGCGATAGCGCCCGGGTTGCAGCCCGCGCAGTTGCACGTTGCCGCTGAAGTGCGGCGCGTAGAAGGCGTAATACATCGCTTTGCCTTTTGCGATCACATGCGTCTCGGGCACATCGAAGCCGATGTCGTACAGCGTGCCCAGGTATTCGCCATCGACGAGCCGCTGCTGGTTGAATAGCTTCACCCACTTGGCCCACAAGACCTGCCGCTCGGGCGTGAGCAAGAGCTTCGGGTCTTTTTGTCCAGGTGCGCCGGGCCATGCGAAGTTGCTGCCAATGATCGCGCCGACGCCGAAGCTCGAGGCAAAGTCGGTCGCCCCATCACTGAGCTCGACAAAATCGCCGAAGTAAGCGCTGCGATCGCCGAGCAGCGCCTTCAGCGTCTTGCCTTTCAGGCGCACCTGCCACGAACTCTCCGGGTCCGACGCCACGGTCATGTTGAGATACGGCATCGTGAAAAATGAATAACCGGTGCCGCAGGGACAGATCTCGATCACTGCACCCGGATGGACCTGTTGCGCCGCGTTCCACACCGCCTTGAAGAACTCCGGCACGCGCTCGGCGGCTTCTTCGGGCGATGCGTGCGCGTGTGCCTTGTTGAAGCAGGGCGGCGCCGCGTTGAGATGCTGGCCGTCGATCTTCAATCCGTCGAAGCCCCATTCACCGAGCGCCTTGCGCACGAACGCGGCGGCGTCTTCCTGCACCGGCCCGTAGGCCGGACACAGGTAATTGGAATTCCAGTAGCTGATGCGGCGTGTTGTGCCGTCGGCATTTTGCAGCAACCAGTCGTGATGCTGGCGGTCAGTGCGGGAGCCGGGATCCGCCGCGAGCGGTGCCCACCACAGTTGCGCCTTCATGCCCGCGGCGTGGATGCGCGCCACCATCGCCTTCATGTCGGCATCGCCGTTCGGGAATTTCTTCGGTGTCGGAGTCCAGTCGCCTTGCGCCACCTGCCATCCATCGTCCAGCACAGCCCAGCGAAACCCGAGTTGCTTGACGACAGGAAGTGAGTCGATGACCTGCTCGGGCGTGAATTCGCGGCCATAGCCCCACGCGCACCACGTCGGTTCGAAGGCGTCAGCCGGCGTCGTGTTGATCTTGAGCCCCTGCGATTGCATAAGGCCGCTGTAGGCGCGCAAGGTCGCAAAGTGATCGCCGTGATGCACGCTGACGAAACTGCGGAGGGTGTCGAAACTCGCGCCGGGCGCCAAAGTCACTTCGCGCTGCACGCTCATGCCGAGCTGAGCATTGCCGCTGCCGGCGCGTTGCAGCGGCATCGACACCAATTTCGGCATCAGTTCGATGTGGCCAATTGCGAGGCCGACATCGCGTCGCCAGACATCGAGCACCGGGGTGCCGCCACCGTAGTCGTCGGCGTTCATGCCGAGGTAATTGCCGCGCGCATAGCCGGGTGTGACCGGCAGCAGCCAGTTGGGGCGGCTCTCGTACGAAGCACTCTGGTAAGACCAGAACGCCGGCTCGAGCTGGCTCTTCGCCGGCTCGAATTCATATCGGTTGCTGACATAGCCGCGCACGTCGAGCGGCGTCGTGCCGCCATTCGTGTAGCGCACGCGCATGAAGAGCCAGCCCGGGTGCGCCGGATACGAAGTAATCTCGACCCGTTTCGTGACGGCGCCGGAATGACCGGTCAACACGACGGCCTTGCCCTTGCCGAGCGCATCCTCGACATCGGCAGCGCTGCGGTTGTCGAGCGTGTACCCGGTCAGTTCGCCTGCCGACGTGACCAGTGTTTCCGATTCGACGTAGGGTCCGAGCTCGAGCGGTGCGGGAGAAACGGCGACGATGCGAGTGCGCATCTGTGCATCCATGTCCAGTCGCAAGCCCTCGCCGTCGACGGCGGTCATGGAAGCCAGCAGCAGCAGGGCGGTATTCAGCATGGGCCGTGATCATACGGAAATTCGTTGTAGGCCAATGGCCTGTGGGCAAGGCGGCGGCCTTCCGTTAGACTAGACATAAACTTTGACATGTTGCCTACGTCTTTGAGTACACTGAATTTTTTAGGAACCTAGAGTCCTGATGGCTTCCATCGACACTGAGCAGCAGACCGCGCAGCTCCTATCGGGCGGCAACGCGCCCTACGTCGAGGATCTGTACGCCGTCTATCAGCGCGACCCGGACGCGGTCAGCACGCAATGGCGCGATTACTTCGACGCCCTTGCCGCTCCCGCTGCGACGCTGATGGCGGGCGCGGGCACATCGCAGGACGAATCCGAGGCCGCGGCGACCACCGAAAAGCAGGGCGCGGTCTCGCGCCTGGTGCAGACGATGAGCAATCGCGGGCACCTGATCGCGAACATCGATCCGCTCGGGCTGATGAAACGAGAGCGCCCGCGCGTGCTCGATCCCGGTTACGTGGGATTGAATGACGCGGACATGGACACCGAGTTCTACACCGGCACGCGCAACGGCTGGATCGCCAAGCGCGCCAGCTTGCGCGAAATCCTGGCGCGCCTGGAGCAGGTGTACTGCGGCACGATTGGCGCAGAATTCGCGCACGTCTCCGATACCGACGAGCGGTTGTGGCTGCAGGATGAATTCCAGCTCGGCCGCATGGAGCAGCGTTTCACGCCGCAGCAGCAGCGCAACATCCTGTGGCGGTTGACCGCGGCCGAGGGGCTCGAGCGCTACCTGCACACGCGCTTCGTCGGGCAGAAGCGTTTCTCGCTCGAAGGCGCCGAGGCGCTGATCGCACTGCTCGATGATCTCGTGCAGGAAAGCGGCCGCGGCGGCGTCGAGGAGACGATCATCGCGATGGCGCATCGCGGGCGACTCAACGTGCTCGTCAATGTGCTGGGCAAGGCCCCGGGCGACCTGTTCTCCGAATTCGAGGGCAAGGCGAAGCAGGATCGCGGTTCCGGCGACGTGAAATACCACAAGGGCTATTCATCTGACCTGCGCACGCCGGGCGGCAATGTGCACGTCATGCTGGCCTTCAATCCTTCGCATCTCGAAATCGTGAATCCGGTGGCGGAAGGTTCGGTGCGCGCGCGCCAGGAACGGCGTGGCGACACGCGTGGCGAAAAAGTGTTGCCGATCCTGATTCACGGCGATGCGGCGTTCGCGGGCCAGGGCGTGGTCATGGAAACCCTGCAGATGTCGCAGACGCGCGGCTACGGCACCGGTGGATCGATCCACGTCGTGATCAACAACCAGGTCGGATTCACGACCAGCGAACCGAGCGATGCGCGCTCGACCATGTACTGCAGCGACGTGGCGAAAATGATCGAAGCGCCGATCCTGCACGTGAATGCCGATGATCCCGAGGCGGTGATCTTCGCGACTCGCTTCGCGCTGCGTTACCGGCAGAATTTCCACAAGGACATCGTCATCGACCTTGTCTGCTACCGCCGGCTGGGCCACAACGAAGCGGATGAACCGGCGGCGACGCAGCCGCTGATGTATCGCGCGATTCGCCAGCATTCGCCGGTGCGCAAGATCTATGCGGAGCGCCTCGTTGGGGCCGGCGTGCTGACGACGGCCGAAGCCGATGCGCTCGTGGAGCAATATCGCCAGGCGCTCGATGAAGGGCGTCACCAGGCGCATTCATCGCTCGGCATGATTGGCAACAAGTACACGGTCGACTGGTCGCTCTACCAGGCTGGCGACGTGCGCGAATCGGCGGCGACCGCGGTGCCGGCCGCCAAGCTCGCGGCACTCGGCCGGCGCATCCTGCAGTATCCCGACGGTTTCACGCTGCATCCGCGCGTCGCGCAGATCGTCATCAATCGATCGAAGATGCTCAGCGGCGCGCTGCCACTCGACTGGGGCTGCGCTGAGACGCTGGCATACGCTTCGCTCCTCGACGATGGCTTCGCGGTGCGCATGTCGGGACAGGACTGCGGGCGTGGCACCTTCTTCCATCGCCACGCGGTGCTGCACGACCAGAACAGCGATCGCACCTACACTCCGCTCCAGCACATCGCCGAGCAGCAGCCGGAGTTCGAGATCATCGATTCGTTGCTGTCGGAAGAGGCGGTGCTCGGCTTCGAGTATGGATTTTCGAGCACGAGCCCGGACTGCCTCGTGATCTGGGAAGGACAGTTCGGCGATTTCGTCAATGGCGCGCAGGTGCTGATCGACCAGTTCATCAGCTCGGGCGAAGCGAAGTGGGGGAGGCTTTGCGGCCTGACGCTGTTCCTGCCACACGGCTACGAAGGCCAGGGGCCGGAGCATTCTTCCGCGCGGCTCGAGCGCTTCCTGCAGCTGTGCGCCGAGAACAACATGCAGGTGTGCGTGCCGTCGACGCCCTCGCAGATGTTCCACATGCTGCGGCGGCAGATGTTGCGCCCGCTGCGCAAGCCGCTGATCGTCATGACACCGAAGAGCCTGCTGCGCCACGAGCTGTCCGTTTCGACATTGGCGGAGTTGAGCGGCGGCGGTTTCTCGACCGTCATCGACGATATCGATTCGCCGATGCCAGGCGGCGTGCGACGCGTCGTGTGCTGCAGCGGCAAGGTTTATTTCGACCTGCTGCAGGCGCGGCGCGCTGGCAATTTGCAGAATGTCGCGGTCGTGCGCATCGAGCAGCTGTATCCGTTTCCGGGCGCCGAATACACGACCGCGCTCGCGCGCTATCCAAACGCTACGGATGTCATCTGGTGCCAGGAAGAACCGCAGAACCAGGGCGCGTGGTTCCAGATCCGCCATCGCCTGCAGGAATTTGCCGGTGATTTGCGCAGCGTCTCGTATGCCGGCCGCGCCTCCGCTTCGGCGCCGGCTACGGGTTCGGCGCGCATTCACGCCGCCGAGCAGCTTGAACTCGTGCAGACCGCGCTGACCGCTACGTCAGCGGACCAGGCCACGGTGCGCATGCCGCGGCTCAGCGCGGCGTCTGTGAACCCGGGCGTCACGAGCCCCAAGAGGATATCGTCATGAGTGTTGAGATCCGCGTGCCGCAATTGCCCGAGTCGGTCGCCGACGCGACGCTGGTCGCCTGGCGCAAGCAGCCGGGCGACATGATCAGCCGCGATGAAAACCTGGCGGACCTCGAAACCGACAAGGTGGTGCTCGAGGTGCCGTCGCCCGTCTCGGGCATGCTCCAGGAAATTCGCGTGCAGCCGGGCACGAGCGTCAAGAGCGGTGAATTGCTGGCGGTCATCAATGAAGCGGTGTCGGCGGCATCGGCGGCAGCACCGGTGGCCGCGGCACCGCTCGTCGCGGTCGCGGGCACCAGCGCGAGTGTCAGCGCCGCGCCAAAACTCGGGCCGGCGGCGCAGCGCGTCGCCGACGAACTGGGCCTCGGCGACACGTTGATTGCATCGGCCGCGCGCGGCGGACGCGTTTCCAAATCGGACCTCGTCGCCGCCGCACGCGCGGCGCCGGCGCCCGCCATGACCGCACCCTCCATTGCGCCAGTCCTGAAGGCCGTTCCCGCTGCACCGCTCGCTTCGGCAGCCCGAGCGCCATCACCTGCACCGGCCGCGGCGCCAGCGCAGACCGCCACTGCCGCGAAAGACGCACGCGCCGACCGCCGCGTGCCGATGACGCGGCTGCGACAGCGCATCGCCGAAAGGCTTGTGCAGGCGCAGTCCGCGGCGGCGTTGCTGACAACATTCAACGAAGTCGACCTCACGAACATCAACGAACTGCGCGGGCGCTACAAGGACGGCTTCGAGAAGCAGCACGGCGTAAAGCTCGGCTTCATGTCCTTCTTCGTGAAAGCGGCGATCGAGGGCTTGAAGAAATATCCGTTGATCAATGCGGCCGTTTCGGGCACCGACATCGTCTACCACGATTACTATGACATCGGCGTTGCCGTGTCGACCGCGCGCGGATTGATGGTGCCGGTGCTGCGCGATGCCGATGCGCTCGACTTCGCCGGTATAGAGAGCGGCATAGCGGGCAACGCCCTTTCTCTTATACAC
>JBEPVS010000057.1:0-13108 GCA_041690875.1 Gammaproteobacteria bacterium
CGCCTGAGACAGGGCAATCCATCGCGAGGCCGCCGCGCGCTGCGACCAGCACGCCGATGCGCCGCGCCTCGGCGGCATCGGTGGTGCTCATCTCAAGCCAGCACTTCCCGTTCGTGAGTCCTTCCAGTACGCCATCGGCGCCTTCCATGACCGCGCGAGAGGCCGCAGGCGAGGGCAGGCAGGTAATGACGACATCGACCTGCGCGGCCATGATCTTCGGGGTGGCGGCGCTGAGCGCGCCGCGGGTAACGAAATTGGCGACGCGAGCCGCATCCAGATCGAGCACGGTGAGATGGACGCCCTGACGCAACAGGCTGCCGGCGAGTTTGCCGCCGACGTTGCCGAGGCCGATGAAACCGATTCGCTGTTTGTCCACGCACTTACCTCATGCAACTCGCAAGGCCCCGGCGCGACAGTGTACTAGCCAATTCCGCGCGACATCGCAGTCGCCCTGCCTGTGGCCGACGTTGCCATCGCAAAAAGGCATACGAGTCTGCCGTCCTATCTGAATTTACGCGCGAAACGGGCGGCAGCCGCTAAAACACAACGAAGCCCCGGTTTTCAGGCAATATCGCTGTTGTCAGCATCAGACCGGATAACGACAAGCATGGCTGAACCGGGTGGGACGGCGACCTCTGCACCGACGATGACGTACCGCTGGTACGTGCTGATGCTGATGGTCTCGGTGTACACGCTCAGCATCACCGACCGCTACATGGTCACGCAGGTGCTCGAGCCGATACGGCTCGAACTGCACCTGACTGCCGGCGGCGTCGGCGCACTGACCGGCCTGTGGCTCGGGCTGTTCTACGTCACGATGGGTTTTCCGATCTCGTGGCTCATCGACCGCGGCAGCCGGCGTGCAATTGTGTCGGCCTCGATCATCGCCTGGTCGGCCATGACCGTGTCGACCGGCTTGTCGAAGAATTACTGGCAGCTGCTGCTGTCACGCATCGGCATCGGTGTTGGCGAGGCGGGCGGCACACCAGGTGCAAACTCACTGATCTCCGATTATTTTCCCGCATCGCGCCGACCGATGGCGGCCACCGTCTTCTCGCTCGGCGCTCCGATCGGCGCCTATTTCGCCTCCGATACGACCGGCGCGATTGCCGACCTGCACGGGTGGCGCGCGCCGTTCCTGTGGCTCGGACTGCCGGGCGTCATCGTCGGGCTGCTGATTTTCTTCACCGTGCGCGAACCACTGCGCGGCAACCTCGATGCGCATATCGCAGATGCCAAACCGTCATTCATGGACTCCATGCGTTACCTGAGGTCGCAGCGCTCGGCCGTGCACGTGATAGTGGCCACCGCGCTGACCGCGCTGTGGGGCTGGGGATTGATGTACTGGACGCCCACCTTCCTGTACCAGGTCTATGGTTTGTCGTCCGGCCAGGCAGGTGCGATCACCGGCAACATCCATCTGTTTGGCGGTTGTGCCGCCACCGTGTTCACCGGTTGGCTGATGACGCGACCCACGATGGCCGATCCGCGCCGGATCGTGCAGCTCATGGGCTGGTGGATCGGTGCTGCGACACTCGTATCGCTGGTCATTTACACCACGCACTCTCTGGCGCTTGTAAAAGTGCTGTTCTGGCTGTTTATTCCATCAATCTATTTTTACATCGGCCCGTCTTTCGGGTTGCTGTTGAACCTGGCCGAACCGCGCATGCGCGCCGTGTTTTGCGCCTCGACGCTGTTCGCCGCCAATGTGTGCAACCTGATCATCGCCCCGGTTGGCGTCGGCAGCATCGCCGACTGGCTGGGACCCGGCCACGTCGAAAGCCCTGAATCGCTGCGCCTCGCGATGTTGTGCCTGGTGCCGACCGGCTTGTGGGCCGCGTTCCACTATTTCTGGTCGACGCGCCAGATCGTGGCCGACCAGGAACGCGCGACCGGCATCGCCGTGCAGTAGGACTCGCGCATGACGCTCAAGGACATCAAGACATTCGTCGTCGGCAATCCGCCGCCGCACTACGGCGGCCGTTACTTCGTATTCGTCAAGCTGACCACCAGCGACAATGTCAGCGGCATCGGCGAAGCCTATTGCCTGCCGTTCCATCCCGACATCGTCGTCAAGATGATCGAGGATGTGTTTGCGCGCTTCCTGCAGGGCAATGATCCGCACGACATCGAGACGATGTGGCGACGCGTTTACTCCGCAGGCTTCACGCAGCACCCGGATCTTGCCTTGATGGGTGTGCTGAGTGCCCTGGAAATGGCCTGCTGGGACATCATCGGCAAGGAGGCCGGCCAGCCTGTGTACAAGCTGCTCGGCGGGCGCGTGCACGAAAAATTGCGCTCGTACACATATATCTATGCGCGGCCCGGTGACAAGACCGATGTGTACCAGGATCCCGATCTTTCCGCGGAGCGGGCCGCCGAGTGTGTCGCGCAGGGATTCACGGCGATCAAGTTCGATCCGGTCGGTCCGTATTCGGCCTTCGACGGCCGGCAGCTTTCACTCGCTTCGCTCGACTTGGCCGAACGTTTCGTGCGCCAGCTGCGCGAAGCGGTCGGTAGCAAGGCGGATCTGCTGTTCGGCACGCACGGTCAGATGACGGCAGCCGGCGCGATTCGCCTGGCGCGAAGGATCGAGCCTTATGATCCATTGTGGTTCGAAGAGCCGGTGCCGCCCGATGCGCCCGAAGAGATGGCGCGTGTCGCGCGCGGTACGCGTATTCCAATCGCGGCCGGCGAGCGCCTGGCGACCAAGTACGATTTTGCCCAGCTGCTGCGGCACGGGTCGGCGGCGATATTGCAAATGAACCTCGGTCGCGTCGGCGGCATACTCGAGGCGAAGAAAATTGCCGGCATGGCCGAGGTGCACCACGTGCAGATCGCGCCGCACCTGTACTGCGGACCGATAGTCGGTGCGGCGAACATCCAGCTCGCGACCTGCAGCCCGAATTTCCTGATCCTCGAAGGCATCGAACGCTGGGATGGTTTTCATGCCGAGATCCTGAAGAAGCCCATTTGCTGGAGCGAGGGTTTCGTCATTCCGCCGACCGAACCTGGGCTCGGCGTCGAGTTGAACGAGGAGGTCGCGCTGCGCAATCCATACCGCGGCACGCAGCTGCATCTCGAGATGGCCGCGAACCCCATCGTCTAGACAGCGCCGGCGCACTTCGACGTGGAAACAGTCGACTACATCATCGTCGGCGGCGGCACCGCCGGCTGCGTCGTTGCCGAACGACTGTCGGCGAGCGGCCGCGATCGCGTGCTCCTGCTCGAAGCGGGCGGCTCGGACGAACGGTTCTGGGTGCGCGTTCCAATCGGATACGGGCGCACGTTCAATGATCCGGCCGTCAACTGGATGTACGAAGCCGAGCCCGATGCCGCGCTCGACGGCGTACGCAGCTTTTGGCCGCGCGGCAAGGTGCTCGGCGGTTCCGGTTCGATCAACGCGATGGTGTACGCACGCGGCCAGCCCGCCGATTTCAATGACTGGAAGGCGCTCGGCAACAGCGGGTGGGGATGGAGCGATGTGCTGCCGCACTTCCGCGCGATGGAAGACCGGGGTGAGGGCGCCGATGGCTCAAGCCCGGCGCTGCGCATCACGGATGTGTCGGCCCAGGCCCATCCGCTGGTGCGCGCCTACATCGAAGCCTGCACCGCGCTCGGATTTCCATTCACGACGGATTTCAACGGTGCGCAGCCCGAAGGGGTGGGCATCTACCAGATCACGACTCGCAATGGGTTCCGCGATTCGACGGCGACCGCGTGGCTGCGGCCCGCGCTGAGGCGGCCGAACCTGCAGCTGCTGCTCGACGCGCAGGTGCTGCGCCTCGATTTCGATGGCCGCCGCGCGGTCGGCGTGCAATACCAGCGTGGCAGCGACACGATGAGCGTGCGGGCCGGGAGGGCCGTCGTGCTGTGCGCCGGCGCGGTCAACTCGCCGCACTTGCTGCAGCTTTCCGGCATCGGGCCTGGGCCGCTGCTGCAAAAATTCGACATCCCCGTGATCCACGACGTGGGCGCAGTGGGCCGCAACCTGCAGGATCACCTGGGCGTCAACTATTACTACCGCTCGAGGGTGCCGACGCTCAACAATCGCTTGTATCCTTGGTGGGGCAAGCTTGCGGCCGGCGTGCAGTATGCGTTCACACGGCGCGGTCCGCTGTCGATGAGCGTCAACCAGGGTGGCGGATTCGTCAGGAGCGATCCGGCGCTGAGCACGCCGAACCTGCAGCTCTATTTCAATCCGGCCAGTTATTCGCACACACGAACACGCACGCGGCGCTTGATGAATCCCGATCCGTTTCCGGGGTTCCTGCTGTCGTTCAATTCCTGCCGGCCGACGAGCCGCGGTCATATCGAACTGCGCTCGCGCGATCCGCGCGAGCAACCGGCGATCTATCCTAATTATCTGTCGACGGACCAGGATCTGCAGGATGTGCTCACCGGCGCGCGCCTGATGCGCCGTATCGCCGGCATGGAACCGCTCGCCTCGGTGATCGACCACGAAATGGCGCCAGGACGGGCAAAGACCGCCGACGCGGAACTCCTGCAGGATTTTCGCGAGCGCGCCGGTTCGGTGTTCCACGCGGTGGGCACCTGCATGATGGGACCGACACCAGATAAGTCGGTGGTCGACGCACGGTTGCGCGTGCACGGCATCTCGAACCTGCGGGTCATCGATGCGTCGATATTCCCGACGGTGACCTCCGGCAATACGAACGGGCCGACGGTCATGGTGGCCGACAAGGGCGCCACGATGCTGCTGGCCGACGTGGAGTAAAATCCCGCCTATGAGAAAACTCCACGTTGCAATGGCGGCATTGTGTTGGGCCTCGTGGATCGCGGGGCCTGGCCTCGCAGCCGGCACGGACCCGCCGAGCAAGCCAGTCATCGACGCGCCTGAACTGGCGGCGCTCGGGCCGCTCAACGTCGGCGTGCGCACCATCACGCTCATCGATCACGATGCGGACGATATCGTCGCACCCCGTGCCGATCGGCGGTTGACGGTCGACATCTGGTATCCGGCGCAAGCAGTGCACCGCGCGAAGCGGGCGCAATACGACGCGAGCCTGCCCGCCGAGCAACCTGGGCAATCGCCCGCGGCCTTCTCGGTGCCGGGCATTGCAGTGCGGAATGCAAAGGCCATCACTGGCCGTTACCCGCTGGTCGTCGTTTCGCATGGCCGCAGCAATGCGACCGCAGCGCTCAGCTGGCTCACCGAGAACCTCGCCTCGAAGGGATACGTTGTTGCGGCGATTCGCCACGCTGATTTGCCGCGCGCGGAGCCCGCCGAAGGCCCGGAATTCCTGTTGCGCCGGCCGCTCGACATCGCCTTCGTCACGCGTTCACTGCAAAGATCGCTGGCCGAGGAATCCCTCATCGATCCCGCGCGCACGGCGCTGATCGGCTATTCGATGGGCGGCTACGGCGTGTTGATCGACGCCGGCGCAGCACTCGATCCGGAAGGCGCTCCGTGCAAATGGGTGCCGGGCGGCATGCTGGTTCCCTACGCGGCCGGTGGTCGCCTCCAGGAATCCATTCACGTCTCGAACCTGAAGGCCGTCGTCGCGATTTCACCGTGGGGCGGGGCGGTGGGCGCGTGGGGAAAGAGCGGACCCACAGGCGTTACGGCACCGCTGCTGCTGATTGCCGGTGACCGCGACCACACGGTCGACTACGCAAGCGGTGCGCGCGCATTCTTCGATGAAGCGACAAGTTCCTCGCGTTACCTGCTCACCTACCACGGCGCTGGCCACGCGCTGGGCCTCGGTCCGGCGCCCGCATCGATGCGCTCGCGCGTCTGGGACATCAGCTGGTTCGAAGATCCCGTATGGCGCAAGGACCGCATCGTCGGCATCAACCTGCACATGATCACTGCGTTCCTCGATCGATACGTAAAGGGCGATGAATCGCGCGCGGCGTACCTGGACGGCCTCGTGCCTGAATCAATCAACGGCGCATGGCAGGCGCCCAAGGACACGCCCTTCGATGCGATCAGCCCAGGCGATGCCGGCGTGACGCTGTGGAAGGGCTTCCAGCGCGATTATGCGGAAGGACTTGAACTGTTGCACCGCGACGCCGGCTCACCGAAGTGACGGCACGCGCGTGAGCGCCATCACGCTGCTGGACGGCGGCACGGGCCGCGAACTGAAGCGCATCGGCGCGCCGTTCCGCCAGCCTGAATGGTCAGCGCTGGCGTTGATCGAGGCGCCACGATTCGTGTCGCAGGTGCACGAGAGCTACATTGCTGCGGGCGCCGATGTGCTGACTACCAACACATACGCCATCGTGCCTTTCCACATCGGCGCGGAGCGGTTTCGCGAGCAGGGCCATGCACTCGCCGCGCTCGCAGGCCGCCTCGCGCGCGGAGCGGCCGATCAGGCCTACCCTGCCAACCGTGCGGGCCTAGCGCGACGGATGGTCGCCGTCGCGGGCTCGCTCCCGCCGGCGTGCGGTTCCTATCGCGCCGAGTGGTTCGATGCCACGGCTGCGCGGCCGATCTGGCGCGTGCTGATTGATGCGCTGGCGCCATACGTCGACCACTGGCTCGCGGAGACCTTGAGCTGCGTATCCGAAGCGCGCGTCGTGCGAGAATTGCTGGGAAGCGCAACCGATATGCGGGTCAAACCGCTGTGGCTGCCATTCACGCTGGAAGACGAAGTCCGCGATGTGCCGCCGGCGCGCCTGCGCTCAGGCGAAACGGTCGCGGACGCAGTACGCGTCGCGATCGAGTTGGGTGCTGCAGCCGTGCTTTTCAACTGCAGCCAACCCGAGGTCATGGGCGATGCAATCGCCGAGGCACAACGCGTTCTTGACGCAAACCCCATTGCCGTCGTGCGGCGGCCGCGCATCGGCGTATACGCGAATGCGTTTCCACCGGTGAAGGCCACCGGCGCCGAAGCCAACGCGGAGTTGCACTCGATCCGCACCGACATCACGCCGACCGCGTACGTTGACTGGGCGCGTCACTGGGCCGCGCGCGGTGCAAGTATCATCGGCGGTTGTTGCGGCATCGGACCCGAACACATCAGCGCGCTGCGCGCAGGCCTGCCGCTCAATTCCGTCGCGGCGTGAGACACTGACATTTCGATGCAACCCAATTTCTTGATCCTGATGGCCGACCAGCTCACGGCGGGGGCGCTGGCGCCGTACGCTGGACGCGCGCTGGCGCCGAACATCGATGGGCTCGCAGCCCAGGGCGTGCTTTTCGAATCGTTCTATTGCAACAGTCCGCTGTGCGCGCCGTCGCGCTTTTCGTTCCTGGCCGGGCAACTACCATCGAAAATCGGCGCCTACGACAACGCAGCGGAGTTTGCGGCTCAAACGCCGACCTTTGCGCACTACCTGCGCCGCGCCGGGTACCAAACTGCACTCAGCGGCAAGATGCACTTCTGCGGTCCCGACCCGTTGCACGGATTCGAGGAGCGGCTGACCACCGACATCTATCCATCCGATTTCGGCTGGACGCCGGACTGGACGCGCTTCGAGGAGCGTCCGGGCTGGTACCACACGATGGATTCGGTCACGCAGGCCGGCTCCTGCACGCGCACGAACCAGATCGACTTCGACGACGAAGTCGTGTACAGCGCGCGCCAAAAACTGTTCGACATTGCACGCGGCAACGACAAGCGGCCATTCTGCCTCGTCGTGTCAATGACGCATCCGCACGATCCCTACGTCGTGCCACAGGCTTATTGGGATCGCTACGGCGACATCGACACAGGCATGCCGAAAGTCTCGCAGTCGGACGTCGCCGATGATCCGCACTCGCGGCGCATACGCCATGTCATCGGCCTCGAGCAGCAAACACCCGATGAGTCGCAGGTGCACGCCGCGCGGCGCGCCTATCACGGGGCTATCTCCTACGTCGACGACCAGGTCGGATCACTGCTCGCCACGCTGCGCGATGCGCAACTGGATTCGAACACTATCGTCATCGTGCTCGCCGACCATGGCGACATGCTCGGCGAGCGGGGCTTGTGGTACAAGATGAGCTTCTTCGAGCCGGCCTGCCGCATTCCCCTCATCATCTCGGCACCGGGTATGTTCGCGCCGCGCCGCATCGCGACGCCGGCATCGCTCCTCGACATCCTGCCGACGCTGGTGGAACTCGGCAGTGGAGCCTCTGCGCCCGACTATGCGGCACCGCTCGATGGCCGGAGCCTCATCGCGGAACTCAGGGGCAAGTCGACCGACGCGTCAAAAGCGACGGCCAGCGCCGGCGAAGTCATCGGCGAATACCTGGCCGAGGCGGCGATCGCACCGGTCGTCATGATTCGGCGCGGACGATATAAATTTGTGCACTCGCCGGTGGACCCCGATCAACTGTACGACCTGGCCGCTGACCCGCAGGAGCGCATCAATCTCGCGGACAATCCAAAGGCCGGCAGCGATGCGGCGAAAACGCTCGCGGATTTCCAGGCGGAAGTCGCGCGCCGCTGGTCGTTGAAGACGCTGCACGCCGACGTGCTGGCAAGTCAGCGGCGGCGGCACATGGTTTACGCCGCGCTGCGCCGTGGCCGCTACACGCCCTGGGACTTCCAGCCGCGGCGCGATGCCAGCCGGCAGTACGTGCGCAACGACCAGGAACTCAACGACATCGAGGCGATGGCCCGCTTTCCGCGCCTACGGTAGTGACTGCAGGTAGGCTGCGACCGCCTTCATCTCGTTCGCCTTCAGGTCCTGTGCAACGCCGTGCATCACCGCTACGTTGCGCATGTTGTTCTGGAACGATCGCAGTTGCTTGAGCAGGTACTGGGCATGCTGGCCTGCCAGCCGCGGAAATTCATCGGTTCCTGCCGCGCCCGGGCCGTGGCAGGCGATGCAGGGCGGAATGCCTTCTGCGGATACGCCGTTGGCGTAGATGTCCGCGCCGCGCGCGATTGAGGCGGCGTCGCTGCCCTTGCCTGCTGCTGGCGTCTGCGCTGCGTAGTACGCTGCCAGGCCCGTGATCATATCGTCGCTCAGCGGTGCCGCCATGCCCCACATGTAGCCGAGCGCATCCGCATCGCCGCGCGTCTGCGCCTTGAAGGCCTGCAGCTGCGCGGCAAGATACTTCGGATGCTGGCCGGCGAGTGCCGGGAACTTGGGCGCAACGCTGCGGCCCTGTGGACCGTGGCAGGTAGCGCAGGTCATGACCGCTACCTGCTGCGCGGCGAGGCGCGTCTCTGCGGAAACCTCATCGGCGGCAAGGCCCGCCTGCGCGATAAATAGTGCGGTCAGTGCGCTCGCGACCGGTAGGAATATTTTCATGTGCGTGCGCCTCAGTAGTTGAACCAGACGAGCAGGTAAAGCGAGTTGTTGTCACCCGCGTTCCGGTTGAAGCCGTCGTAGTTGCTCCCGCCGCCGTTGAACTTCGTGTACTGCGTGTCCTGCAGTGAAATGCGCGTATTAAGCCAGGGCATGTAGTTGAGTTCAGCCACCCAACCCTTGGTGTCGGGCAGCCCGTTGACGCTCGTGACCACGCCCGGAGCGTCGCCGGCCGGGTACAACTGTGCATCGAGGCTCCCGGTCGTCGAGAACATGCCGAGCGTAGCGCCGTACTTGCGCTGGTAGTAATAGGTGCCGGTCACACGCGTGGTCGTCAGCTCATTGCGCAGGTTATCGGCACCGAGACCGTCGCCGAAGCTGGCGTTCAGCGTCATTTTCTCGCGGATGCGCGTACCGGCCAGGCTAAAGAGGTGCTGGTCGCCAATGAATTGATATTGGAAATCGTAGGCCGTATCGCGAAATTCGTTGGCCGGGCCGGTCAGCGTTCCGGGCCCGTCGGCACCGGGCAGCAGCTTGAACGTTGCGCCATAGAGGCCCACCGAGAGCGAATTGGGTCCCCACAGGTGTTCGTAGGCGAGTCGGTAGTAGGGGGCTCCGCCCGAAATGACGTTCGAGTTCGTGCCATCAAGCGGCCCCGCTGCACCGGTCACGCCATTGGTGGCGCCCTGCTTGGCAGAACGGTAGGTGCCGATCTCGCCGTACAGCGACTCGTTCCACATCGCATACAGGCTCACGCCGGCAATGTCCTGGCCGAGCGCGCCGTCGATCTGCGTGCCCGCGAGCGGCGACACGTTGGCGTTGCTGGAGGCGTAGGGATAGCCGAACGCCGGCGTGCTGTTCCACAAGTCCTGCACGGTCGGGTTGTTATTGGCGGTGATGCCGTAGATCAGGCTCTTGTCGCCCGGCAGCAGCTTGTTGTCGGCCCAGCGCAGGTCCACGTTGTCGATGCCGATCGTGCCTGCGTCATTGCCGTATGTCAGCTGGATGAAGGCGCCCAGCCGTGGCGCAATCTTGCCGGCATAGAACAGGCTGATCTGCTGCGGGAATGCCACCGAGCTGCTTTGCGAGAGATTGGCGCCGTCTGGAATCGCCTTTGCGATGCTGGTTTGCGAGACCTGCACCATCAGCGAGATCGGCGGCAGGCCGCTCAGCGCAAGCATCTCTTCCTTCGTGGCGGACACGCCGCGCACCGGCTTGAGATTGTCAATGGTGTAGGCATTGGCCTTGAACATGCGCCCGAAATGGTTGAGCTCCGGGAACACGGTGTGGCAAGCCTCGCAGGCCATGCCTGTTTGACGGGCGAAACTGGGTACGGCCTGGACCGCCGGTGCCATGAGCAACGCGGCGAGCAGAACTGCCAGTAGGCCAGCACCCCGAGGGACAGTAGTGAACATCATCGCCGCTCCCAGCCGGTGACTCCGGCGCAAGACGTTGTGTCTCGTCGTGTAAGGTAGGAGTCGACGGGGGCGGGAGCTATCTCGGAATATACCTATGCAATAGGGTCGGCAAGGCTGATATCAGGTGCGGTAAGTGTCGAGGGCGTCGGCAAGCGCCATCTTGAGTGGACCGAGCCAGGGTTCGAAGTGCCTCCACTGCTCCAGTCCCTCGCGATTGATCGGCTGCCGCACCTGCTCTGAACTTGCTGTGTGTACGCTCCGCTGAGTCTTGTGAAACTCGACGCACTGCGTCTCGTAGTCCAAGCCGCAGTACTCAAGAAGCCTGCGAACGCTGCCTTCCAGGTCGTCGACCACGTCCTCATGCTGTACCCGCAACACCCGCCCGGGAAGTACGTGATCCCAGTGGCGCATGAGCTCGAGGTAACTGCGGTAATAACGTGCGATGTCGTCGACGCTGTAGGTAAATTCCTGGCCGTTGGCGAATAACTGCTTGAGATTGCCGAAGCAGCAGGCCATTGGTTCCCGGCGCGCGTCGATGATCCTCGCGTTAGGCAGCATCAGGTGTATCAGTCCGACATGACGGAAGTTGTTCGGCATCTTGTCGATGAAAAAAGGTTTACCTGAGCGGTAGACGCGGGTTTCGTTCGTGTATTGCTCGCCCAGATCGCGCAATGCTTCGGGCTTCAGGCGTCCGAGCACTCCCGGATACAGGGTTTCGTCGCCGTTCATCTGCCTGCCCTGCAGGCCCAGCACGATGCGCTGGATATCAGCGAGCTCCATCGTGCCCTCGACAAGCGAATGCGAAGCCAGGATCTGCTCCAGTAGCGTCGATCCTGAGCGCGGCAATCCAACAATGAAAATCGGATCGGGATTGGGGCTGCCCCAACCCTTGCGCCGTTCAAAAAACGGGACAGTGCATACAGCTTGCTGCAGTCGCGTGTTGCGTTCAATTTGCTCGACGCGAAATCGCGAAAGCGACTTCTTGAGTTCATTGCCCCGCTCATAGTACCGCCACGATTCCGCATAGTTGCCGCGGTCCTCCAGTGCCTTGCCAAGCGCGAAGCACAAGTGAAGCTGGTCATCGAGAGCAATATCCGTCGACTGCACGAGCAGTCGCATGTTGGCGAGTTCACCGTCTGTGAACCGGTAGGTCTTCAGGTTCGCCAGGCTCCAGTACGCGTCTCCGAAACTCGGGCGGTCGGAGGCTGCGGCACGGTACGCTGCAACCGCCTCCTCGCCCCGGCCGAGCGTCTTGAGCGTATGTGCGATCGAGAGCTGGATTTCCGCCGTCTGGGGCGCACCGACGAGCAGACCGCGATACACATTCAAGGCGCGCTCATGATCGCCAATGCCAACGCATACGGCGCCGTAGGTGGTCTTGTAGGCCCGGTTGTCCGGCTCGCCCGCCAGGAGCTGTTCCAGCTGCACCTTGGCGGCCACATGCTTATGGCGCTTGAGCAGCACATTGGCGTAGTCGTGCCGGGCGGCGCGGTAATCCGGCGCAATTTCAAGAACGGACTCCAACAGCAGTTCGGCGTCATCGAGCACATCCCGGGCAACGCCGATTTTTGCCAGCAATCGCATGGCCTCGACGTCCTGTTCGTGCTCGAGCAGGTAAGCGCGGATCAGCGATTCAGCCAGCCCCACGTCGCCGTCGGAGAAATAACCCGTGGCAGTGATAACATCGGGGGCTAGGCGGGCGAGTGTCTGCACGTGTTCGCTCGCCAGGCGCTCGTTTTCAGCATCGCCCGTCAACTGGTACAGCGATTGGAGCCTGCGCCAGCTTGCAGGCAGAGCCGGATTGGCATGAACAGCCTGCAGGAACGCTCCGATCGCGCTTTGGGCGTCGCGCAGCTGGATATAGCAGTGACCCTGTTCCTGGTAGAGGCGGCTGAAGCCAGGATGAAAGCGTTCCAGGCTCCGCAGGGTTTCCAGCGCTTCCGGCACGTTATTCAGATAGCGCTGACACACCGCTACACAATAGAGCAAGTCTCGGTTTTCCGGATACCTCTCACGCAGCGGGGCAGCCGCGCTGAGTGCCTCCGCGAACTGGTTCTGCTGCACCAGCCCATAGATTCGCTGTACCTCGGTTTCTATCGAGGATGCGGGCAGGACAACCGATTCTGTGCTCATGCGGAATTGCGCTGACAAGAAAAAGGGGCGGACATTGCTGTCCGCCCCAATATTAACGCACCCACCCTGGCCGGGCGGCTGGGTCCCCTGGCGTCGCGGCGCTAGAACTTGATGCCGAAACGCAGACCCATGACTCGCGGGCGCACCGGAACTTCAGCCTTGATGAACTGCGCGCTGGAGGTGAACTGGCTGGCATTGCTGTCGGCCATGTTCTGGCCGATAAAGGCGAGAGTCCAGTTGTCCTTGGAAACGCCAAAGCTCAGGTCGTAAATGCTGTAGCTCTTCATCTCGTAGCGCAGCGCCGTTGTGGTGACATACGGCAGTTCGTCGCCATTCGGGTAGTTGTTGGT
>JBEPVS010000058.1:0-12834 GCA_041690875.1 Gammaproteobacteria bacterium
ACTCCAGGTCGATCGCGTTGAGCTTGCGGCGCACCGATCTCTCGCGCAATTCCTGACCGGGCATGATGAAGGTGCGGCCGATGTAGCGGTTCTTGTTGAAGCCCTCGCGGTACTTGATGCGCAGCTTCTGCGCCATCTGCAGCGCGCTGGTGCGGCTGGTATCCGGAATCGGGATCACGACATCGATATCGTGATCCGGATGCGTGCGTCGGATTTTGTCGGCCAGCCGCTCGCCCATGCGCATGCGCGCGCGGTACACGGAAATGTTGTCGATGATCGAGTCGGGACGCGCGAAGTACACGTACTCGAAGATGCAGGGCGTGTGCCGCATCGTCGCGACGCACTGTTGCGAATGGAGCCGGCCCCGCTCGTCGATGAACACCGCCTCGCCCGGCGCCACGTCGCGGACCAGGTCGAAAGACAGCATGTCGAGCGCCACGTTCTCGGAAGCCAGCATGTATTCGGTGCCGCGCGCAGTGCGCCGCTCGCCGAGCACCAGCGGGCGAATGCCGTGCGGGTCGCGAAAACCGAGCACGCCGTGCCCGATGACCATGACGACCGCCGCATAGCCGCCGCGGCAGCGGCGATAGACGGCGCTGGTGGCCGCGAAGATGTCGGCCGGCGTCACGCGTGGCGTGCCGATGCGCTGCAGCTCGGACCCCAGCACATTCAGCAGCACCTCGGAATCGGACTCGCTGTTAAGGTGCCGGCGCTCTTCGCGCGTCAGCACGTCTGCGAGCTCAGCGGCATTGGTCAGGTTGCCGTTGTGTGCGAGGCAGATGCCGTAGGGCGCATTGACGTAGAAGGGCTGCGCTTCCGCAGCGCTGTCGAATCCGGCCGTCGGATAGCGCACGTGGCCGATGCCGGAATTGCCGCGCAACTCGAGCATGTGGTGCTGCTGGAACACGTCGCGCACGAGGCCTGCGCCCTTGCGCACGCACAGCTCGCCAGCGTCGGCCGTCATGATGCCCGCGGAATCCTGGCCGCGATGCTGCAGCACAGTCAGCGCGTCATAGATGCGCTGGTTGACCGCACTGGTGCCGACGATGCCGACGATGCCACACATGAATGCGCTTAAGCCTCCGCGAGGAGCTGTTGCCGCGACCTTCGGGCCCTCAGTGGCCTCAGGCGGTCATCGGCGAGGCGGGAATCTTACGCTCTCCGACCAGGCCGCGCAGCACATTACCGGCGTGCTCCGCGTACGGCACCAGCGTCGATTCGCGATACCACTTTTCATCGTTCAACCGAACCGCGTGAGACAGGATCGCCAGTAATCCCAACACGACCGCGCCGCGCAGCAATCCGAATACGAGGCCCAGCAAACGATCGAGGCTGGTGAACAACGACAGCCTCATGAAATACGTGACGATCGCGCCAAGTGCCGTGCCGGCCAGCAGCACCACCACGAAGATGATCGTGCGCGCCGCCCACGGACGCACCGTGGGATCACTCAGCGCGCCGCCGAGGTGCGGTTCGATGACGCCGGAGAATTCCCACGCGAGCCACACGGCGGCAATCCACGTGACCAGCGAAACAACCTCTCGCAAGAGGCCGCGCACCAGTCCGATCGCGCATGAAGCCACGAGCACTGCAATGATGGCGTAATCTGTCCAATTCATAGGAAACCTGTTTCGGGACGAGCCGCGCATGCGAGCGGCGCGATTCTACCAGCACCGTGGCCGCCAGGGCCCTGCACACGTCTCATGGCACGGAACTGACGATCGGTTTGAGCCCTCGGGCCTGCATTTTCTCCTTCAAGGCGACTGCTGCGGCACGTTCCGATATGGGGCCACTGCGGACCCGATACAAGCCGTGGTCGTCGGGTCCGACGACCTGCACGGCAAATCCTTTGGCGCGAATCTGCTTCACCATGCGCTCGGCGAAATCGCGCCGCGCGAACGAGGCCACCTGCACGGTGAAGCGCACTTTGACGGCCCTGCCATGAGGGCGAGGGGAGGCCTGCGGCGCACTCGCAGACGGCGCACTCGCCGCCGCTGACTTCGTAGCAACCGTGTCGGGTACCGGCGCGCTCGATGTGCTCGGCGAGCTGGGCGCATGGGTCGCGGGCGGCGGCGGCAGCGCGGCACCCGACGCATCCTTCACCGTGCTGTCGGCGATCGCATCGGCCGGCGCCAAGACGGCGGCCGACGCGATGTCTGGCGGCGCGACGGCCGGCGGCCGCGCCGTGGGCGAATCGCGCAGGTCAATCGTGTAGCTGCGCATCGGTGCGCCGTCCGCAGCGCCGGCGCGGCTGTCGCTTCCGGCCCCGGGCCGGCCGCGAAACATTTCGGGCACCAGCAACACGACAACCAGCACGAGAATCGCCGCGCCGGTGAGCCGTTCCTTCAGATGCTGCTGCAACAGTTCGATCCCCACGATGCACGAAGATGCGCGCGGATGCGCGCATTGCGTTGATTATAGCCGACGTGCCTTGAGCGCCGGGCCCACCGTGTGGAACGATCCGCACACGACGACGCGATCTCCCTCTCTTGCGATCGCGCCGGCGCGCGCAACAGCCGCAGCGACATCGCCTGCCAGTTCGGTCGGGCCGCGCAGCGCGCCCATGCGCTGGCGCAATTCTTCGGTCGGCAGCGCGCGTGGCCCAGTGAGTGAACACAGCAGCCAGTGATCGACCACGGCATCGAGCTGCGCCGCAACGGCAGCGGCATCCTTGTCGCCCAGCACCGCAAACACCGCGATCGTGCGCCCGCGCACCGGACGCGAACGCAGCTCCGCCGCCAGCACCGCCGCCGCGGCTTCGTTGTGTGCTACGTCGAACACCCACTCCACCGGCCCACTCGCGAACTGCAAGCGTCCTGGGAGGCGCACCGCGCGCAGTGCTGCGGCAATCGCCTGGGGTTCGGGCTCGCGCGGCGCGATCATTGCGTGCAGCGCCGCCACTGCGACCGATGCGTTGCGGTACTGGATCGCGCCTTCCAGTGCAGGCGGCGGCAGCGCGGTGAATTCAAGCCCCGCGCCGTGCAGGTCCCAGCGGCCATCCGGACGCACGCGCCAAGCGAAGTGCGTGCCGGCGATTAGCGGCCGGCAACCCAGCGCCACGAGAGCCCGCGTGACGCTATCGGGCATGCGCGCATCGCCGAGGATCACGGGATGGCCGGCGCGGAAAATGCCGGCCTTTTCCGTGCCGATGGCCTCCAGCGTGTCACCGAGCCACTCGCGGTGATCCATCGCCACCGAACAGAGCACCGCCACGTCAGCGTCGACAAGATTGGTCGCATCCAGTCGCCCGCCCAGTCCCACCTCCAGCACCGTGGCATTGACTCCGGCGGCTCGAAACACCAGCAAGGCGGCCAACGTGTTGAACTCGAAATAGGTGAGCGTTTCGGCGCCACGCGCGGCCTCGATCTCTGCGAACGCCGCGCACAACGCGTTGTCCTGCACTTCGGCGCCATCGACGCAGATGCGCTCCTCGTAGCGCGACAGGTGCGGCGAGGTGAACAGGCCGACGCGAAATCGGTGCGCCTGTGCGAGTTCCGCCAGCATCGCAGCGGTCGATCCCTTGCCATTCGTGCCGCCGACGATCGCCGTGCGGCCAGCGGGCGGAAGCAACGCCAGCCTCTCGGCGACGACGCGCACACGGTCGAGACCGAGGTCGATGCTGCGTGGGTGCAGGGTTTCCTGGTAAGCCAGCCATTCGGCCAGCGTCCGGCCGGCGGCCGTCGACGGCATGGGATTGGCCTCAGGCCGAAGCGAGCACGGGACGCCGCTGCAGCAAGCGCAGCAGCGCAGCGAGCCGGTCGCGCATGTCGCGGCGGTCGATGATCAGGTCGAGCGCGCCGTGTTCCAGCAGGAATTCACTGCGCTGGAAGCCTTCTGGCAACGTTTCGCGCACCGTCTGCTGGATCACGCGCGGTCCGGCAAAGCCGATCAGCGCGCGGGGCTCGGCGACGTTGAGGTCACCGAGCATTGCAAGGCTCGCCGACACACCACCGGTGGTCGGATCGGTCATGACGGAAATAAACGGCAAGCCTGCGCGCGACAGCCGCGCCAGCGCCGCGCTGGTCTTGGCCATCTGCATGAGCGACAGCAACGCCTCCTGCATGCGCGCTCCGCCGGTCGCCGAGTAACACACGAGCCCGCACTGGTCCTCGATACAACGATCGACGGAGCGCCGGAAACGCTCGCCGACAACCGAACCCATCGATCCACCGAGGAACTGAAATTCGAACGCGCAGGCGACGACCGGATCGCCGTGCAGCTTTCCGGCCAGCGCGATCAGCGCATCGCGTTCGCCTGTAGCTTTCTGCGCCTGCGCGAGGCGATCCTTGTAGCGCTTGCTGTCCTTGAATTTGAGCGGATCCTCGGGCTGCAACTGCGCACCGATTTCCTGCTGGCCGGCCGGATCGAGAAAGGACTGGAGCCGTGCGCGTGCGCCGATGCGCATGTGGTGCGTGCACTTGGGACAGACATAGAGGTTTCGCTCCAGCTCGGCGCGGTACAGCACCCCGTCGCAGGCCGGACACTTGATCCACAAGCCTTCCGGCACCGAGCGCGAGCGGCGCTCAGTCTTGATCCGGGAAGGAACGATCTTTTCAAACCACGACAAAGAGCGGTCCTCTGCACGCTTAGAAGGCCTCGACGGCCTCGAAAGGGTCGATCATAGCGGAATCGTCCGGCAGGCCGAACCCGGCGGGATAGTCGACCCGCCACAGGTACAGCCCGTGGGCGGCCACCGTGGCCTCGCCGGTGCTGCGCTGGAGCGATTCGAGCTGCTCGCGCACGCGCCCGGGCGGGGCATCACCAAGGCCAACGGCCAGCAAGGTGCCGACGATGTTGCGCACCATGTGCTGCAGGAAGGCGTTGGCGCACACATCGATGGTTACCCAAGGCTGGCGCCGCCGCACGGCGATCGACTCGATGCGGCGCACCGGGGAATGCGCCTGGCACTCCGCAGCGCGAAAGGCACTGAAATCGTGTTCGCCGGCGAGTTGCTGCGCAGCCTCATGCATCAGCGCGGCATCGAGGGCTCGATACACGACCAGCGCGCGGCCTGCAGCGAGCGCCGAGCGCATGGGCTGGTTCAGGATCAGGTAGCGATAGGAGCGGCGCATAGCGCCGAAACGAGCGTGGAACTCGCCGGGCACGGGTTGCACCCAGCGCAGGTTCACCGACTGCGGCAGCGCGCTGTTCGTGCCCAGCAGCCAGGCGCGCGTGCTGCGCGAGGCCTCCGTGTCGAAGTGCGCGACTTGCCCGCGCGCGTGCACGCCGGCGTCGGTGCGGCCCGCGCACGTGAGTTCGACGTCGGAGTCAGCAACGCTGGCCAGCGCTTCTTCAAGTGCCTGCTGGACCGAGGTCGAATGAGGCTGGCGCTGCCAGCCATGGAAGGCGGACCCGTCGTACTCGATGCCTAACGCGATGCGGCCCATGCGCCGGGGAGCGGCCCGGGGAGACACTCCCCAGCCCGCCGCTGGATAGCCGTCAGCCGGGGAGCGAGTCGATCAGCCGGCGGGCCTCGGATTTCTGCGATGCCGAACCCTCTGCGAGCACCTCTTCGAGGATGCTGCGCGCGCCCTCGGGATCACCCATATCCATGTACGCGCGCGCCAGGTCGAGCTTCGTGCCGACCTCGCTCATCGTGGCCGGTTCGGCATCCATGCTCAGCGGTTCGGCGTTGAGGCGCTGCGTCGAGGCAAATTGCGCTTCGGTTTCCGGCGTGCTTTGGCCGACATCGAGGTCGAGACCGCCGGATAGTTCGCCCGTCGAGGCCAGGCTGTCGAGATCGAGATCGACCACACTGTCGGCCGCACCTTTCTTGAACTCCTCGACCTGCGCCGTGACACCCATTGTCGAGTCGGGTGGCGGCATGACAGTGGTAACGAGTTCGGTCGGCGTATCAGCCGATTCGCTGGCTGCCGGCATGACCGTGGAAAAATCCTTGTCGGTGAACAACCAGGTGCCGCTGGCGCCGCTCGGGGCCGGCGATGGCACTTCGGCCGTATCGGGCACGACCACTTCCGCCTGGCCCTCGGAATGCGCTCGCGCGAGCAATTCGCGCGTGTCCTCATCGAGCGAGGTGAGCAGGGTCGGCGACGAGTTGGCGTCGACAATGTTGTGCCGGTCGGTATCCGCGGCGGCGACATCGAGACCCAGGTCATCGATCGCCAGTTCCGCAGTCTGGTCCGCGCCCGCGAGCTGCGCGCGCGCGCTGGATTCAAGCTTCTGGCGGATTGTCGGGCTGTCGAGCCCATGCGGCTGCAGGTTCTCGACGGTCGGTGTGTCCTGCGGGCCGCCGGCCACATCGAGCGTCACGGTGTGCGATTGCGGCATCTCGCGCGTCGTGCCGGTGCCATCGCCGCCTCGCGCCGGGTCGTCGAGCACGAAATCAACGCCGGTGTCGCCGATTGCGCGCAGCTCACCGGTCGCATCCGAATCGCCCAACGCAGCGCCCAGGTCGAGATCGACAGCATCCGAAGGCCTGTCCGCCACGATCGAGGGTTCGCCCAACAGGTCGAAGTCGACGCGGTTCTGGCCGCCTTCGAGGTTCAGGTCAACGCCGCCGGCGCCCGCGCCCGACAACGCACCCGAGGTCGTGAACAGCGAGTCGTCCGGCGCGATCTGGCGCCCCATGATGACGACTTTTTCCCACTCGCCGCTGGCCGCTTCATCGCGGCTCGCCGACAATTCGCGCGCGAGCTGCAGGAATTGATCCTTGTTGCCCCAAACGAAGAACACTTCGAGGAGCTTGAGCTTCAGGTCGCGCCGATTGGGCTCGCGGGTGATCGCGATGCGCACCAGATCGGCGGCCTGGTCATACAGGCCGTAGGCCATGTGGAAATCGGCTTCCGCCAGCGGATCGCCCTGGTCGAGCGCGACCGCCGTGTCGCCGGCGACACTGTCGTCGTCCGCGAGCGGAACGGATTGCATGTTTGCCAGGTCGCTTTCGCTGATGCGCGGCGCCTGGTGGGTGCCCGACTCCTCGACGACAAAAGAAGAGTCTTGCTTCGCGGACAGCGCGCGCATCGGCTGCGTCTCGGCCTGGCGGTTCGGCTGCCGCGCTGCTTCGAACGGCGGGGTCGACAGGCGGTCGAGCGTGCGGCCGAATTCCTGCTCTTGGCGTGAGCGCATGAAGCGCCAGCCAATCAAACCGGCGACGATCAGCGCCAGCGCCGCGAGCGGCAGATACCAGTTATCGGACAGCCAGTCGATGATCGATCCGCTCGGCGCCGTGTGCGCAGCAGGCGTTGAAGCAGTGGGTTTCGTAGGAGGCGCGAGCGCAGGGGGAGCCGTTTCAGGCGGCGTTGCCACGGGCGCGGTGGCTTCCGGGCCGGTAGCTGGCGCCTGCTGCAGGACTTCCTGGGGAGACTGGGCTGGCTCGGACGGCGGCGTCACGGGTGACGGACCTGATTTGCCGCCATTCAACTGCTTTTGCAAATTCGCCAGTTCGGCGTTCTTCAAATCAAGCAGGCGCTGCGATTCGGCCAGCTGCTGCTGAAGCGTCGTCACCCGCTGCTGGAGCGCTGCTGTGTCGCCGGCGCCAGAGGCGCCGCTCGAGGGCGCCGCGGCGCCGGGTTCGGTCGGCGGCACCAGGTGCAACTGGTCACGGCCCGCGTGGTTGCCGGACCAGGCGTGATACTGGCTGCCGACTTCGGCGCTGGCTTCGCCGGAACCGACGGCCGCGACGGTCGCGGCGTCGGGCAGCTGCAGCGTCGCGCCGCTATGCAGCACGTTCATGTTGCCTTCGAAGGCGCCGGCGTTGGCGTGATAAAGCGCCACGAGCGCACGTTCGCGCTGCGAATTCGGGTAATTGCGAGCTGCAATCAGCGACAGCGTGTCGCCTCGCTGCACGGTGTAGGTTCCAACGCCGCCCGAGGCGCCCGATGAAACCGGCGCGGCAGGCGCAGATGTCGAGGCAGCGGGCGCGGATGGCGCCGGCTCAGCAGCCGGAGCAGTCGCGGCAGCGGCCGGACGTTCGACGGTAGCGGCGCTCGCCTGCGGGGTGGTCGCCGGGCTGGCGACGGCTGCAGTGGCGCTCGCCTTGTCGCCGGTGAATACAGGCGGGTCGAGCAGTACGGTGTACTGGCGGACGAGCCGCCCGCGCGTCCAGTTCGCCTCGACCAGAAGTGTGGCAAACGGCTCCGTGACGACATCGCGCGAGCGCACCTTAAGCACATCGTGGCCGTCGGCGCTTTTGGCGGGGAGCAGCGTCACGCCATCAAGATAAGAAGGATAGTCGAGCCCGTAACGCGTGAAGCTCTCGCGGCTGGCCAGCGCGACCTTGAGGTTCGCGAGTTCCTCTGGCGTTGCCGACAGATCGATTTCGGCAGCAAGCGGCGAGTTGAGCGCCGATTTGAGGTGGATATCGCCTAATCCAAGCGCCATGGCACCGGTGGGCAGGAAGGCCGCCAGAGTCAGCACGCGTACGACATAACGCAAGGACATCAGATCTCCCAGTGTGCCTTTTACAGCGCTTACCCCATTAGAAAACAGCCAGTTGCGCTGTTTTCATTGCCCCGGCGGCTAATTGCCGGGCAATATAACTTATAAATACTCCCGGACCAAAATCTCCGCAATCTGGACGGCGTTCGTGGCGGCACCCTTGCGGATGTTATCGCCCACGACCCACAGATTAAGACCGCGCTCATGGGTCATATCCTCGCGAATGCGCCCGACATAAACCGTGTCGTGGTTCGCTGCTTCGGTAACTGCCGTGGGGTAGCCGCCGGGTTTCCGCTCATCGATCACCTGCACTCCCGGCGCGCTCGCCAGCAATGCGCGCGCATCATCGGCCGAGATCTTGCGGCGTGTCTCGATGTGCACCGCTTCGGAATGGCCGTAAAACACCGGAACGCGCACCGCTGTCGCATTCACGCGGATCGATTCGTCGCCGAAGATCTTGCAGGTCTCCCACTGCATCTTCATCTCTTCCTTCGTGTAGCCGTTGTCCATGAACTTGTCGATCTGCGGGATGCAGTTGAACGCGATCTGCTTCGGCAACACCTTCGGTTCGACCGGACGGCCGTTCAGCAGCTGCGCAGTCTGGTCGGCGAGTTCCTCAACCGCCTTGCGGCCGCCGCCTGAAACGGACTGGTACGTCGCGACGTTGATGCGCTCGATGCCCACCGCATCGTAGATCGGCTTCAGTGCGACGACCAGCTGGATCGTCGAGCAGTTCGGATTGGCGATGATGCCGCGCGTCTTGTACTGCGCTATCGCGTGCGCATTCACTTCCGGCACGACGAGCGGAATGTCTTTCTCATAGCGGAACTGCGCGGTGTTGTCGATGACGATGCATCCCGCGGCAGCGGCCTTCGGTCCGTAGACGGCCGACACATCGCCGCCGGCCGAGTACAGGCCGATCTGCGCGCGCTTGAAATCGAAGGTCGCCGCGTCGATGGCGCGCAGCTGGCGGCCATTGAACGTCACGCTCTTGCCGCGCGAGCGCTCGCTCGCGAGCGGAAACAATTCCTGCACCGGGAACTTGCGCTCCTCGAGCACCGTCAGCAGCATTTCGCCAACCAGTCCCGTGGCGCCCAGCACCGCGACATTCCATCCTCGCGCCATTACTTGATCTGCCTCATCGATTGCGTTTCTCGATATCGGGCACGGCCGTGCGCACGTCCGCATTCTGCGCGCGATGCCGCAGGTAATGATCCATCAGCACGATCGCCAGCATCGCCTCGGCGATCGGCGTCGCGCGCAGACCGACACAAGGGTCGTGCCGGCCCGTCGTGATCACCTCGACCGCATTGCCTTCAAGGTCGATGGTGCGGCCCGGGACCTGGATGCTCGACGTGGGCTTGAATGCGATGTGCACGATCAGCGCCTGGCCGGTTGAAATGCCGCCAAGGATGCCGCCGGCGTTATTGCTGGCGAACCCCTGCGGCGTCAGTTCGTCGCGATGTTCGCTGCCGCGCTGGGCAACCGCGGCCACGCCGGCGCCGATCTCCACGGCCTTGACCGCGTTGATGCCCATCATCGCGTGCGCGATATCGGCATCGAGCCGGTCGAACACCGGTTCGCCGAGTCCCGGCGGCACGCCTTCGGCGCGCACCGTGACACGCGCGCCGACGGAGTCGCCGGCGCTGCGCAGGTCCCACAGCATCTTTTCGAGTTCCGGCACGCGCGCCGGATCGGGACAGAAAAATGGATTGTCGTACGCGGCCTGCGGATCGCGCGGTTCAAGCTGCAGCGCGCCGATCTGGCTCACATAGCCGCTGATGCGCACCTGCAATCGTTCGGCGAGAAACTTTCGAGCGATCGCCCCCGCCGCGACGCGCATCACCGTTTCGCGCGCCGAGGAACGGCCGCCGCCGCGATGGTCGCGATGACCGTACTTGTGCGCGTAGGTGTAGTCGGCGTGGCCGGGACGAAATCGATCCGCCAGCTTGTCGTAGTCGCGCGAACGCGCGTCATTGTTCTCGACCAGCAAGCCGATCGGCGTGCCGGTGGTCTTGTCCGCGTAGACGCCGGAGAGAATGCGCACCGCGTCCGCTTCGCGGCGCTGGCTGACGAAATGCGAGGTGCCCGTGCGCCGTCGATCGACGTCGCGCTGCAAATCGGCTTCTGTGAGCTCCAGGCCGGGCGGGCAACCGTCAACGATGCAGCCCAGCGCCGGACCGTGGCTTTCGCCGAAGGTCGTCACCGCGAACATCCTGCCAATCGTATTGCCCGACATCAGCTCCGCTTCCGACTTCGCGCCAACTGCTCGCGCGTGAGCAGAAACACTCCACCGCCACCGCGCGCGAAATCCAGCCAGGTGAACGGCAGGCGCGGAAACTTCCGGCGCACCAGATCCTCGCTGTTGCCGACCTCGACGACCAGGATGCCGCCGGGCCGCAGGTAGCGCGCTGCATCGCGCAGCATCACACGCACCGAATCGAGGCCGTCACGACCCGCCGCAAGTGCCATCGCCGGTTCATGCCGGTACTCGGCCGGGAGCGATTTCATCTCGGCGCTCCCAACGTACGGCGGGTTGCTGAGGATCATATCGTAAGCACCGGCGCGGAGCGCGCTGAAATGGTCGGATTCCAGCGTACGCACGCGCCGAGCCAACCGGTGCCGACGCACGTTGCGGGCGGCGACCTCAAGCGCGGCCGGTGAAATATCGAGCGCATCGACGCGCGCATCTGGAAAGGCTCGCGCGCAGGCGATCGCGATGCAGCCCGAACCCGTCCCGATGTCGGCGATGCGCCGCACGCGCGCCGCGTCGATCCAAGGCGAGAACGATTGCTCGATGAGCTCGGCGATCGGCGAGCGCGGGATCAGGACGCGTTCGTCGACGTACAGCTCGATGCCGGCAAACCAGCTTCGGTGCGTCAGGTAGACGACGGGAATGCGTTCGGCGATGCGCCGCTGCAGCAGCGCGTCGAGCCTGCGCAGTTGCTTAAGGGTTGCGCCCCGGCGGAGCCGCGCGGCAGTGGGACGCGCCGGAAGGTGAAGCGCATGCCAGACGAGCGCCGCGGCATCGTCGCGCGCGCAATCGGTGCCGTGGCCGTAGTGCAGCCGGGCGCGCGCAAGCGTTTGTGTCGCGCGCCGCAGCAGCGTAGCGACCGATACCGGCGCGCGCGGTGCGCGCTTGCGCGTATGTGATAATCGAGCCATGAAACTGCGACGTCTACTGC
Source organism: Gammaproteobacteria bacterium (assembly GCA_041690875.1). Classification (GTDB taxonomy): domain Bacteria; phylum Pseudomonadota; class Gammaproteobacteria; order Steroidobacterales; family Steroidobacteraceae; genus FEN-1191. The sequence continues at coordinate 11,583 of JBEPVS010000058.1, forward strand.
CTTGGCTGCTGCTCACGAGCCTGGCCGGCGCGATGGCCGGTGCACTGCTCGCGCACATGCTGACACAAAGCAGCGTCGCGCTGCAGGGCGGAACGTGGCTGGGACGGCCGCGCGCGTTGGCGGCCTTTTCGTTGACCGACACCGAAGGGCGGACGGTCGGCAACGATGCGCTGCGCGGTCACGCGACGTTGGTCTACTTCGGATTCACTTCGTGTCCCGACATCTGCCCCGCGACGCTTGCGACATTGCGTGAATTGCGATCGCGTTCGCCGCTGGCGGATCTGAGCATGTGGTTCATCACGGTCGATCCGGAGCGCGACACGCCGCAGGCACTGCGCGATTACCTGGCGGCGTTTGGCCCCGGCTTCGTGGGCCTGCGCGCCGCGCCGGCGGCACTGCCCGCGCTGCTGCACGAGTTCAGCGCCTTCGCCGGCAAGCGCGAGCAGCCGGGCGGCGCATACGGCATCGATCACAGCGCGACGCTGTTCCTGATCGACAGCCGTGCGAGCCTAGTTGCGGTATTCAGTCCACCGTTGCAGGCGACGGTGCTTGATGCCGACCTGCGCACGCTGGCGGCGAGTCATCGATTGTGAGCGGTCCGGACATTTACAGCGATGCGCCTGCCTCGAGCGCCAGCGGCGGGCGGTGGTTTGCCGTCATGCAGTACCTTTTGCCGCAACATCTGCTGTCGAGAGTGGTCGGCGCCATCGCGCGCAGCCGCCTCGGTTGGGTGCGCCGGCCGCTGATTGCGGCGTTCATGCGCGGCTTCAAGCCCGACCTGAACGATGCCGTGCAGCCCGATCCCAAGGCCTATGCCAGCTTCAATCTTTTCTTCACGCGTGCGTTGCGTCCGCAAACGCGGCCGCCCTCGCCCGCGAGCGATGCGATCGACAGCCCGGTCGACGGCACGATCAGCGCTCTGGGCCAATGTTCGAGCGGACGACTGATCCAGGCAAAAGGACGCGATTACGGACTGCGTGAATTGCTTGCCGGGCACGATGCACTCGTCGACGCGCTGGCGGGCGGCGAGTTCATGACCGTCTATCTCGCACCATTCAACTACCATCGCATCCACATGGCGCTCGCCGGCGCGCTGCGCGAGGCCTGGTACGTGCCGGGACGATTGTTCAGCGTCAACGACACCACCGCGCGCTACGTGCCGAACTTGTTTGCGCGCAACGAACGCGTCGTGTTGCACTTTGATGGGCCGCGAGGTCCGCACGTGCTCGTCATGGTCGGCGCGCTGTTCGTC
>JBEPVS010000059.1:0-12671 GCA_041690875.1 Gammaproteobacteria bacterium
GGCGAGGTTCGTGTCCGGGAACTTGCCGATGTCCTCGGCGACGATGCCGTCGACGAAGCCGACCGAATTACGCTTCAGGTTCTCCGACGAGGTCAAACTGGCGCGGATGCCGGTGACGACCACTTCCTCGAGAGGGCTCGATGTATCCGCAGCAGTCTGCGCGAATGCAAGCGGCGCGGCCATGACGCCCAGCGCCAGCGCTACGCTGCGCGCGAGCGGTGTATTGCGCGCGTGGCGCAACCGCAGGTCGATTTCAATCAGCTTGGCCGGAGCAGAAGGCGCACGAAGGCGCCGATGAGATGACTTCACTTGATATTCCCCCAAGGTCGCGCGATACGTTGACGCCCGCCGTTACCCGCGCCTGGTCTCCGGCGCGGTGTAATCGGTTTCTGAAACCGCTTTCATGTGCGTTCGGCGGATAGTGCTCCGCCGAAACCGGCAATGTCAAGAAAATTCGCATTCGTATGCATTGACGGCCGACGTTCAGCTTAGACCGCCTCGAAACGCGATTCCTGAAACCGCTTGCAAATGACGGCCTGCAAAAATAGCATCCGGCCGTGCGCACGGCATTCATCGGTGTTTTGGCGCGTTTCGCGGTATCCGCGGAATGGCGCGGCGTGTGCGCAGCCGCGCCCGTGTTGGCGGCGCTGGCAACGATTTCCAGTGGTTGTGGCGGCGGCAATTCCGCCGCTGTCGCGGCACCGGCAGCGGCTCCGGTATACGCCGGGCCGGGCGTTGCGGCCATTTCCGAAACGGGCGGTCTCCCTGCTGGCTACAGCATGGTCTGGTCGGACGAATTCGATGTCGACGGCCTGCCCGATTCCAGCAAATGGTCCTTTGATGCCCCATTCGCCGGCGCCAGCAACCACGAGCTGCAGTACTACACCGATGCGCGGTCCGACAATGCGCGAATTGAAAACGGAAATCTTGTCATCGAGGCGAGGCACGAAGACCTGTCCCCGGCGCAATTTCCAGACTGGAATGGCCAGCACTACACGTCGGCGCGCCTCGTCACGCGCGGCAACGCCAACTGGACGCGCGGTTTCGTCGAGGCGCGCGCGCGATTGCCCTGTGGCGTTGGCACCTGGCCGGCAATCTGGATGCTGGCTGCCACGCCGGTGCTGCACTGGCCCACCGACGGCGAGATCGACATCATGGAACACGTCGGTTTCGATCAAGGCGTCATCCACGGCACCGTTCACACCACCGACTACAACGGCCATCTGAAGAACGAACGCACCGCAACGACACCGATGGCCGATGTGTGCACGGCTTTTCATCGCTACCAGCTCACCTGGACGGCGACCCGCATCACGATCGGCATGGACGATCACAATTATTTCCAATACTCGAACGATGGTTCGGGCACGGCCGAGTGGCCTTTCGACGGACCGCAATACATTGTCTTGAACATTGCCATCGGCGGCGACTGGGGCGGCCAGCATGGCGTCGACGACACGATCTTCCCGGTGCGCATGGAGATCGACTACGTGCGCGTATACCAACAATGAATCCTGACATGGAGAGCACCCTGATGGACCGCCGCGAATTGCTCAAATCTGGCGCCGCGCTCGCAGGCGTCGCACTCGCGCCCCGACTCGTGCGCGCCGCTGTCGGCAGCGCATTGCAGCCGGGCAAATTTCCGCCCGGATTCCTGTGGGGCGCCGCGACCGCCGCGTACCAGGTCGAAGGCGCTTACCAGGAAGACGGCAAGGGCGAGTCGAACTGGGACCGCTTCGTGCTCGCGCCGGGCAAGATCAAAAGCGGACACACGGGCAACGTCGCCTGCGACAGCTACCATCGCTGGCGCGATGACATCGCGCTACTCCGCGCGATGAACCTGAAGTCGTATCGCTTTTCAATCGCTTGGACGCGCATCCAGGCGGACGGTACCGGGCCCGCCAATCCGCGTGGCCTCGCCTACTATGATCGGCTCACCGATGCGCTGCTCGAAGCGGGCATCCGCCCGTTGCCGACGCTGTATCACTGGGATTTGCCGCAGGACCTCGAAGACCGCGGCGGCTGGCCCAATCGCGAGACCGCGTCCCGTTTTGCCGACTACGCGGCGATCATGGGCAAGGCGCTCGGCGATCGCATCGAGAACTGGAGCCTGTTCAACGAATCGAAAACGTTCACGCAGCTGAGCTATTGGAACGGCGTGTTCGCCCCCGGCCGCAAGGATGGATACGCATTCCTGAAGTCGACGCACACCGTCAATCTCGCGCATGGCTTGGGGTTTCGCGCGCTGAAGGCCGCGAACGCTCGCATCAAGGTCGGCAGTGTCTACGACGTGTCACCGCATTTTCCGTCAACCGATTCGCAGGCCGACCGCGACGCGGCCGAAGTGATGCGCAAGCTCTCGAATTTGTGGTTCATCGTGCCGGCTCTGACCGGCCGCTATCCGGATGGCGTATTGCCGCCAGGCCAGCAGGAAGCCTTGCTCGGATGGCAGTCGGGCGATGACAAACTCATCCAGGCCGACCTGGATTTCGTTGGAATCAACTATTATTCGCAAACGCATGTGGCTGCCACGACGCAGAAGACCGGCATTCCCGGGCTCGACCTGACAACCGAATGGGCGATCGGCCCCGATGAAAAAACCGACTTCGGCTGGGACATCTACCCGCAAGGCTTCTACGACATACTCAAGGCCATGCACGAGGTGACCGGCCCGCGGCCGATCGAGATCACCGAGAACGGCGCGGCCTACAACAACCGGCCCGATGCGAGCGGGCACATCCACGATCCAAAACGCATTGCCTACCTGCGCGCGCACCTGAACGCGCTGTCGCGCGCGATTGCCGACGGCGTGCCAGTGCGCGGGTATCATTGCTGGAGCCTGATGGACAACTTCGAATGGGCGCAGGGCTACACGCAGCGCTTCGGACTGACATACGTGGACTTCGACAATCAGCAGCGTCGCACGATGAAAGACTCGGCCTATTGGTATGCGAAAGTCGCCGCCGCAAACCGGGTGGCCTGAGATGGGGCTGCGCAAGCGCTCGAGGCTTGCGCGCGCCGCTGGGTGGGCGATTGCGATCGCGCTGGTTGCGGGTACGGCGCAGGCCGGCCTGATGGCCGGCACTGGCAAGGCGCTGATCGATCCGCCGCCCGCGCAATTTCCAATCCGCAACAACACCGACTCGCCGCTCGTCGCGGTGCACGACTCGCTGTACGCGCGCGCACTGGTGTTGCAGCAGGGGGATTCGAAGGCGGTCATCGTCGTCGCGGACGTCATCATGCTGCCGGATGAGCTCTACGAGCAGGCTATCGCGAAGATCGCCGTGGCCTGCGGCGTTGCCCGCGACCACGTGTTGCTGTCGGCGACGCACGCGCACACCGTGCCCTGGTCATTGGACAATGGCTATGCGGCGGTGGTGCTCGATGGGCTGATGAGCGCTGTCACGCAGGCGCAGCAGCAGCTTGAGCCGGTGCGCGTCGGCGTTGGCGAAGGCCGTGCGTACATCAACATGAATCGCGACGAGTTGCTGGGCGGGGCCTTCATCCTCGGCCAGGATCCGGAAGGGCCATCGGACAAGGCTGTGCGCGTCGTAGCCTTTTTCCGTGCCGACGGCAGCCCGAAGGCGATCTTCGCAAACTACGCGGTGCACGCCGTTTCGCTGTACAGCTCCGACACGGCGGCTGCACACGCTGCGATGGTCAGCGCCGACATTCCCGGGGTCGCCAACCGATTCGTCGATGAGCACTACGCCGCGCAGCACACCCAGTCGTTCTGGACCAGCGGCGCGGCCGGCGACCAGAACCCGATCCTGATGTCCTTCCACGCGGAACCCGCGAGCGATGGCAAGGTGCAACCATCCGACATGCAGGCCGCCGGATTTTCCATCACACAGCGCCTGGGGCAGGCGCTCGCGCTGCAGATCATCCGCGTGACCGATCGGCTGGCACCACAGGATGTGACTGCACCGCTGCGCGCTGCGCAATCGGTCATCGAATGCCCGTCGCAACACGACGCGACGCAGAAGCATGCGGTGCGTGTGTCCTATCTCGGCGTGGGGTCGGTGGACCTGCTCGGCATTTCAGGAGAAGTAACCACGGCTGTCGACCAGCACCTGCGCACGCGCTTGAGCAACCCCAATGCCCTGTTGACGCTGACACTGACGAACGGCTATTCCGGTTATCTACCCGATGATGCCATGTACGCGCGAGGCAACACTTTTGAAGTCAGCAAGACGCAGTTCGCCGCGGGGTGCCTGGAAAACGCCATCATCGCCGAGGCGCAACGCCTGCTGAAACACCCGGCGCACTGAGCGCATGCGTTTCGAGAATCGATATCCGCTGCTCGTCGCTGGAGTGAGCGGCAGCGGCAAGAGCACATTCGGCGAGGCCTGGGCGCAGCGCTGCGCGGCCCCGTACATCGAAGGTGATCAGTATCATGCGCCAGAAAGCATCGCGAAGATGCGCGAGGGTATTCCACTCCAGGATGCGGATCGCTTGGGGTGGCTCGAGCGGATCGCGGCCGCAGCGCGCTCGCACGCCGGATTGCCGGCACCCGTGCTCGCCTGCTCGGCGCTGAAACGCAGCTACCGCGATCATTTGCGCGCTGGCATTCCGGAATTGCGCATCGTATTACTGGAAGTCTCGCGCGAAATGGCAATCGAACGCGTCGCTCACCGCGCCGGCCATTACATGCCGGTGACTCTCGTCGACAGCCAGTTCAGGACGCTGGAGCAGCCCAACGGAGAACCGCATACCTTGCTGATCGATGGTTCGCGGCCGATCGATGAGTTGCTGAACGTCGTTGCAAAATGGCTGGCATGACTCACGATACGCATTTACTGGTGAACGTCGCGGCTGCGGTTGCATTCCTCGTAGTGCTCGTGTCGGGTTTCCGTCTGCATGCGTTCCTGGCGCTGTTGCTGGCTTCGTTATTCCTCGGCCTGATCTCCGGCATGAGCGCCGGTCCGCTGCTCGCAGCGCTGCAGAAAGGCGTCGGCGACGTGCTCGGATTCGTGGCACTGGTGCTGGCACTCGGCGCGATGCTCGGCCGTTTGCTGACCGCCTCGGGCGGCGCGGACCGCATCGCGCACACGCTGGTGGACCGCTTCGGCCCGCAACGCGTGCACTGGGCGATCCTGTGCGCGGCGTTCCTCGTCGGCATTCCGCTGTTCTTCGAGATCGGTTTCGTCTTGTTGGTGCCGCTGGTGTTCGTCGTCTCGGCTCGCGTCGGCGTGCCGCCGATCAAGGTCGGTATGGCCTTGTTGGCGGGACTGTCCGTGCTGCACGGCCTGGTGCCGCCGCATCCGGGCCCCACAGTTTCAGTACTGGCCTACGGCGCGGACATGGGCAAGACGATGCTGTACGGCCTCATCGTCGCGGTGCCGGTCGCGGTTATCGCCGGGCCGGTGTTTGGAAAATTCATCTCGCGCGTCGTGCCCGGCCACCTTGTCAGCGATGCGGCGGGGCCAGCGCTTGTCGAACCGGCCCGGTATCCGGGCTTCGGCATAACGGTTGCGACCGTACTGCTGCCGGTGTTGCTGATGCTGCTGCGATCGCTCGCCGATGCGCTTTCTCCCGTCGACAGCGCAATCCGCAGCGCGGCCGACTGGATCGGCAATCCCATCGTTGCATTGCTGCTCGCCTTGCTGCTGTCGCTGTACACCTTTGGGGCACGCAGCGGACTCGGACGGGCGCGCGTCATCGTGCTGCTCGAGGAAGCCTTAAGTCCGATGGCGGCGATCATCCTGATCATCGGTGCGGGCGGCGGCTTCAAGCAGGTGTTCATCGCGACCGGCGTCGGCGATGTGATCGGCCGCATGGCCACGCAACACGGCGCCTCCCCGCTCGTGCTGGCCTGGCTCGCAGCGGGCGCAGTGCGCGTCGTCACGGGTTCGGCGACCGTTGCGGTGATCACGGGCTCCGGCCTGATCGCCCCATTGCTGCCGCTGTATCCGCACGCGAGCCGCGAACTGCTGGTGCTCGCCACGGGTGCGGGGTCGCTGATGCTCTCGCACGTGAACGACGCCGGCTTCTGGCTGGTGAAGGAATACTTCAAGCTCAGCGTCGGCGAAACGCTGAAAACCTGGACGCTGATGGAGACCCTGATCTCGGTGCTTGCACTGCCGATGATCCTTGGGCTTTCATTGCTGGTCTGATTGCACGGAGTTGCTGTACATGGATAGACGCACGTTCCTTACGACCGCCGCGGCAGCAGCTGCAGCAGCGGCCACGTCGGCGAGCGCAGCCGCAACCGCGACGAAAGCCACTGCGGCCGGCGATTGGGGCACTCTGCGCCACTATCCGGATCCCGATGTGGTCGCGCTCGACCCGCGCTTCGCGTTCAACGTCAACACAGGCGCGATTGAGCGGCTCGCCACGGGCTGCCGCTGGTGCGAGGGTCCGGTGTATTTCCGCGACCTGCGCTGCCTGGTGTGGAGCGACATCCCGAACAACCGCATGATGCGCTGGAGCGAGGACGACGGAAACGTCAGCGTGTTCCGCCAGCCGTCGAACTATGCGAACGGCAACACGCGCGACAACGCGGGACGCCTCGTCACCTGCGAACACGACACGCGGCGCATCACGCGCACCGAATACGACGGCTCGATCACGGTGATCGCCGACAAGTACCAGGGCAAGCCCTTCAATTCTCCGAACGATGTCGTCGTCAGCAGCGATGGCACAATCTGGTTCACCGATCCGGGTTACGGGATCCTCGGCAACTACGAATCAGGCGCAAAGCGTCCGTTTGAATTGCCGACGAACGTGTATCGCGTCGATCCGCACAATGGGCATATTGCCGTCGTGGCCGGCGATTTCGATCGGCCGAACGGACTCGCCTTCTCGCCCGATGAAAAGCGCCTCTACATTGTCGACAGCGGCAAGCCGACGCACATTCGCGTGTTCGATGTCAGCGGCGACAGGCTTGCCGCCGGGAAGGTATTCGCCGAAAGCAAGGGCGGTTCGGCTGACGGCGTGCGCACCGACATCGCCGGCAATGTGTGGTGCACGCAGGGCTGGGGCGACCCGCAGGAAGATGGCGTGCGCTGCTTCGCGCCCGACGGCTCGCTGATCGGCAAGATCCTGCTGCCGGAGACGGTCGCCAACCTGTGTTTCGGCGGTCCAAAGAAAAACCGCCTGTTCGTATGTGCGAGCACATCAATCTACGCCGTTTATCTCAATGACATCGGGGCGCAGACTCCCTAGCAACGCGCGGCGAGGCCGCGCGCCAGCGCCGCTAGCCGCGCTTGCGCCTGAAGCACGCGCTTGAGTGATCATCGACAATGCCAACCGCCTGCATCCAGGCGTAGACGATCGTCGGGCCAACGAATTTGAAGCCGCGCTTCTTCAAGTCTTTCGATATGCGTCCGGACAATGGCGAGCTGACGATGCGCGTGCGGCCGTCGTTCCGCACCGTCTTGCCGCCGGTGAATGACCAGCAATAATCGCTGAACGTCTCGCCGCGGCCTTCCATCTCGCAATAGATCTGCGCGCCGCGAATCGTGGCCTCGATCTTGGCGCGGGCACGGATGATGCCGGCATCGTTCATCAAACGCTGCATGTCGCGCGCGCCGAATCGCGCCACTTTCGCGGGATCGAACCCCGCGAATGCCGCGCGAAATGCCTCGCGCTTGCGCAGCACGATGCTCCAGGCCAATCCGGCCTGGAAGCCCTCGAGCATCAGCATTTCCCACAGCATGCGGCCGTCACGTTGGGGCACGCCCCATTCACGATCATGGTAGGTGGACATCAATGCATCGCCATCCGCCCAGCTGCAGCGCTTGCGTCCGCTTTTTCCTGCTGCGACCATGGATCACCCTTTCGTTGGCTCCCGACTATGAGTGAACTACCAGGCGATATCTACACCGAACCCGAAGACATCGACGTCGACACGCTGGCCAATCTCGGTCCGCTCACCGCCCTCGCCGGCACGTGGGAAGGCGCGCGCGGCATGGATGTCACGCCTAAGCCTGACGGCCCCGAGCGGCAGGTCTACATCGAGCGCATCGACCTGCAGCCGATCGACCCGCAGGCGAACGGGCCGCAGCTGTTGTACGGCTTGCGCTACCACACGCACATCGTGAAGCCCGATGAAATCGAAACCTATCACGACCAGGTGGGCTACTGGCTGTGGGAGCCGGCAACCGGCGCATTGATCCACACGCTGACGATTCCGCGCGGCCAGGTGGCGCTCGCGACTGGAAAAGCGGCGCGCGATGCAAAAACTTTCGAGGTTGTCGCGCGGCGCGGCGCGACGGAGAATGGCATCTGCTCAGGATGGTTCCTCGAGCAGGCCTTCACGACGACTGAATTCACGCTCAAAGTCACCGTCAACGACGATGGAACCTGGTCTTATTTCGAAGACACGGTGCTCCTCGTCAAGGGACAGGCCGAGCCCTTTCACCATACCGATGGCAATACGTTGGCGAAGATCGGCGAGCCGATGCCGAATCCGTTGGCGCGAACCTAGGAGACTTTGCGCGGTTCAGCGCCTAGTCGCGCGCGCGATTTCGCTGGCGACCCGATCGAACAGGTCGTGCATGCCGCCACTGACGTCCTGCACGACACCGTCGACGAAGAAAGTGGGCGTGGCACGCAGATGGCTGAGCCGGCCGCCTTGCTGGTGTTCGCGAACTCGCTGACGGTAGATCTCATCGTCCAGGTCAGCCTTGAATCGCGCCATGTCCAGGTCAAGTCGCTGAGCGAACTCTTCCAGCCTCCGGCGCGTCAGCTCATGCGGCTCCGCGAGCAACAGGTCATGCATCGGCCAGAATTGTCCCTGCGCCCCGGCGGACTCAGTCGCCTCTGCCGCCATCAGCGCGTGGGGATGCGCATCCTCCAACGGAAAATGCCGAAATACGAACGCCATCTGCTCGCGATGCAAATCCCTTAACTGCCTGACAGCGGGTTCGACAGCGCGACAGACAGGGCATTCGAAGTCACCGTACTCGATCACGACGACCCGGGCGTGGTCCGGCCCTGCACGGTGATCGACCTGCGAAACCGCGAGCGCCAATGTGGGGGAACGGTGTTGCGTGTTCATTTTCGGTAACTATTATGCGCGCCGGCGCAGGCACTTTGTGGCCGGAGAGCGGAACTGCTGGCGCATGTAGGCATTAGCTGGCGGGGCAGGCAAAACAGCTTCCGATGCGCCCCGGCCGTGTGCCACACTGCGTACCCAGGCCGACAAAACGAGGACGAACATGACCGAAGAAACCAAGCAGAAATTCACGTCGAAGGTCCGCCGCGGCCTGAACTGGGTGCACACGCAATCGCGCGCGCAATTCGACAGTCTGCGCAATTCCGCGGCCGGCGGCCGCGTGCCCGGCTTTAGCGCCGGCGACCTCGCCGATATCGAAGCCGCCCTGGTCTGGATCGAGCAGAACCAGAACAAGGAAGCTAAGGCCGGCTAGTCCGGCGACAAAAGCCTGGATCCGCGGCGACGATGCGCTAAACCGCCATCGTCGCCTTGCTGAGCAGCACCAACAACCGCGCCCAGGCTTTCTCGGCCTGGTCGTGGTTGTAGACCGGTGAATCCGTCGGGCACCAACCGTGCTGCGTGCCCGCATACACCTCGACTTCGGCGCCCAGGTGCGCGCGGTCGAAGGTTTCCCGCAACACGCTCTTCGAGTTGGGTTCGCGTTCGTCGTCGTTGGCGGCGATCGCGATCAGGAAACTCGCGCGCGTTTTCGGAATCAGCAGGTGCGGACTGTCGGCATCCTGCGTGACGAGACCGCCGCCGTGGAAGGTCGCGACAGCGCCGACTCGATCGGCGCGCGCGGCGGCAGTGCGAATCGCGATCGGACCGCTCATGCAATATCCCAGCGTTCCGACTTTGCGCTTCGCATCGACACTCGATTGAGCGTCGAGGAACTGGATGAACGCATTGGCGTCGGTCGCCGCGGTGGCCGGGGTCAATGAGTTCTTCAGCGCCATCAGCGAGTCGCGCGTTTTCGGATCGTTGAAATCGGCGTGTTCCGGCGCGGTCGGCGCTCTCTGCGTGCGGTAGAACGGATTGACGACCAGCACGGAATAACCGGCACCCGCGAGGCGCGTGGCCATGTCCTTGAAGGCCGGCCGCAAGCCGAAAATGTCCGGCCACATTAGCACCGCCGCATGCGTGCCCTTGGCGGGATGCACGAAGAAAGCATCCGCGACGCCGTCCGGCGTCTTGATCGTGACGTCAGCGCCGACAGTGTTGTCCGCCGCCAGGGCAAAGTGCGGCAGCATCACCGCGAATCCCGTGCCGAGCGCCATCGCCCCAAACTGCCGGCGCGACAGGTCGCCAAGTTTCGCGAATTCGTCGAGATCGTCGTGCTCACACATCGCTCCACTCCTTCCAGTTATCCCCGGGCATGATGCGTTTCATGAACTCGTCGAACAGTGGCACCGTGAATGCCGTATCGCCGTGATTAGGGCTCCAAACCATGCCTTTTGCAATCAGCGAATTGCGCGTTGGCGCGACTGATGTCACTTTCCGGTCGAGCACGCCGCTGATATCGCCGGAGCGGTGCGGGCCAGGGCCGAGTTCCGCCATGCCGCGGAGGTAGCGCTTCTCGGCGGTGGTCAGCCGGTCGAAGCGCACGCGAAAGAAACTTTCATCGAGCGCGGCAATCGTGAGCGCGCTGGCGGACCGCACATCGGCATCGGTGATCGGGCTGGCTGTTGCGACATCCCAGGCATGCTTGCCCCACTCCTGCAGGAAATAGGGATACCCTTGCGTTTCGCGCACGATGCGCTCGACGGCCTGCGGCTCGATCGACACCTGCTCGGCTGCGAGCGGACGTGTGATGGCGATGCGCGAGTCATCCGGCGTCAACGGGCCGATCTCCGGAAACTCGAACAGCCGCTCCGCGTACGATTTCGCGCGTCCCATCTGCCCACGCAGTTGCGGCAGGCCCGCGCCCACCAGCACCACCGGGAGCTGGCGTTGCGCCGCGCGATGCAGCGCGGTGATCAGCGCGGCGAGCTGGTCCTCCTCGACGTACTGCAGCTCGTCAATGAACAGCGCAACGACAGTGCCCGCGGCTTTCGCCGCAGTGCCGACAACCTCGACAAGCGATTGCAGGTCGTGCTCCAGATCGCCGTTGTCCGCGAGGCCCGGCTCCGGCTCGTAGTCGATGCCGACCTCAATATCCTTGTATTTGAGCTTCAGCGCGCGCGCGAAACCCGCGAGCGCGCGCAGTGCCCGCTTCGCCTGTTCGACCGCCTGCGTTACTCGCGACAGGCGCAGCAATGCAAGCCGTAATTCTGGCGCAAGTATCGCTGGAAGCGATCTTTCCTCCGGCGCCTCGATGCGGATGGTTTGGATGCCGGCTGCTTCGGCGGCGTCCTTCATCCGATCGAGCAGCACGGTCTTGCCGACACCTCGCAAGCCGACCATCAGTGCGCTGCGTGCGGGCAAACCGCGCCGAGCGCGCTCGAGCGCGATGCGCACGAGTTCGAGCAAGGCGTCGCGGCCTGCGAGTTCGGGAGGTGGGGTACCGGCGCCGGGGGCGAAGGGATTTCGGACGGGATCCATGGCCTGTTTATAGCTTATTTAAGTAAGTTATTGAAAAGAAGTAAATCTACTAATATCAGTCAAAACGCGTCGTGTACTCTCAAGATACTGATTTTATTGAGCTATTTTCGGTGGTCGGCCGGCAATGACCGCACACGCATTAGTCTTAATTTGCCGGCGTATACTCCGGCCAACGCGAATACCCCATAAGGAAATCGCGACCAATAACAACGGAGATATCTCATGAGCAGACTTCTGGGAGGGGCACTGGCGAGCGCGTGCATGGCCGCGTCGTTGGTAATCGGAGCCGCGCCGGCCACAGCACAAACGGCCGAAGTGAAGGAAAAAGCGCCGATGTACAGCTACCTGGCAAACTGGACACTGCCGCGCACGCAATGGGCAGCGATGGACAAGGCCAACGCGGCCGTCGAGAAAGTGACGGCGGAAGCATTGGCCAAGGCCACGCTGGTTGGCTATGGCAACGACACGAACCTGGTCCATACCGAGGATGGCACAACGCACGACGGCTGGTGGTCGTCAATGTCGATGGCTGGTGTGTTGAACGTCCTCGATGAAATGTATAAAACGGGCAACTCCACTACGCCGGTGCTGGAAACTGCCACCAAGCACTCGGACGGGATTTATGTCAGCCGTTATTACAACTGGCGTCCCGGCAGCTACACCGGAGCGTACACGCGCATCGGGGCGTACAAGCTCAAGGCCGACGCACCGACCAACGCGCTCGACATGCTCTGCACGTCATTCATTGTACCGCTGCTGGAAAAGCTGCTGGCCGATGGCGCGCTGGTCGAATATGAGGTCGACGTGGAATCAATCCACACGGCCTCGCCAGACATGTTCTACATTGATGCCATCGCCAAAAACGCCGACGGCATCGACAAAATGAACGCGGCGATTGCGGACATGCTGAAGTCAAACCCACTGGCTGGCCAGGCGTTCGGCTCGACGGTGGACTCCAGTGCCCATCACGACGAGTTGATGCGCACGAACGCGACCTATAAATAACAACGGCGCCTGAGCCCCGAAAAGACAAAAGCCCCGGCACCTTGCGGTACCGGGGCTTTAGCCATTCATGAGGAGCCTGGCAGTGACCTACTCTGGCATGGCAACTGCCACACTACCATCGGCGCAGAGCATTTTCACTTCCGAGTTCGAAATGGGATCGGGTGGTTCCTGCTCGCTATAGCCG
>JBEPVS010000060.1:0-12428 GCA_041690875.1 Gammaproteobacteria bacterium
CAATTCCCATTGCTCCGTGAAACTGCCCATCTGGTCGCTAAACACGAGGCGCGCGACCGCTTCCATCAATTGGCGGTCAGCCGGCGTCATCTGTTCGATCGAACGGATGAACACGCCGCCAGGACGGTCGATCAGCGACGCTTCGACGCTGGCCGCCGCCAATCCCATGATGCGATCGTTCAACGCCTGACGGTAACCGGCGCGATCTTCATTGATGATGATGAGATCGACCGACAACCCGCGCAGGCGCCAATAGGCGTGCGCCAGCAATGCCTCGCGCACCAGATCGATGTTGACGACATCGGAGATGCGAACCAGCATGATCGGAAGGTCGCCGGAGATTGAATAGGGCCAAAGCGCCGATTGCCCGCGGGTGTTGGCCGCGAGCAGCGCCGTATCGGCGCGCATGAAAGACGTCGCGAAAACCACCGCGCCAGCGAGACTCGCATACACCTGCGCATCGGCTTCACTCGCGTTGATATGCCGTAACGCCACCTGGCTGTGCGTGAAGGCGAGATCGAATACCCGGTTGGCAAAGTTCCAGTCCTGGTACTTGCCCACCAGCGCCAATATCGACTCGGTGCTATCGCTGCATCCCCAGATCAAATTCAGCGTCACCGTGTGATGCGGCTCGAGCTTGATCCAGCGGCGTATTGAAACGACCGGATCGAGCACCGATCCTTCGCTCTCGCTGAGCGCCTCGCCCTCCATGGCGAGCGCATTCGCGAGGCTGCGGCCGCGGCCAATGAAGCGCGCGCGATCGGTCTCGAACGATACCTTGTCGCCGGCCTCGCCTTCCACGTTGAGCTGGTGGAACAGGCACAATGTGCGGTCAGTCGACGAACGCGGCCGCCGCGTGCACACCAGCGCCTGGCGGTCCCGATGGAATTTTGATTCGACGAACAGGTTGCCGAAGGCCGGATGCAGCTCGTCCGCCAGTTGCGGCTGCATGACAACTTCAGCGTACGAGGTAACTTCAAGCATGCGCGGCTGCGAACCATGGTTGTGCAGCTTGACACGGCGCACCTCGACATCGTCTTCGGGAGAAACAGCAATTTCGGTGTGAGTCGAGATGCTGCCATCGCGCCGCCGGAATTCGACGCGCGCGTCGGTGAACGTGACCTCGTAGCTGTCGGGCTGGTCACTGCAAGGCTGCGCGGTCGAAGACCAGTAGTGTCCGTTGACGCTGTCGCGAATGAAGCAATAGTGGCCATGGCTGTCGCGGGTCGGATCTTCGCGCCAGCGCGTTACCGCCAGATCTCGCCAGCGGCTGTAGCCCGAACCGGAATTGGTGACCATCACGTGATAGCCACCATTGGAAAGCAGCTGCACTTCAGGATGCGCGGTGCCGGCCGTCGTGAACACGCGGGCGCGGCCCTGCTCGCTCTCGGATGAGTCGTGCGTTCCGGCTGCCACATCGAGCCGCGGGATGGATTCCACCGTGTAGACGGGTTTTTCCTGCAATAGCAGCAGGCCGGCCTTGAACATCGGCACCGCGGCGAAGCGGCGCTGCATCGGGCGATCGAGCAACACATGCGCGTACGAAAGCAGGCTCATGCCCTGGTGGTGCGCCATGAACGATTGCACGACGACGCGCGACTCGCCGCGCACCTGGCGCGCACGCGTGAAGTCAACTGCTTCGTAGAATCCGTATCGCGCCAGCAGTCCGCGCTCCGCCAGCAACTTGAGGTTACTCGCCGCTTCAGCCGGGAGCACCAGCAGTGCCAACGCACTCGCATAGGGCGCAATGACCAGGTCGTCGGCGAGTCCGCGCATCAAGCCGACTTCCGGCACGCCGAACGCCCGGTATTGATAGTTGTGGTGCACGTCAACGGTGCTGTATCCCGACTCCGAGATGCCCCACGGAACGCCCTGCTCGTGGCCGTATTCGATCTGGCTGTGAACCGCAGCGCGGTTGCAGTTGTAGAGCAGCGTGTCCGGATACTCGGGCATCACGAGCAGCGGCATCAGGTACTCGAACATCGAGCCGCTCCACGAGACGAGGGTCGCAGAGTGGCCGGCCGGAACCACCTTGCGATTCAGCGCAAACCAGCTTTCCTGCGACACCTGGTTGGAGGTGATTGCAACAAATGTGGCCAAACGCGCCTCGGAGGCCAGCAGGTCGTAGACGCCGGCGTCGTGCCGATGATCGGAGGCGTTGTAGCCGATCGAAAACAGGCGTCGCGCCCGTACATAGAGCAAGCGAAAGTCGGCCGCCGCGAACTCCTCCGCTTGCGCCGCCAACTCATCGAGCTGCTTCAGCCGCTCGCGCGCATGCGCCGCACCTTCGAGAATCGATGTTCGTAACGGACCGGGAATGTTGTCCTCGAGAAATGATTCGCACGCGGCCAATCGGCGCAGCGTCAGGCCGGCTTCGAATGCGGCCGCTCGTTCCTGATCGTGCTCCGCCCATTCCTGCTTCGCCCACGGCGCGAGCAGGCCGATCTCCTCGAGATGCCAATCGCATTGGCGGATCAATGCCTCGCACCATTCGATCGCTTCGGGAGCGTGGTGATCCCCAAATTCCGCACGCACAGACTTGGCGAGGTGCGAAGCCTTAAGCAACCACGCCCGAAGCGCGCTTGCACTCCCCGTATTGCCGTTCATGCCGCTATTGGCGCGGGTTCCCGCTTCGGCGGCGTGCGTGACCAGTGCAGCCATCGATGGCAACTTCAGCTCCGCTGCCGTTTGTTCGAGCAGCGCGATCGCATCGCGGGCGCCCGTGCGCGCGCGCTGCGGCAACGCGGGAGCGTCGCGGCCATCCCTCAAGCCTTGCGCCAGCGTGCGCAGGTGGGCGACGAGATTCCCGCTGTCCACCGTCGACACATACCGCGGCGGCAGCACATGCAGCGTGCGCGTGTCGTACCAGTTGTAGAAGTGACCACGGTATCGGTCGAGCTTGCGCATCGAGGCGAAAGCGTCAGCCGTTCGCTGCAGCAATTGAGCCTGGCTCAGGTAACCGAAATCGCTGGCGGTCAAATTAGCGAGCAGGGCCAGCCCCATGTTCGTCGGCGAAGTGCGCTGCGCGACGACGGGCTGCGGCACCGCCTGGTAGTTGTCCGGCGGCAGCCAGTTACTGTCGGCGTTGACGAAGGTCTCGAAAAACTTCCATGTGCGGCGCGCGCACAGGCGCAGGAACGACTGGCTGTCGGCGGTCAGCTCGCTGGCCGGAGGCGATGGCGTTCGACTGGCGCGCCAGGCGAGCAACGGCGATGCGAACCAGACAACGAGCAATGGCGCACCGATCGCCAGCGATGCCGGATGCAGCAACACCAGCAGGAGCGCGCTCAGCAGCGCCCATGCCGGCGCAAACCACATCGCGCGCGAAAGCATCTCGGTGTCGGAGCTGACGCGGCTTTCGACAACATCCGACGGGCGCCATTCGAGGAGCTTGCGCCGAGAGGCCAGCATCCGGAATACCGAACGGATGATCGCGTCAAGCGCACGATAGGCCTCGTAGGGAAGACAGGCGCTGTCGAACAGTAGTTGCGACGCAGCCTGCAGCAGGGTGTGGCCCACGGTGCGCATGTGCTGCCCGATGTTGCTGTCGGCCGAAGGGCGCACGATGGCCACGATGACACGCAGCAGCAGCGGCTGCGCCATGATGCCAACCAGTATCAGGGTGCCGAGCAACGGCCTGGGCAAGACGAGCCACGTCAGCATCAGCATGCCAAGGAGCGAGGCCGGGACGAGGCTGCGCCTCAGGTTGTCGAAGATCTTCCAGCGCGATAATCCCGACAGTGGATTGCGTTCCGTCTGGCCGGGTTCAGCGAGCGGAACTCTTGGGCATAGCCAGCGCGCGATCTGCCAGTCGCCGCGGATCCAGCGGTGACGGCGGCTCACATCCGAGCTGTATTGCTGGGGAAATCGCTCGTACAGCGGGACATCGCTGACCAGACCGGAGCGCGCGTAGCAACCCTCGAGCAAGTCGTGACTCAGGATGCGGTTGTCGGGCAAGCGAGCGCGCAAGGTCTGCACCACGGCGTCGACATCGTAGATGCCCTTGCCGATGAAGGAGCCTTCGTGGAACAGATCCTGGTACACATCCGACACCGCGCGCGTGTACGGATCGATGCCGGTGACGCTGCCGAACAGTTCCGCAAATGGCGTGTGGCCGCCGCTCGATGCACTGATCGACACCCGTGGCTGCAGGATTCCGTAGCCCGATGTGACGCGATTCAGGCGCGGTGAGATGACCGGGTGATTGAGCGGATGCGCCATCGTGCCGATCATCTGCCACGCCGCATCGCGCGGCAGCTCCGTGTCGGTATCGAGTGTAATGACATACCTGATCTCGCCGAGCGCGCTGATGTCGCCGGCGATGCGTTCAAAAGCGCTGGCATCGCCGCCGCGCAAAAGCGCATTCAGGTTGTCGAGCTTGCCGCGCTTGCGTTCCCATCCCATCCAGAAGCCGTCCGCTTCGTTCCAGCTGCGCGGCCGGTGCAGCAGGAAGAAGCGGTTGGCGTGTTCGGCGTCATAGCGCCGATTCAGCACATCGATCAGCGCCACGGCGCCCTCAAGCAGCTCAGCCTCGCCGTCGTTGCGCTGTTGCGTGGAATCAGGCCAGTCGGTAACCAGCGCAAAATGCAGATTGGCATCGCGGTTGCCGAGGAAGCGGATTTCAAGCGCGGCGACCAGGGCGGCGATCTGCCGCCGGTTGCCGAGAATCGTCGGCACGGCGATCAGCGTGCGCGCATTGGCCGGCACGCCCGAGCGGAAATCCATGCGCGGCAATGTCACGGGTGTCAGTACCAGCGTCATCAGCCAGTTGAGCAGGTCGATCGCGGCCTGGCTCGCGGTCACTGTCGACATGAGTGCGAGGGATGCCAGCAACCACGGCGACACCGCGTAGCGCGCCATCCACAGTGTCAGCGCGGCGCCGACCGCGAGGCTGGTTACGATGGCGAAACCGGTGTACCAGCCGAGTGCGTGGCGGCGCGCCGCGCGGCCGATGCGCCGCCACATTCCGCGGCGCGCGTACGCGGCCGTTTCGAGGTCCGCGTAGCCCTCGTCGATCAACCAGTAGCCTACATGGCGCTGATCGTGTTGCTGCGCGAGCCTCGTGACGAGCGCGGCGATGTCGGGCTCTGCCAGATCGCTGCGCCGGGCCAATCGTTCGATGACGTGCCGGTATCGGTCGCGCGTGCCAAAATCCATCGATGCATAGGCCGCATCACCGCTTCCACGCAGCAGCTCTTCGACCTTGCTCACGCCCTCGACGAACTCGCGCCAGTCGATCGAGCCCAGCATGCGCAGGCTCCCAATGCAATTGCTGATCGATAGTTGGTTCGCCGCCTGCCGCTGGCTTTCCAGCTGCACCAGCTGCTCGATCGACAAGCCAGTGGCGCCGAGCTGCTGGTCGATCCATGTCAGCGGCAATGCCAGCGCCGCGCCCTGCCCCTGCAACCGCCGCGCGAGCTCGGCGACGAATGCACTGTTCAATGACGGCGATGATCGGGCGAGATCGGCGACCGTCAGGATCATGTTGCGCGAATCGCGCGTGGCGGTTTCGAAGAAGCGCTGGGCCCAGGTGTCGGCGAGATTGCGGTGCGCCCTGCCCGCTGCGGCAAGCCCGGCCACGCGGCGCAGGTTTTCAACTAGCGCCAGCCGCAACATGATCGGAATCGCCCACAGCTCGCCGAGCTTCAGCACCGCGACCGTTTGATACTCGGACACGAACGCATGCAGTGTGTCGGGATCCACGCGGCCGTCGCCGTGCGAAACCACCGCCAGTGCCATGTCGTAGACGCGCGGCACGCTACTATGCGCGGCGCCCGATTCAATCCACGGCAGCTCCTTCAGGTAACTCGGCGGGAGGTGCTGCCGCGTCTGCCGGATCTGGTCCTCGATCAGGTAATAGTTGTCGAGCAACCATTCGGCGGCCGGCGATAATCGCCGCGTGGGTTCAACTGGCTGCGCCAAGAGGAAGTGCACGTCGCGCAATACGCGCGCGTTGGCATCAAGCCTGCGCAGCAGGTTCACAGTGCGGCGTTGCGTTCTCGGCCGATGCGAGCCGGCCAGCAAGCGCGCATGCGTGCGCATCTGCTCGGTATTGAAAAGCGCCGCCCGGAGTGGCGCCTCGATCGCCGCCACCACGCGCGCCTCTGCGGAACGGGCCATCGCGCCGGCGGCCCAGTGCAAGTAGCGCCGGCGGAGCAGGCGTCGCAGGGCAGCAAACCGCCGCCGCATGACGACCATTACTTATCCAGTGTGCGGTACTCGGCGATCGCCGGGGTTCAGCACTTCCTTCAGGCCGGCCAGCATACTCGAGAGTTCCTCGGCATGCTCCTCTTCCTTCGCCAGAATGCCTTCCAGCATTCGCCGGGTGGTCGAATCGGCGTTCTGCAGGAACTGGATCATCTCGCGATACGATTCGACGGCGACGCGCTCAGCGAGCAAGTCTTCCTTGAGCATCTCTTCGAGCTGGTCGCTCGGCCCATACTGCGAGTGCGCGCGCATGGCGAGGCCGGCTGGATCGAAGTTCGGATCGCCACCGAGCTGCACAATGCGCTCGGCAATCTGGTCGGCATGCCCTTCTTCTTCCTTGGCGTGGACAAGGAATTCCTTCTTGATCGCTTCTGCGAGGATTCCCTGGGCTACGGCATAGTGCCGCTTGTAGCGCAACACGCAGACCAGTTCCGTAGCCAGCGCTTCATTGAGCAATCGAAGCACGGTGTCGAGGTCAGCGTCGTACCCGGGAGTAACCGCGCCCTTTTCCATGTGCTGACGGGCACGTTCCCGGAGGGTGTTCACGTCGCTCAGGAATGGCTGAGCTACTCGTTTCTCGCCTTCCAGGGCGGATATCGCGTTCATACCTGGCTCCGTGGCCTATCGGGCTGTGCGAAACAGCGCGCGCACCAGGATCGACATCGGCACTGCCTTCAGGGCTCGTGCAAATCCGGGCGCGACCTTCAGCAACACCAGGCTGAGCACGGCGCCGGCCGTGCGACGCGAGGCGGAGTTCATCAGCAGCCGCATCGTGGTACTGCGCGGAAAAACATCTGCGTCGTCGTCCTCGTCGAACAACAACGCCCGCAATTCAGCGCGGGTGGCCCGCAGCTTCCGTTGCGCGATCGACGCCTGCTGCGCGACCGAGGGCGAGACCACTGCCGCCACGGTGTTCATGCTTCTTCCGTCTCCGCCTCGGTCCGTACGGAATCGACCAGCTCACTGATTATTCGTTGGTCCGCTTCCCACTCCTCGCGCAGGCGCCCGAACGCTGTCTTTTCAGGCGGCGGCCCTCGCAACGCGGACAGGAGCGCTGCGGTCGCGCCCACGGCGAAGACCATGAACAACACCACGATGCTCACGACTCGCCATGGCGTGTTCCAGAACTCAACGATGACCCAGGTGCAGCCCAGGCCCAGCGCCAGGAGCGCAGTGGCGAGCGCCAGCGCGAGTGCAACGACGCGCTTCGCGGTCGACAAGACGAGCTCAGCGGCTTCTTCTGTGAACAGAACCGCGTAGGCCGCCATGTGACGCGAAGCGATCGTCAACACCCGCGGCAATTGGTGCTGGAGCGCGAGCCTCACGTTGCCTCAGCGTCGTGACAGGATGAAGCCGACCGCGACACCGGCCAGCGCAGCGAAGCCGAGCGCCTGCCAGGGACTCGATCGCACGTAGTCGTCGGTAGCACTGGCCGCGTCACGCGCGGTCTCGGTGATCCGTCGGCTGCCCTCGGCGAGCGTTTCCTTGGCCGTATCGAGCTTTTCCTTCAGACGTTCCCGCAGCTGTGCGACATCAACATCGGATACGTTGCCGACCTTTTTGACGAGGTCTTCGACGTCCGATATCAGATTGCCCAGCTCGGCGGACGCGGTGCGCTTGACGCGCCCAGCCGCGCGCTTGCCATCACTGCGTAGGCGTTGGGTACCATTGTGGACTGTTTCGATCATGTCATCAGCCGTTGTACTAGGATTCATGCAAAGTCTCCTGAAGTTCGGTGGGTGTGAAGGTCGGCCGTCAAGCCCGGCGTGCCAGGCTCATGATCAGCGTGATCGCGGCGATCACGAGGAACACGACGAAGAGGACCTTGGCGATGCCGGCGGCGCCAGCGGCGATGCCCGTGAAGCCGAACAGCGCAGCAATCAGCGCGATTACAAAAAAGACGACTGCGTAGTGAAGCATCATGATTCTCCTTGTTCGGTTCGCGTAATGCGGGATTTGAGCTTCGCAACTATGTGGTTCGCTGACAGTCGGATGTGGACTTCTGTAGGTGTAGGACTGCGCTCACATTGCAACGGATCGCAACGGCAGGAACCTCCAACAGCACTCCGCCGCGCGGATGAACGATCCGCGCGGCGGAGAACTATGGCGTTTAACGCATGGCGCTAAGTGCGCTGCAGCGCTCACACGATCGACTAAAAGCGATAGTGCGCACCGAGCCAAAGCGCATCGGTGTTGCCGCCATTCTTGATTTCAAGCTTTTCGTACTCGGCGCGCAGCGTGACGTGGCTGAAGATCACGAAGCCGACGCCGCCGCCCCAGACAAAGTCATTGCTGCTATGGCTGGAGTCGATGCCCGGTCCGGGGCTGTCGAAATTAATCGTCGTGTCGACGTTGTAGTAATACTCGCCGGCCTTACCAAAGATTTCGACCGGTCCGAGCGGAGCGGTGAGGATCAGCGACGGCGCGAAACCTTTAAGGTGCACGTCGTAATTGCCGTTCGATCCGGTCGCCGAGAACTGATCCTTGGCCCGACCGAAGTCGATGTACGCCGCTTCGATGCCGATGTACGGCGAGAAGCGATAGCCGCCATACGCCTTCCACGAATCGGTACGGGTATGGCCAACGGACTGAGCCGCGTCGGGCACATCGTCCAGATGTCGGATGCCCAGATTGAAACGGCCATAGGCGCCGCCGAGATAGAACCCGCTGGGGTTGTCGGTGCCGTCGGCCAGGCAGAGCGCAGGCACTGCGGCGAGCGATCCCAGCAACGTGAGCGTGGTGGCGAATTTCATGAATAGTCTCCTCGTGGCAACATGCAAAACTTGCCGACAGATTGAACGGCGCTTCATGCGCAAACAATGGTATGCAGGCCGAGTTAGTTGTAGGCAATGCAGACATCCGCCCGTAATCGCGCGGGTCAGCACGAGCTTATGTTGGCTCCAGCCAACAGATTTGACGCTCTCCGCGTGTTGCAGTGAACTATCGCTGCGATCGCACACAATGGAGAGAACGATGGCCACACCGACCGTCCCTGAATCGGCTGCTTACCCTTACGCCACTCATCTCGACATACTGCTGCCGCCGCTCGAATTGGTGGATGTGCCTGCGCTGGTCGGCAACGTTACCGATCGCTGGTACAACCAGACGCTTTGCAAGGTGAATGATTCCGTGGTGCGCCTCGGCGTCATGCAGGGCGAATACCACTGGCATAAGCACGACAACGATGACGAGTTCTTCTTCTGCCTGGACGGCGAATTCATCACCGATCTCGAGAACGCGGGCATCGTGCCCACGGGCGACTGAGCGAGGCTCAGGTTTTATCGGGCGTCGGGCTGAATTCCAGGATGTCGCCGGGCTGGCAATCGAGCGCCTTGCAGATCGCCTCGAGCGTCGAGAACCGGATCGCCTTGGCCTTGCCGTTCTTCAGGATGGATAGGTTGGCCATCGTGATGCCAACCTTCTCCGCGAGTTGCGTGACGCTCATCTTTCGTTTCGCCAGCATCACATCGATTCGGACGATCGTACTCACTAGCGATGCCTCATACGGTGAGGTCATTCTCTGACTTCATGTCCACCGCGTTCTGCAACGCGCGCTCGAGTATTGCCATCGCGGTGGCGACGACAACCGAGGCGAAGGAAATGAAAACGCCGATCATGACGCCGCCGGCGCGATCATCGCTGGCGTGCGACATGATGATGAGTTCGCATACCACCACGAAGCCAATGATCGCGATCGCGCAATACTTGATGGTTCGCACGGACTTCACGGCTTGGGGCGAGAACTCCTGGTTTCGCCCAGCGAAACCCAGCACTTTGAACGCGTGAAACAATCCGGTGAAGAATGGGATCGCGGCGATATACATCAACGCGACAAACGGATCATTGAAATAAATCGCGAAGAACGTCGCGTGCGCGTTTACGCCTTCTGCTTGCGGTTCCCACAGCAGGAATGTCAGCGCGCCGATGGCAATCAGCACCAGCACGCACCTTAGAAATACCGTCGCGCCGAATTTCATGAAGCACCCGTCCCACCCAGCCAATTGTTCTGCAGGCTACGCAAGGATTTATCGAATGTCAATAAATATTTATTGTTATACGAAGCTGGCAACAATGCCTCCGCCGGGGACAAAACCGGCGCCTGATCGAAGTTCACAGCGGCGCAATTACAGTGTTTAGCGAGGGACTGGGGCGGGGCTCGGTAAGGCTTCGCCTCCTCACTCATGGTCGCAGTGTCAGGGTATGCTCGTGACTCGGAGGTCGAGCAGTCGCGCTCCGCCGGTTTCGACCTGCACCTGGCGAAGCCGGTCGACATCGATCACCTGCTCGAGGTCCTGGCGTCGAGTTGATTGGTTCGAAGGGGAAATCCATGGCCGGAAGCAGCGCAGCCAAACCCGCCCCCGCCGGCAATTCCACGAAGGTGGAGCGGAAGTCCGCGCTTGAACTGGTCGTTACGCGAAGCTTTAACGCTCCGGCTCGCGCCGTGTTCGAAGCCTGGACAAAACCGGAGCTGTTCAGGAAGTGGTGGGTTCCGAAGTCAGCAGGCATGTCCCTGCTCTCCTGCGAATTGGACGCGCGTACGGGAGGCAAGTACCGACTCAAGTTCGGTCACGGGGCCTCACAGACCATGGAGTTCTTCGGTCGCTACACCGAGGTGATACCGAACTCGCGCATCGTCTGGACCAATGAAGAAAGTGACGATGGTGCCCTTACGACGGTGACGCTCGTAGAGAGTCGCGGGAAGACGCTGTTGACCTTCCACGAACTCTACCCCTCGAAGGAAGCACTCGACCAATCCATCGAAGGAATGGAGGGCGGAATGCCCGAGCAGTTCGCGCAGCTGGACGAGCTTATTGGTTAAAGCCAGGCGCTGCGCGGGTGAGCGATCAACGTTGCGCCCAAAGATCTTGATCAGCGCAGTGACGCAAGAATCTGCGCGCGGCACACCTCCAGAATTTCATCTGCCATCGGCGAGTCATCCGGGCAGGCTCGCGACAACACCAATGCTCCAACAACATGAGCATACGTAT
Organism: Gammaproteobacteria bacterium; assembly: GCA_041690875.1. Classification (GTDB taxonomy): domain Bacteria; phylum Pseudomonadota; class Gammaproteobacteria; order Steroidobacterales; family Steroidobacteraceae; genus FEN-1191. The sequence goes on from JBEPVS010000060.1 coordinate 11,196, forward strand.
CAATCAACTTTGCACGCATTTCGTTCTGATCGACTTCGCCCGCTATTGAGTCTGCGTGCTTGAAAGCGGCCAGGCTGCTTTCGATTCCGTCCGCGAAAGTCGCCTTGATGTCCTCTGATTGACGCGCCGCGTCCCCACACAGGGCCGCCACGGTGCAACCCACGCTGCGGTCGTCACGGTGTCCCCGGGACAAGTAACGGTTGACGAACTCAACTGGGTTTACACCGCCGTTGTCCGCCACGCTCTTCGAAATCCCGCTCGCTGCGGCTTCGGCCATCAGATCGGCCTTGGAGCGAAAGTGTTTGTAGAAACCCCCATGGGTGAAGCCAGCCGTGGCCATCAACTCTGCTACGCCCACGCCGTCGTAACCACGCTCCCGGAATAGGGCCGAGGCGGTCTCGACGATGTGTGCCCGGTTTTCCTGAGCCTGCGCTTTAGTGACTTTCATGCCCCAATATTACATTGATGTCGACCATCATCAAAGCTCTTGACAAGTTAGATTATGGTCATCATCATTGAGTCTCACCCACAAATTGAGACAGGGACCATGACCGACAGCCGTATGACCGTACTCATCACTGGCGCATCCAGCGGCTTCGGCGAAGAGTTCGCCAGGCAATACGCACAACGTGGCCACCGCCTGGTGCTGGTGGCACGCCGCCTGGATCGGCTCGAAGCGCTGGCCGAGAGCCTGCGCCAGCAATACAAGATCGACGTTCTGGTTGAACAGGTCGATCTGTCAAGCATCGCGGCAGTGACCGAACTCCATGCACGCCTCGCCCAGCGTGGTGTCGCGGTCGACGTGCTGATCAACAATGCGGGGCATGGTCTCCAGGGTCCGTTTCTGGACAGCCCGTTGGACTCCATGCTATCGATGATCCAGCTGGATATCGCCAGCCTCACTGCCATGACACACGTCTATGGCCAGGAGATGAGAAAGCGCAAGCGCGGGCAGATCCTGCAGATCGCCAGCGTCCTGGCCTACCAGGGCGTCGAGCATTTCGCGGTGTATTCAGCCGCCAAGGCCTATGTACTCCGTTTTGGTGAAGCACTGCATCGCGAATTCAAGCGCGACAACGTCACAGTGACGACGCTATGCCCGGGGCTGAGCGACACGGGCTTTTCCAGCGTCGCGCAACAGCGGATCACGCCGCAAATGCGAATGCTCATGATGCAGGCCCCTCCCGTCGTGCGTGCCGGCATTCGGGCACTGGACGCCGGCCGCATCAGTGT
>JBEPVS010000061.1:0-12408 GCA_041690875.1 Gammaproteobacteria bacterium
TTCTGGAGGCGCGCCGCGATCGCGCGCAACCCGCGATCGCCGTACTGGTGGCCCCGCGTGTCGGTGATGGTCGTGAAGTTGTGGGTGTCCAGGTACAGCACGGCGCAGGTCAACGATTGCGCGCGTGCTCGTTCGATCGTCAACTCGAGCCGCTTGTGCAGGTCGCGCCGATTGGGCAGATCGGTCAGCGGATCATGATGCGCGAGATGTCGCAGGTCCTCGGTGCGTTGCGCAATGCGCTCCTCCAGCACCGATTGGTGCTCCTGGAGTGATTGCTGCGAGGTGTGCAGCGCCTCGGCCATGTCATTGAACGCGGCGGCCAGCTCGTCGAGTTCGCGCATGCCGCCGCGCGGCACGCGCGCATCGAGCGATCCGCGCGCCAGTCTCCGCGTGCCATCGAGCAGCCGGCGAACCGGCGAGGCGATGCCGATCAACGCCACGAGCGCAATCAACATCACGACGGCGAGCACGCCGATCGTCACGCGCGTCAGGTTGTGTTCGGTACGCTCGGCGGCCACGCGCGCACCACCCGCGGCCGCGGTCAGCGCCTGCCAGGCCGGAGCCTGCAAGTCGGTTTCGATGAATGTGTCGAGTTCGCGCGATGACTGCTCGAACTCGGCTAATGCTGCGTCGATGATCTGTTCGAGCGACATGAAGCGGCTGCGGCCGCGCGTCGCGGTGCCGAGATCGTCGCGCATCAGCTCAAGCCAAGCGCCGCCCGGCGAGCGCGCGAATTCCTGTGAATGCGTGCGGAAGAGATTCACGAGTGCCGTCTCGCTGACCGACTCGGCCTGCGCCGTCGCGTCGGAGGGCGCGGCGAAAAGCATCAGCGCGCTTGCGCGCAATGTTGCCGCCGAACGCGATAGCTCAGACAGGGACTTGCGGATGTAGACCTGGTCGCCTGCTTCGAAGCCGCGGGCTGTGAGCGAAGCGCGGCTCGCGAGCGAGTTCAGCGCAGCAAGCGCGGCGCGGCTGTGCGAGTCCCGCTGCCGGTACAAGTCCCCCACTGCGAGTCCATGGGAGCGCAGCGCTTCGAGTCGTGGTCGCAGATCCGTGCCTGAGGCGCCGGGCATCAGCGGCGCGACGCGCACGTAGTCGTCATACGTTGCGAGCAGCGTTGATGCCGCGAACGAGATTTCCGCGGTCGGATCTGTCGCGCGGTTGCGCGTGTGATCGGCGACCTCGCGTTCGAAGGCCGTCAGCGCCAACTCGAGATCGCGCGCCTTGCGCAGCGTCGGTTCGTATTGTCGTTCGACATTGCCGATGAGCTTCGCGGTATCTTCGGTGCTCTGGTGCGCGAGCCGCATGCCCAAGGCAAGTGCGATGGACACGCCGAGGAAGGCAAAAACCAGCGACAGCCCGATGGAGGGTTTGAACGAGCGCATGCGCTTGAAGCTTAACCAAGCAAACAGCTGCCTGTACCGGGCGTGGTTCTTCGTTTTGCACGCCGGGCCTGAATAATCGCCCCCGTGACATTATGTAACGCGCGCCCGATCACGGGTTCATATACAAGGAAGCGGCATGGATACGCAGCAGGGCGAGCACTATCACAGCCAGATGATCGACATGCTGCAGGCCGTCTGGGGCGAGGGCTTTCTTTCGCCGGGCGGGGCAGACGAGGTTTCCCGATTGGTCGCGGACGCCGATCTCACCGGCGCGTCGATCCTCGATATTGGCTGCGGAGCCGGCGGCATCGACGTTGCGCTGATCCGCAACCACCGAGCCGGTTACGTGACCGGAATCGATGTCGAGGATACCGTGCTGCAATGCGCTCGCGCTCTCATCGCGCGCGAGGCACTCACTGAGCGCATCGGTCTCGCCAAGGTCAGCCCGGGGCCTTTGCCTTTTCCGCCTGGGGCATTCGATGTCGTGTTCTCGAAGGACAGCATCGTCCACATCGCGGACAAACACGCGCTCATGATCGAGGTCTTTCGCGTGCTCAAGGCCGGCGGGCGATTCATCGCATCGGACTGGCTCATCGGGCACGATCACGTTCCCTCGCCAGCGATGGCGGGCTACATCGCGTCGGAGGGACTCGATTTCGGCATGGCTTCGCCCAGCCGATACCAGGATGCATTGCGCAACGCCGGCTTCGTCGATATCGCCGTCACCAGCCGCAACGCCTGGTATCGGAATGTGGCGCGAGCGGAACTGGAGCGACTGCGCGGTCCGGTCGGGGCCGCAGCTGCGCGCCTTGTTGGCCAGCCGTTCGTCGATGAGAATATCGGCATCTGGACGCGGATGATTCCGGTGCTCGACAGCGGCGAGCACTGTCCGACGCACCTGCGAGCGCGCAAGCCGGGTTAGGCGTTGGCGGGCCTTCGCTACGCCGCGCCGGCCGCGTCCTTGAGCGCCGCGTAACGCCCGGAAGGCGTGAGGTCCTCGCCCTTCGCCTTCGCAGTCCACAATTCGTTGCGGCGCGAGACGAATGTGCTGCGCGAAAGCGCTTCGAGTGAACCGGGCTTTGCAAACAGGAAACCCTGCCCGGCGACGCATCCCAGCTTCAGCAACGCATCGACCTGTGGTTCGAGTTCGATGCCTTCGGCGACCGTATCGAGGCCGAGTGTTTCGCCCAGCGTGATCACGGCTCGTGCGAGTTCCGGTCCGTTGGACGAATTGGTCAGGCGGCCGACGAAGGAACGATCGATCTTCAGTATGTCGATCGGAAAGCGGTGCAGGTACGAAAGCGATGAATAACCCGTGCCAAAATCGTCGATAGCAAGCCGTACGCCGAGCGATTTCAACTGCAGCAGGCGGGCGAGGTTGGCCTCGGTGTTGTGCATGATCGTGCTTTCGGTCAACTCGATGACGAGGTTGCCGGGTTCAAGCCCCGATTCTCCGAGCACTAGTGCGACATCCTGCGCGAGGTCGCCATGCTCGAGGTGACGCGCGGAAATATTGACTGCGACGCGCAATCCCGAGCCGCCGGCGACCGCGCGGCGCCATGAATGCATCTCGCGGCATGCCTGCGCCAGCACCCAACGGCCGAGCTTGACGATCTGGCCGCATTCCTCGGCGATCTGGATGAAGCGGTCAGGCATCAGCACGCCCAGTTCGGGATGACGCCAGCGAATCAGCGCCTCTACACCTAGCAGGCTCCGCGTGCCGAGGTCGACGATCGGTTGGTACTCGACGAAAAATTCCTCGTTGGCGACGGCGCGAGCGATGTCGGATACCAGCCGCGTGCGCTCCTGCAGCAGTTCCTGCATCGGCGGCTGGAAAGCTACGTAGCGGTTCTTGCCAGCTGCCTTCGCGTGATACATGGCGATGTCGGCCTTGCCGAGCAGCGCCTCGGCGCTCGATTCATATGTTGAAAACGCGACGCCGATGCTCGCGGACACGCGCACCTCGGTGCCGCCAAGGTTGAAAGGCTGGTCGAGATGCTCGATCAGCGCGGCCGCCAGCAATTCCACTTCGCCGATCGCCGAAACGCCCTCGAGCAATATCGCGAACTCATCGCCCCCCAGGCGCGCGACGGTGTCGGAGAAGCGCGTCGATTTCACCAGTCGCTGCGCAACCGCCTGCAGCAGCCGATCGCCGACATCGTGGCCGAGCGAATCGTTGACGCTCTTGAAGTTGTCGAGGTCGACGAACATGACCGCCATCTGGTTGTGTGCGCGCTGCGCCAGCGTCAGTGAATGCTGCAGGCGATCGCGGAACAGGCTTCGATTGGCGAGCAAGGTCAACGAATCGTGGAATGCGAGCTGGCGCAACTGTTCCTCGAGCGCCTTGCGCTCGGTGATGTCGCGCAGGTTCAGCGCCAGGCCCTGCACGGCCGGATCGTTGGTCAGGTTGCTGCCGACGATCTCGAGAACGTAGCGTTCACGGCCCCGATCGATGCGCATCTCCACCGGCCCGACGGGTTCGCCCGACGTGGCCGCCACTTCGCCCAGAAATGCGCGCAGGCGGTCCGCGTCCTCGCCCGCCCAGACGCCGAGCAGGTTCTTGCCGGCGACTTTATCGGGACGAAGCCCAAGCGTGCGCTCGCAGGCAGGCGATGCAAACTTCAGCGTGCCGTCGGCATCGACGGTCAGGATGACGTCCGAGGCATTCGCGATCAACGATGCATAGCGTTCTTCGACCAGCCGTGCGGCGCGGCGCTCGCGCGTCAGCGCCTCTTCGCGCATCGCGAGCGCCTGGCGAACCATGACCAGCAATGCGAGCGCGAACACAACCAGCGTCATTACCGTGGCGGGATTGCGCAAGTCCCCGTGCGTCAGCGACGCCAGCACGCCCAGCGCTGTCAGCATCGCGGCGTAGGGCAGTGCCTGCGCGAATCCTTGCGATACGATCGAGGCCGATGTGCTGGCGTGCGTACGCATCTGCTCGCGGCCCGCCGCCGCCAGCGGCACGTAGCAGGCCACGTACAGCACATCCTGCAGGTCGCCCGACAAATAGTGCCCGGTGATCTTGGCGACCGACCACATGACGTCGCCGAGCAGCATCATCGTAAAGCCCAGCGTGAGCAGCAGCGGCACACTGCGCGGACTGCGGTTGCCGGCGCCCGCCAGCAGCAGTACGCCGAGGCCGAGCACGAGCACGCAGTTGAGCGCGATGTAGACCAGGCTGAGCGTGTACTTGACGAAATCGATCTCGGTGCCGCTCGATGCGGGGCGGATGATCAGGAACCAGAAGAACGCGCCAAAGCCCGTCACCAGCACCGTGGTATCGAGCAGGAATTGCGTCCAGCGGATCTTGACCGCTGCGGCCCGGATCATCAGCGCGACCGCGGTCATGAACACCGGGTAGAACGCCAGGAAGAAGCAATCGGCATAGCCAGGGAACGGGTCGCGCCCCTGGAGCCAGGACACGACGCAGATCGTCGTGCCTGCAACGTACAGGGCGAGCGCCAGTGACAGGCAGGCCCATGCGGTGCGGGTCGTGCCGGCCGCCATGCGGCGCGTCGCGGCAATCGTCACGATCAATGCGACGAGGCTCGCGGGCGTGTCTCCCAGCAGGCCGACGTAATGCCTGACGCTTTCGCCACCGAGCCCGGTGATCATCCAGACCGAGCAGATGATCACGTAGATCACAAGCCCAATGCAGAGCGTTTCGATCCAGACCGGTGGTGCACCGGATCTCTCGTTGTTCACTTGCGCCGCCACACCGCTGGTGTTTATGCCACGTTACAGAGTGCGATGCGACGCCACGCCAGGCAAGACAACGCGGCGCGGGTTGCGATGCAAGTCTCGTTATACGTGCGGCAGGTTTGTGACCTGCCGCACGTTGGTCGATCAGTGCGCTTTCAGCCCAATGTCCTCATAGAAAGGATCGTAGCTGACCTCGCGGCCGAGGAATCGTTTCAGCAGTACGTCCGGCTCTTCCGAACCGCCCGGCACGAGGATGTCTTGCCGATAGCGCGTGCCGACGGCGGGATTTTCAAGCCCTGCTTTCTGGAACTCGCTGAACATGTCCTGCGCATAGACCTTCGACCACAGGTAACCGTAGTAACCGGCGTCGTAGCCGCCCATCAGGTGCCCGAAGGCAGCCTCTGGATACGTGCCAGGGATTTCCGGGAACGGCGTGAGCTGCGCCTTCAACTTGAACCACAGCGCAGTGGGATCGACCTTGCCCGGCAGGCTGTGCAGCTGCAAGTCATATACCGAGTAGAAAGCCTGCGTGCTCCACGTGACGCCATCCGTCACGTGGCGCGCGGCGATCAGTTTCGCGATCAAGTCATCGGGCAGCGGCTCGCCGCTCCCGGTGTGGCTTGAAATCTGCTTCAGCACGGACGGCTGCCACATCCAGTTCTCCAGCATCTGCGATGGCGCTTCGCCGAAGTCGCCGCGCACGGCGATGCCGTAAAGCGTGGCGTAACGCGTATGCGAGAGCGTTTCGTGCATGACGTGGCCGAACTCATGGAAGAACACGACGACCTCGTCGTGGTTGAGGAGCGTCGGCTTGCCTTCTTCGGGCTGTGGCCAGTTGCCGATGATCGCCGACACCGGCGCGCGGTAGCTGCCATCCGGCATTACGCGGCCCGAGCGCAGCGGGAACGCGGCAAAGTGTCCAAACTTGCCTTCGCGCGGATACAGATCGAGGAAGAACCAGCCGATCGCATGGCCGTCGGCTGCATCGTAGATCGCGTACTCGCGAACGCCCGGCGCCCACGACATGGCGGGCGACAGTGACTCGAACTTCACGCCCAGGAGCCTGGAGTAGATGTCGAGCACGGCCGGAAGGACCTTGTCGACCGGGAAATACTGGCGCACCTGCTCGGCATCGACGGCATAGCGCGTCTTCTCGAGGCGACGCTCGTAGAACCCGTAGTCCCAGCTGTGGAAGGGCGTGTTATCGCCGCTCGCAAGCTTGAGCTCGGCGAGCGCCTTGATCTCCTCGCGCGCTTTCGGCAGCAGCGCGTGACCGACCTTTTCGATCAGGCCGAGCGCGCGCTCCGGGGTCTTCGCCATCTTGACGTCGAGCTGGTATGCGGCCCACGAATGGAAACCCAGCAGCGGGGCCAGTTGCTGGCGTATCGCCACGGCATCAGCGAGCCGCTGCACGTTGGCTGTCCCGCCGCGCTGGCGGTAGGCCGTTGAAAACCGTTGGCGCGCGGCGCCCGACGTTTCGCTTTCCATGAACGGCCCGATACTGCTCTCGTTCACCGCGATATGTGCGCCGTCGGCATCGTGCGTGATCGAGCCCGCGAGTGCGGGGGGCAAGGGCGCGAGTTCGGCGTCGCTCAATGAGATGCGCGTCTTGTCTTCGCCCAGCGCCTGGCCGAAGGCGATCTGCAGGTTGTTGAGCTGGTCGAGCAGCTTCGTGACCTTGGCGCGCGTGGCGGCATCGAGGCCTGCGCCGGCGCGACGCCCATTTTCGAGGTAGATCTTTGCGAGCTGCTGCTCTTCCGTATCCTTCGCCGTGGCCGCCGCCGCCTGCGCGATCTTGTACATTGCGGGATCCGCCGACAGCTCCACACCGAATGACGCTGCGTCGTTGTTGCATTGAGTGGCGGCGTCGCGGACGTCCTTGTCGACGGCCAACACCGAGAGATTCGTCGGCGCACTGAGCCGCTCACCCAGGTCGGCGACGACCGTGTCGATTGCGCCGAGTCCATCAGCCCCGCTGGCGGGCGCACCGGTTTTCGCCTCGATCGCATGGATGCGCTCACGCGCCTCGGCGAGCGAGCTCTTGCACGCGGCCGTGACGTCCGCGGCGGACAGCGACCAGTTGATGCCGGTGTCGGCGCCGAGCGGCGTGCCAGCCCACGAAAGCGCCGGCAATGCGGCGAGCGAAATCGGCAACAGGAAGGAGCGGACCGTGATCGGCATGTGGAATCCCCCGAAGAGTTGGAATGCCTGGTGCGAGGGACGGAATTATAGGCAAGCTGGGTTCCGCGGTACATTAGCGCGATGGCCGGAGCGCTCGACAACATCGTCTGGAACTCCCTGTCCGGCTCGCATGCAAGGTTCGCCGCAGGTGCCGGCGGCGCGCGCCGCTATGCGAAAGGCTTCTCGCCGATCGTCGGATTCGCCGATCCGCGTTGCCCCGACTTCGCATCGCTCGAGCCGTTTTGCACAGCCGGCGAACATTTTTACTGCAGCGGTTGGAGTGGCGCCGCCCCACAGGGCTGGCAGATCGAAGCGGACACCACGATGTGCCTGATGGTCTGTAGCCCAGTCGCTTGGTCCGGTTCATCGCCGTGGGGCGAACGCGAGGCGGTGCGTCTCGGGGCCGAGCATGCGCAGCAGGCGCTCGACCTGGCCATATTGACGCAACCGGGTCCGTTCGGCCTGCGCACGATCGAACTCGGCGACTACTTCGGTTACTTCGAGGGCGCGCGGCTCGTCGCGATGGCCGGCGAACGCATGCAGGCCGGCTCCTTCCGTGAAATCAGTGGCGTCTGCACACATCCGGAATACCAGGGGCGCGGCATGGCTCGAGCGCTGATGTCCAGGCTCCTGGCGCTGCAGCGTGCGCGAGGCGAAACGACATTCCTGCACGTCATGAGCGCCAACGCGAGTGCGCGCAAGCTCTACGAGAGCCTGGGGTTCACCGTCTATGTCGAACCGGTCGTGCGCGTCGTGGGTCGTTCCAACTGACGCGCGATTGGCCTAGTGCGCGCGTTGCGCAGCGCGTTGCGGGAATACCGCGACGCACGCGGCGATGAACAACAGCAGCACGGCGGACGCGACGTAGCGGCTGAGCGCCAGTCCTCCGGCGCTGTGTGGCTTGTCGAGGAAATCACCAACCACCGCGCCGAGCGGTCGCGTCAGCACGAACGCTGCCCAGAACAGCAGCGTGTGCGACAGCTTCGTGCGGTAGTACACGACCGCGATCAGAGCCAGCAGCGCGCCGAAAATCGCCGCGCTCCCCAGGTAACCGAACTTCGCCGTGTCGGCGGTCCAATCGCCCAGCGCGGTACCCAGCGTTTGCGAAAACATGATCGTGACCCAGTAATACATTTCGGCGCGGGGGCCGCTGACGGTGGAAACCGACACTGAGCCCAGCGCGCGATGCCAGCTAAAAAGAGAGGCCAGTAGCAGCGTGAGCAAGAGCGTGCTGCCCCCCGCATAGCCGATACCGAGCGATCGGTCGGCAAAATCGGCCAAGGTCGTACCCACGGTCGTCGTCGCGATGATCGTGATCCAGTAGAGCGTGGCGTGGAAGCGGCGCGCCCTGATCTGGCAAGCGACGGCCGCCGCGAACAGCAGCGCAAAAATGCCGGTGCCGACCAGGTAGCCGAGGTTCATCGACATCGACACGGCATCGCCGCCGGTTTCGCCGAGCGTCGTGGCGGCGATCTTGATGATCCAGAACAGCAGCGTGACCTGCGGAACCTTGGCGAGTGGCTCCTCGTTCACGGCGCTGTTCGTCCTCATCGATGCCCTCATTCAAGGAAACAGGGTGCGGTCATGCTGCCGCAATATTCCGACCGTAGCTTAGGCGTCGGGTTTGTAGCCGCTGTCGTGACGCGCCGACACATTTTGCCGGAACCCCAATGCGTACATTGGATCAATATGGACTTAGCCCATGCCTAGCACGACGGACGCCCCCATGCACAACCCGACCTCACGCGACACGCCCCATTTGTACTTCCAATCCGCACGGCAATTGCCGACGCTGGGGCTTGCCGCGCTCCCATCGTTCGCGCGTGCATTGCGTCAGAGAGGTTTGATCCAGCCGACCGTACCGGGTGGCGACGACGCAGCGAATGCCAACGGATGGATCAGCGTGACGGCGATTTTCGAGGCGCACCTGTGCCGTCAGGCGATGGAGCAGGCTTTCGCAGCACTGCGTGGTGACGCGGAGTGATGACCAAGCTAACGGCCGTCACTCCGCGCACCGCTGCAGCCGCTTACTTCGGCGTCAGCGTCACCGGCACTTCGGTGATGCTGTCGACCGGAATGGCATTCGCCTGCGCAGCCTCGCGAACCGCAGCCTCGCTCGGCGCCTTGTAGATGCAGTAAGTTTTTGTCTTTGCGGCGTTCGCGTAAGACATGACCCACTGCACGCCGAACTTGGCATTCGTCGCATTGATCTTCGCCTTGCCGGCCGAATTGAGCCCTTCGAGCGCGCCAGCCGGAAAGGTGCGTTCGATCAGGTAGCGGTGTGACGTGGCCGCAGCGTGCGTCGCGCCGTTGTCGCCGGCAAAAGCCGGTGCGAAGAAAAGCATGGGCAGTAGGGCGATCATCGGTTTCATTACAGTCTCCTCATTGGTTTCTCGATGGATGGCGATCCAGTCAGGACTCATGGTTGCGAATACGTGCGTCTTACTCCGACGTGGACGGATCGATGACAGCGGTGACCCGGGAGATCCGGTTGGCGGGAAACCCGCCCAGTTCAGCGTGCCTGCGCACCAGCGATTCGTCGGTTGCGTGGTAGATGCAATAGATCTTGTCGCCGGTGACGTAGCTATGGATCCAGTTCACGCTGGGTCCTAAGCTGCTCAGCACTCCACACGACTTCAGTGAAATGGCCTTAAGCTCGGCCGGACCCATCTTGCCGGCGCCGGGGATGTCACGTTCGATTACAAACTTGGGCATTTCATGTCTCCGTGTGTGTTGAATTGACGTTGGATCCGACTTACGTATCGCGCTGTTAGGATCGCCATCCAAAGCGCCCGCGTCTTGAATTGCGCCTGAAATTATTCTAAAAAGCATCTGGCGCGCCGCGAACTTGATAAAGGATTTAAATATCAATAACTTACCGACAGGCGCGATGGACCCGATCCGCGTCGGCGGATTCGACCTATACCCATCGGAGCGCGTGCTGTCGAGCGATGGCAAGAGCGCCGAGCTCGGCGCGCGCGCATTCGACCTGCTGCTGGTGCTGGTGGAAAACCACGGGCGACTCGTTACGAAGGCGACTTTGCTCGAGCGCGTCTGGCCGCGAGTCTTTGTCGACGAGAACAACTTGCCGGCGCAGATCGCAAGCTTGCGACGCGTGCTCGGTGCCGGCGCGATTCGTACGGTGGCCGGTTACGGCTATCGGCTCGAGTTGCCGGTGACGATGCCAGGCGCTGCGGCGCCGGCGAGTGCTCTATCCGCGGATTCGATCAAGGCCAGTCCCGCAAAGCTCGTGATTCCGCGGCGCGCGTGGCCGAACCGCTTAGGGCAGCTGGTTGGGCGCGAGCGCGACGTGCAGGAGCTCTGCTCGCTACTCGATCGCGCGAACCTCGTCACGATCGCCGGCACGGCCGGCGCGGGCAAGAGCCGCCTCGCGCAGGAGATCCTGCTGCGCGCAGCGGATCGTCCCGGCTTCGCGGCGGCGTGGATCGCCCTGCAGCCAATCAGTGACGTGCAACACGTGCCCTCGGCCATCGCGCTCGCGCTCGGCATTGCGCTGCCGGAGGGAATCGACGGCTTTGCCGCTTTGCGCCAGGTGCTGGAGCAGGTGCCAGTGCTGCTGCTGTTCGATGGCGCCGAGCACCTGGGCGATGCGCTAGCGACACCGCTCGCCGAGCTGGTGCGGCAGACGCAGGGCGTTCGCGCGCTGGTGACGAGCCAGGCGCCCCTGGGCATTGCCGGCGAGACCGTCTATCGGCTGGCACTCCTGGATGTTCCCGCAGGCACGCTCACGACTGACGAGGCGGCGCGCTTTCCCTCGGTCGAACTGTTCGTGCAGCGCGCGCAGGCTGCCGACCGCCGCTTCGAATTGACGCCGGCGAACTGCGCGTTGGTGGGTGAGATCTGCCGGCGCCTCGATGGCAACGCGCTGGCGATCGAGCTGGCCGCCGCGCGCGTGCCGGCGTTGGGCGTCAGCGGTTTGCTCGAGCGCCTCGATGACCGGTTTCGGTTGCTGAAGGCTTCGGCGCGCGCGGCCGAGCCGCGCCACGGCGCGCTGCATGCGGCATTCGACTGGAGCTATAACTTGCTGAGCGTGGCGGAACAGCGCGTGTTCAATCGGCTCGGCACATTTGCCGGCAGTTTTACGCTGGATACCGCAGCGCGCTGCGTGGCCGAAGAAGACATTGACCCCGCCGAGGCGATCGACCTGATCGGGCGCCTCGTCGATCGTTCGCTCGTTACGGTGCTGCCGACCGAACCGCCGCGCTACGCTCTTCTCGAGACTGCGCGTTACTACACCGCGGGCAGGCTGGCCTCGGGCGGGGAACTGGCCGACGCGCAACGACGCATGGCGGCCGCGCTGCTGCATCTGCTCGATACCGCCTACCAGGAATACTGGTCGCTTGATGAAGCCATCTGGCTGCACCGCTACGAACCCGAGCTCGACAATGTGCGCGCCGCGATCGACTGGGCCGCCGCCAATGATCGCGCGCTCGGCGTGGCGCTATATGGTTCGGCGTGGCCTTTGTTCATCGAGGCCGAGCTGCGCGCAGAAGGCCGCGATCGATTCGAGCAGGCGGTCGCGCTGCTGTCGGATTCACTGCCGCCTGCGCGCGTCGGCCGCTTCTGGGAGGCGGTCGGCAGCTACGACGCCACGCGCCAGTACGACCGCGCGCATTATGCGGCGGAACTGGCCGTAGCGATGCACACTGCGGCGGGCGACCCACGCGCGCTCTACTATTCGCTTGCGTTGCTCGCCTCCAGTTGCCGCAACGACGATGCAGCCGCGCGAACCGCGATCGAATCGGCGCACGCACTCGAGGATCCGGCGTGGCCGGCGCGACTATTGACCAGCGGCGCACTGGCCGAAGGCGCCATGCTGATGAACAACGGCAAATTTCCCGAGGCGCGCGACGCCTACCGGCGAGCGATGCGTTATGCGCTGACGGTCAGCGAGCGGCAGGCGCTCGCCGCCAGCGTCAGCATCGTCGAGCTGGACATCGCCTGTGGCGATGCGGCGTCGGCGCTGCAGCTCGGTCGTCCACTCGAATACTCGCTCCGCCATTCCGGGCGCCGTGCCGCGCACGTTAACCTTCTGGTCTTGAACTTCTGTGCCTTGCTTGATACGGGTGCGATCGATGAAGCGCGCGCGACCGGCGCTGAGATCTGCGCGCTGGCG
>JBEPVS010000062.1:0-12393 GCA_041690875.1 Gammaproteobacteria bacterium
GTGCACCACCACTTTCGTGCCGTGCGAATGACGGTAGGCGTTGAAGATCAGTTCCCGCATGAGACGGAACAGCAACCGCAACGTATCGACAGGCACTTGCGCGTCAGGCACCACATCGACGACGACCAGAAATCGATAGCGCTGCTGGAACTGCACGCCCATCGACTCCATCAGCTCCCGCAGATTCGTCGATTCGAGTTCCGCCGGGCTGAGGTCGGCGATCAACTCGCGCACATGCAGCTGCGCCTCGGCCGAGGCGGCCTCCGCGCCAGAGAGCAACTCGAGCACGGACGGCTCGCCCAGCCGCTGCCGAAGCGCCGCCAGCAGGAAACTTTGTCCGGTCAGCGTCTGTGCGATGCCATCGTGCAGGTCCTCGGCGGTGCGCTGGCGTGCGCTATCCTCGGCGTGATCGAGTTCCGCCGCGTACCAGCGCAGGCGCGTACGCTCGCGCTTCAGCGTCGCCAGCAGCCGGCGCTGCTTGTGCTCGATGTTGCTGATGAACAGGGCTGCGCCGCATACCGCCAGCATGGACAGTTGCGCGTTCACCATCGGGTCCTGCCAGTCGGCGAGGGTCTGCACCGGGCGAAACGAGCCAAAACCGTGCGCGGCCACATAGGCCACCGCAAGGCCGATCGCGGGCACCACGACATACACTGCGCGGCGCGAAAAGCGCAGGGCAAGCCAGGAGATAGGAAAGGTCAGCAGCATCAACGAGGGCACGCGCGCCAGCTCGGGAGAGGGCATGAATCCGCGCCAGCCAAACACCAGCACGATCAGCGCGGCGATCGCCACCGCTTCCCAGGCCGCGCCGGGCGCGACCTCAGGGCTGTCGCGGCTCTCACCGAGGATCAACACCAGCGCCGGCGCAAACAGCGCGATGCTGATCGTCGCGCTCAGCATCCAGATCACCGTGTCGATTTCGGCCGGCTCGATCCCGGTACGCGTGGCGATCAGCCAGTCGCCGAGCAAGCCGCCGGGCAGCACGCCGACCAGGAGGGCAAACAGCCACATCGGTGACGCGACCAGTTGCAGGCTCGGCCCGAACAGGAATCGTCGCAGGCCGCGCGCAACGACAACCGGCCCAGCGTCGGTGAGCACGTGCGCGAGCAGGTACCAAAGTACCCCGGTCACCCCGAGGCCGCCGCCGTTGACGACGTGGCTTGCAAGGGGCGCACACACCAGTTCGACCGCACCCGCGGCGAGCCCGACCAGCGGCCACGAACGGTAGGGCGTGACCAGGAATGCCATGAACAGCACCGCATCGGCAGGCCAGATCGGTGCGGGGCCCGTGTGGGTCGGAATCAGCAGGTAGCCAACGAAAATGAGCGCCGGGTAACTGAGCAACAGCCCGAGCAGCAAACGAGGGGTCGGCTCGGGCAACAGGATGGCCGCGACGTCTTCGCCACGCAATTCGTGGGCATCGCTGGGGTAGGCCGGCAGCGTCATGCTGCCCGGCCGTCGGCGATTGGCGGAATCATCCCTCACCCTAGTTCCGCCTCCCTCCGCCCGTATGCCGGGAAATCTGCATGCCGCCTAATCGAGCGTGGTGACGCCATGCTGAATTGCGAACTTGATCAATCCCGCCAGTTGGCTGACTTGCAGCTTTTGCATAAGGCGGCTGCGGTAGCTGTCGACGGTCTTCGGGGACAGATGCAGCAGCTCGCCAATCCTGGCGCTGGAGTAACCGTCAGCCACCAGGCGCAGCACTTCGCGCTCGCGCCGGCTGAGGCTGTCGAGCGCGCTGACCCCGTGGCGTTCGGTGATGCCCTGCGCAACGATTTCGGCGGCCTTGCGGCTTAGGAATCGCTGTCCGCGATCGACAGCGCGCACCGCGTCGACGATTTCCGCGCTCGCAGAATCCTTTAACAAATAGCCGCGCGCGCCGGCCTCGAGCGCCTGGAACACGTACTGCGCGCCGGAATGCATCGAGAGCATGACGATCAAGGTTTCCGGAAGCGAGGCCATGATCTGCCGCGCCGCCTCGATGCCGTTGAGTTCAGGCATCGAGATATCGAGGATGACGACGCGCGGCTGTACCTTTCGGACCTTCGCGACCGCCTCGTGCCCGTCGGAGGCGGTGCCAACGATTTCAATGCCGGGGTGCGTGCGCAGCAGGGCTACCAGCCCATCGCGCACGATGGCGTGATCGTCCGCCACGAAGACCGAAATTGACATATCGGGGCCCGGTCGCAAGGTTTCCCTACATCCGGCACGGATCGCTCCCGGCAGCCGCCGCAAGCGCCAACACGTAGATTAACGCTATTGATTGCTCCAATGGGCAGGGAAGCTGCGTGACCCGCGAGACGACACACAACAAGCGCGATGTCTGGATCGAGGCCGGCGTGGTCTGGGCGGCAGCCGAAGGGTCGCTGCCCGACGCCGCGCATCAGAACCTGACACAGCGAGCCGTGGCGATGGCCGCGAGTGCCGGCCCGCAGAGCTGGCGGTTATTGCTGGACTACCGCCGCGCCAACCTGACGGCGGACGTGGTTTCGTTGAGCCGGCTTGCCGAGCAGTTGACCGGCTTGGGGTTGCCCAGCGGCACCCGCCTCGCGCTGCTGTGCCGGCAGCGCTCGACGAATTTCGTGTTCTGGGAACGCGTGCTGCGGGCGCGCGGGCATGAAGTCTCGGTATTCACCGATGGCGAGGCGGCGCTCAGCTGGCTGCATCGCCCCAATACGGGCGACATCTCCGCCGCCGACGCCAGCGCGGCGGCCAGCAGCAGGCTCTGACGAGCCGCGGGGCGAATCAGCCTTCTGGCTGTTTGCGACGGCCCGGGGGTGCACCGCGCCGCAAGATCACCCGAGGCAGCCGCGGCAAGCGGGCGCGCTCGAGGCGCGCACGCTCGAGTGTGGAATCGGTGCGGTAGATCAGCTGCGGATGCGTGACCGCATAGCGCTCGCGCAATTCCTGCTCAAATTGCTGCACCGAGAGCGTCAGGTGCAGATCGCCGCTCGCGGTCCCTGGGTCGACGCCCAATATCTCGCAGGCGCACTGCACGACGAGCCGCGCACGCCGCTCGGACACCGGCAGGCGCGTACTCCAGGCCAATGCAGACCGCGCAGCGACGTGCGCGTGGGCGGCCTGGTTCGGAAGGCTCATGTTCGGCTCTAATGCATCCATGGACGACCGTCCTCTCGTTTTCGGCGCCCGGTCGTACCGGGCGGGCGGCGACAGTTAAGCCCACCGAAGCTGAACGACCCCTGAATCTTCTGAATGCATGGGCCTACGCTATAATCGCGGGCTGGCCAGGCTCGCCGGCACTGCCAGGGCCGATTTGGCGAAAGTGGCGGAACTGGTAGACGCGCTGGCCTTAGGAGCCAGTGGGGCAACCCGTAAGAGTTCGAGTCTCTTCTTTCGCACCAGCTTTATTTCAGGAATCATCAGCACATGCAGGTTTCCCTTGTATCCACCAACGGACTGGAGCGTCGCCTCGAGGTCACGGTGCCTGGCGAGATACTCGCCAATCGCGTCGATGCGCAACTGAAGGACCTGGCTCGCACGGCGCGCCTGAAGGGTTTCAGGCCGGGCAAGGTGCCGTTCGCGGTGGTGCGCAAGCAGTACGGCGGTCAGGTACACAACGAGGCCGTGTCGGACCTGATGCAACGCAGTTTTGCCGAAGCGGTCGCGCAGCAGAAACTGCGCCCGGCCGGAGATCCCCGCATCGAACCCCTGCAGGTGGCGCCGGGCGCGGAGCTTCGCTATGCCGCCGTGTTCGAGGTGCTGCCGGAAATCGTGCTGCAGCCGCTCGATGCGATTTCAGTCGAGCGGCCAACCGCGGAAGTCAGCGAGTCCGACGTCGATGCGATGCTCGAGAGCATGCGCAAGCAAAAGCCGATATTCACCAGTGTAGATCGTCCTGCCCAGGAATCCGATCGTGTAACCATCGCGTTCGAAGGCCGCATCGATGGGGAAGTGTTCCCGGGCGGCCAGGGCGACGAACTGCACGTCGTGCTCGGCGCCGGCACGATCCTCGCGGAGCTCGATACTGCATTGCGCGGCATGGGCGTCGGCGAGGAGAAATCCGTGCCCGCGCGCTTTCCCGACGATTACGGCGCCAAGGCCGTCGCCGGCAAGGAAGCCGTGTTCACGGTCAACGTGAAGTCCGTCGAGTCGCAGGAGCTCCCCGAACTCAACGAGGAATTCGTGCGCGGCTTCGGCCTCGCCGAAGGCGGTGTGCCAGAATTCCGCGCGCAGGTGCGCGCGACGATGGAGCGCGAAGTGAGCGAGACCGCGCATCAGCGCGTACGCGAACAACTGCTCGAAGCGCTCTACCAGAACAATCCGCTCGAACTCCCGCGCGTGCTCATCGACGAGCAGGTGCGCGACCTGCAGGTGCAGATGCTGCGGCGCATGGGCGTGCAGAAGATCGAACAGCTCCCGCCGCGCGAGCCCTATGAAGCGCCGGCTCGCAAGCGTGTCGCGCTCGGCCTTATCATTGGCGAAGTCGTGCGCGCCAACTCAATTCGCATCGATCGCTCGCGGGTCGAGCAGCGGCTGAACTCGGTCGTGGCTTCGTACCCGGATCCCGATGCCGTGCGCCGCCAATACCTGCAGAGTCGCGAAGCGATGTCGCAACTCGAGTCGGCCGTGCTGGAAGACCAGGCGCTCGACTGGGTTCAGTCGAACGTGAAAGTGGCCGATAAGAGGGTCAGCTTCGCGGACCTGACCGGATTCGGCCGTCCCAAAGCAACAGAAGGATGACAGCGGATGAATGAGCGTGCCCTGGGCCTGGTGCCGATCGTCGTCGAGCAGACCGCGCGCGGCGAGCGTTCATATGACATTTATTCCAGGCTCCTGAAGGAGCGGGTGATCTTCATCGTCGGCGAAGTCGAAGACCACATGGCCAACCTGGTCGTGGCGCAATTGCTGTTTCTCGAATCCGACAATCCGGACAAGGACATCGCGCTGTACATCAATTCCCCAGGCGGGTCGGTCAGCGCGGGCCTTGCGATCTACGACACGATGCAGTTCATCAAGCCGCACGTCAGCACGATCTGCGTCGGCCTCGCGGCCTCGATGGGCGCGGTGCTGCTGGCCGGCGGCATGGCGGGCAAGCGCCATTCGCTGCCGAATTCGAAGATCATGATCCACCAGCCCTCGGGCGGCTTCCGTGGCCAGGCCAGCGATATCGACATCCAGGCCCGCGAGGTCATGGACACCAAAGAGCGCCTGAACCGCATTCTGGCCAAGCACACGGGCCAGACCATCGATCGCATCAAGGTCGACAGCGACCGCGACAATTTCATGAGCGCCGAGGCGGCCGTAACCTACGGCATGATCGACAAGGTGCTTGAAAAGCGCCTCGAGGCGCCCCCGGCCCCAAGCCCCGATAAGCCGGCTTGATCGTAAAGATCAGTCATAACAAGGCCTTAGATTGGACGCAGTTCTTTGCGCGGACCGGTTTAGCCATGTTATATAAAGAACCGGAAGGACGGATTTTCCGCCCCAGCAGCCTGTCCAACAGGCTCGAGGTGAGCTTTAAGTGAGCGACGACCCGCGTACCCGGACGGACGATGGCAAGCTGCTTTACTGCTCCTTTTGCGGCAAAAGCCAGCACGAGGTGCGCAAGCTCATTGCCGGACCGTCGGTGTTCGTGTGCGACGAATGCGTTGAACTCTGCAACGACATCATCCGTGAGGAGCTTGAAGACCGGGCGGACAAGGCCCGCGACAAGCTCCCCAAGCCGCACGAAATCAAGAAGGTGCTCGACGACTACGTCATCGGGCAGGAGCGCGCCAAGAAGGTGCTCTCCGTGGCGGTTTATAACCATTACAAGCGCCTGCAGACGCGTGGCGCGACCAAGGGCAAGGATGACGTCGAGCTCGCCAAGAGCAACATCCTGCTGATCGGCCCGACCGGCTGCGGCAAGACGCTGCTCGCGGAGACACTGGCGCGTCTGCTGAATGTTCCCTTCACCATCGCAGATGCGACCACGCTGACCGAAGCAGGTTACGTCGGCGAAGACGTCGAGAACATCATCCAGAAGCTCTTGCAGAAGTGCGACTACGACGTTGAGAAGGCGCAGACCGGCATCGTCTACATCGACGAGATCGACAAGATCTCGCGCAAGAGCGACAACCCGTCGATCACGCGCGACGTGTCCGGCGAGGGCGTGCAGCAGGCGCTGCTCAAACTCATTGAAGGCACGATCGCGTCGGTCCCTCCGCAGGGCGGACGCAAGCATCCGCAGCAGGAATTCCTGCAAGTCGACACATCAAACATCCTGTTCATCTGCGGCGGCGCTTTTGCCGGACTCGAGAAGGTGATCCTGAATCGCACGCAGAAGAGTGGCATGGGCTTCACCTCCGAAGTCCGCAGCGCCCACCAGAAGCCGCACGGTTCCGACCTGTTCCACGAAGTCGAGCCGGAAGACCTGATCAAGTTCGGCCTGATCCCGGAGTTCGTTGGCCGCCTGCCGATCGTGGCGACGCTCGATGAGCTGGACGAAGCCGCGCTGATGACGATATTGACCGAGCCGCGCAATGCGCTGACCAAGCAGTACCGCAAGCTCTTCGACATGGAAGGCTCGGAGCTCGAGTTCCGCGACGAGGCGCTTCGCGCGGTGGCGCGGCGGGCCATGCAGCGCAAGACCGGCGCGCGCGGGCTGCGCACGATTCTCGAAAACGTGCTGCTGGATACGATGTACGAGCTGCCTTCGCTCCGCAACGTATCGAAGGTTGTCGTCGACGAGGCGGTCATCGAGGGCACAACCAAGCCCTACATCGTCTATGGATCCGAGGAAGGGCGCCTGGCGCCCGTCGAGGAACCGCGCCGGGCCGGTGGCATTGGTCACGCCTGAGCTCGCCGTTACGGCGCTTCAGTTACGGCCCCTTCAGTTACGGCACGGCCCGCCGTTGAATTCAGCGAGGCGTGCCCCCATTGGCATTGAAAGGTGCTGCGCCCTTTGCAGCGCCGGCTTCATATAAGGATCCACCGTGAACCAGGAACCTGAATCCACCTCGCTCGTCCCCGTCCAACGCGTGCCGGTGCTGCCACTTCGTGACGTGGTCGTGTATCCGCACATGGTGATTCCGCTGTTCGTGGGACGCGAGAAATCGATCCAGGCGCTCGATGCGGCGATGCATGCCGACAAGCGCATCATGCTGGTCGCGCAGAAGCAGGCCGATGTCGATGATCCGAAGCTCGAGGACCTGCACGGCTTCGGCACCGTCGCGACGATCCTGCAGCTGCTGAAACTTCCCGATGGCACCGTCAAGGTTCTGGTTGAAGGCGTCGATCGCGCGCGCGTGCTGCAGATCGGCCTGGGTCTGTCCGGCACGGCCGGCGACGCGCCCGGCAACTACTACGCGGCCGTCGTCGCCGTCGAGCAGGATTCCGATCAGTACGAAGAGCGCGAGATGGATGTGCTGGTGCGCTCGGTGGTCTCGCAGTTCGAACAGTATGTGAAGCTCAACAAGAAAGTGCCGCCCGAGGTGCTGACCGCGCTCGCCGGCATCGAGCAGCCCGGGCGCCTCGCCGACACGGTCGCCGCGCACATGGCGCTCAAGCTTTCCGAGAAACAGAAAGTGCTGGAGATCCTCGACGTGCGCAAGCGACTGGAGCATGTGCTGGTCGCCATCGAAGGCGAGATGGACGTGCTGCAGATCGAGAAGCGCATCCGCGGACGCGTCAAATCGCAGATGGAAAAGAGCCAGCGCGAGTACTACCTGAACGAGCAGATGAAGGCCATCCAGAAAGAACTCGGCGATATGGAAGATGGCACGAACGAGATCGGTGAGCTCGAGCAGAAGGTCGCGAAGGCCGGCATGAGCAAGGAGGCCCGTGAGAAGGCCACCGCCGAGATCAACAAGCTGAAGATGATGTCGCCGATGTCGGCCGAAGCCACCGTGGTGCGCAACTACGTCGATTGGCTGGTGAAGGTGCCGTGGAAGAAGCGCACGCGGCTGCACAAGGACATCGCCAACGCCCAGAAGGTGCTCGACCAGGACCACTATGGCCTCGACAAGGTCAAGGAGCGCATCGTCGAGTACCTCGCCGTACTCCAGCGCGTCGAGAAGATCAAAGGCCCGATCCTCTGCCTCGTCGGTCCTCCGGGCGTCGGCAAGACTTCGCTCGGCCAGAGCATGGCGCGCGCGACGAACCGCAAGTTCGTGCGCATGTCACTCGGCGGCGTGCGTGATGAGGCCGAGATCCGCGGCCACCGGCGCACGTACATCGGTTCGATGCCCGGCAAGATCGTGCAGAACATGGCCAAGTCCGGCGTGCACAATCCGCTGTTCCTGCTCGATGAAGTCGACAAGATGGCGATGGATTTCCGCGGCGATCCGTCTTCGGCGCTGCTCGAGGTGCTCGACCCGGAACAGAACGGCAGTTTTTCCGACCACTACCTCGAGGTCGACTTCGACCTGTCAGAGGTGATGTTCGTGTGCACCGCGAACTCGATGAATATTCCAGCGCCGCTGCTCGATCGCATGGAAGTGATCCGGCTGCCCGGCTACACCGAGGATGAAAAACAAAACATCGCTCGGCGCTACCTGGTGCCGAAGCAGATCAAGCAGAACGGCCTGAAGGCTGGCGAGCTCAAGATCTCGGACCCGGCGCTGCTCGACATCGTGCGCTACTACACGCGCGAAGCGGGCGTGCGCAACCTTGAACGCGAAGTCGCCAAGATCAGCCGCAAGGCGGTCAAGCAGCTGCTGCTTAACAAGGACAAGACGGCTGACAAGAGCATCGCGGTCACGCCGCGCAACCTCGACAAGTACCTGGGTGTGCGCCGGCACCGCTATGGCAAGGTCGAAGACCAGAACCGCGTGGGCCAGGTCACGGGCCTCGCGTGGACGGAAGTCGGCGGCGAATTGCTGACGATCGAAGCCGCTGTGGTGCCCGGCAAGGGCAAGTTGCAGCACACGGGCCAGCTCGGCGAAGTGATGCAGGAATCGATCCAGGCGGCGATGTCGGTCGTGCGCTCGCGCGCCGACGTGCTCGGGCTCGAACCCGACTTCTATCAAAAGAACGACGTGCACCTGCACATGCCCGAGGGCGCCACGCCGAAAGACGGCCCGAGCGCCGGCATCGGCATGTGCATTGCGCTGGTCTCGGCATTGACGCGCATCCCGGTGCGCTCCGACGTCGCGATGACCGGCGAGATCACGCTGCGCGGCGAAGTGCTGCCGATCGGCGGACTCAAGGAAAAACTACTCGCGGCGCAGCGCGGCGGCATCGCCGTCGTCATGATCCCCGAGGAGAACCGCAAGGATCTGGTCGAGATTCCCGACAACATCAAGGGCAAGCTCGACATTCGTCCGGTGCGCTGGATCGACGAGGTGCTGGAAATCGCGCTGACTGCGCGGCCCGCACCGCGCGTGCAGGTCGCAGCTGTGGCTGATGCGGCGCCTGTCGCCGGCGTCAAGCGCCGCGGCAAGACGCGCAGCCCGAAGCCCGTGCAGGCTCACTAGGGACTGTCTACACTGGCCGCGACCCTGATACGCGGGGTGCTTAGCTCAGCTGGTAGAGCGTCGCCCTTACAAGGCGAATGTCGGGGGTTCGATCCCCTCAGCACCCACCATCCCCTCTCCTGATCGACGTCGACCGCGACAACGCCATTGACCACTGCGCTCCACGGTGCGCCAGCGAACAGACTACCTGGCGTCGTTGTGAACAACCTTAAAAGACTATTGGGTTGGGAGCATGTCCTTGCTGGTCAGGTTTTTCGAGTGGTTCGGAGACTTGGGTATCTTCTGCGGCCGATTGGCTCGCTCGGCCTTTCGTCGTCCCTACGAAGGCCAGGAGATCCTCCGCCAGCTGGATGAGGTGGGCACCAAGTCGATGGTGCTGGTAGCGCTCGCTGGCGCCGCCACCGGAGCGGTCTTGGCCCTTGAGACCCGCGACAGTCTGCTGCGTTTCGGAGCCAAGTCATTCCTGCCCGCAGTCATTGTCATCTCCATCATCAAGGAGAGCGGACCGATTATCACGGCACTGGTCGTCGGTGGCCGCGTCGGCGCGGGTATCGGGGCCGAACTGGGCGCGATGAAGGTCACCGAACAGATCGATGCCATCGAGGCCTCGGCCGTCGATCCCTACAACTATCTCGTGGCGACGCGGGTACTGGCCTGCGTCCTGATGCTCCCCTTGCTCACCCTGGTGGCGGACTTCTGCGGCATCCTGATGGGATGGGTCACCAACACACTCCTGGAACCCACATCGCTGCGTTTGTTCGTACATGCCGGTTTTCGAAGTCTCACCTTCAATGACTTTTTGCCGCCCACGATCAAGACAGCGGTATTTGGTCTCATCATTGGGTTGGTGGCGTGCTTTCAGGGCATGCGGTCGCGCGGCGGCACCCAAGGTGTCGAACGCGCTGCCACCAGCGCTGTGGTTATTTGCTCGCTCGGCATCATTCTGGCGGACGTCGTTTTGGTGCGCTTTATCCTGGTATTTTTTCCCTGAGGCGGGCATGGCCATTCAACCGACACCGCCGCCCCTCCAGGTGAAATCACTGCGCAAGGCTTTCGGCGCGCAAAAAGTGCTGAGCGGCATCAATCTTGAAGTGGCGCAGGGGGAGACCTTGGCGGTGCTTGGGCGTAGTGGTACAGGGAAGAGCGTGTTGTTGAAATTGATGATCGGCCTGCAACAGCCGGATTCCGGTTCCATTCGGATCCGCGGCCAGGAGATCGTGGGTCTGGCACCGGAACAGTTGCGCGACATTCGCAAGAAGATTGGTTTTCTGTTCCAGTCCGCAGCGCTGTTCGATTCCTTGACCGTCGAACAGAACGTAGCCTTTCCGCTGCAGCGGCATACGGATTTGACCGCGGCCCAGCGGCGGCAGCGGGTGCGAGAACTGTTGGCGAGCGTGGGTCTGGACAAGGACTTCGACAAGATGCCTGCGGATATATCCGGTGGCATGCAAAAGCGTGTCGGTCTGGCGCGTGCGCTGGCCTTGTCGCCCGAGATCCTGCTTTTCGATGAGCCCACGGCAGGACTTGATCCGATTACCGCCGGAGAAATCGGCGAACTGATCCTCAAGCTGCAGCAGGAACGCAACATGGCCTCCATTATCGTCACGCACGACATTCACGGTGCGCGGGTGGTCTCGGACCGGATGGCGCTCCTGCGTGATGGGATTATTGTGGTCGAGGGCACCTTTGCACACCTGCAAAAGAGCCGCGACAACTTCGTGGTCCAATTCCTGAAGGCGGGCGCATAGATGGAGACTAAATCGAATTCGATGGGATTGGGAATCTTCATCGTGGTCGCTCTGCTGATTCTGGCGGCCGGAGTGTTCCTGATCGGCGATAAGGATTTTTTGTTCAACTCGACCTATCGCCTGAAAGCGGGCTTCCAGAATGTGGTGGGCTTGAATAAGGGCGCGGACGTGCGCGTTGGCGGGCTGCGCGAAGGAACCGTTAGTGAGATCGACCTCTCCAGGCCGCCGGATCGAACGGTGACTGTGGTCATGAAGATGCGCAAAGCGACCATGGGCGTCCTGCGGAAAGACTCCATTGCAGCGATCAAGACGGAAGGCATCCTGGGTGATAAGTACGTGGAAATCACCCTGGGCTCGAAGGAAGCGGCGACAGTCGAAGATGGCGATGCCATCCACAGTGAACCGACCGTGGACGTGGCGGATGTGGCCAATTCGGTGGCGCTACAGGTAAAGAGCACGCTGGCCGCTGTCCAGGTAGACATGGAAGCACTCAGACAGAATTTCCTGCTCCGCGGATTCTTCAATCGGCGAGGTTACGAGGACGCGGGCGATCTGACGAAGCACGCAACGGCCCGATTGCCTGCCAAGCGGGCGCTGAAGGAGTTTGCCTATGAAGTGGGGGACCTCTTCGACAAGGCGGATGGCGTCAAGCTCAAGAATCAGAAGGTCCTTGACGAAGCGGGCCAGTTCCTCGAGAAGAACGGATTCGGTGTGGCCGTAGTGGTTGTCTCCGCGGGCATGGTGGGCGACAGCGAAAAGGAGCGGACGCTCACACAGACTCAGGCGATGGGTGTTCGCGATTACCTGGTACAAACCTTTGCAGTGGACGATACGCGGGTCAAGACCATGGGACTCGGTAAGACGAAGCAGGCAGGCGACAGCGGCAAGGTGAAAATCCTCGTTTACTCCGGTGTGGGGGCGGCGCCAACCGGTCAAACGACTGCGCCCACTGGCCACCTCGGTCAGTAACAGCAGGTGCGTGGGACTGGCCGCGAGTGCCCACGGCCGCTAACCTGCGGGTCGATTTTCGTAATAAAGAGCGTCAGGAGATCCTCGCCAATGCCACTTCGAACTGTGTCTGGAATTTTCACCGGGATTGCGCTGGTGGCAATCACGGGCTCGTTGCTACGGGATGCGCGCGCCGACAGCACGGAGCTATTACCTCAGCGCGTGACCTTGTCCCCGATTTCCGGGCTGTTTAGAACTGGACTAAGCTGTCTTCTGAA